>NZ_KV917368.1:695088-1026728 GCF_002019605.1 Alkalihalobacterium alkalinitrilicum | reverse complement strand
GCTTCGCCTATGATCGTCTTTTCTTACTCCATGTGAGACGTCCTACAACCCCAAGAGGCAAGCCTCTTGGTTTGGGCTAATTCCGTTTCGCTCGCCGCTACTCAGGAAATCGCATTTGCTTTCTCTTCCTCTGGGTACTTAGATGTTTCAGTTCCCCAGGTCTGCCTCCTCATACCCTATGTATTCAGGTATGGGTACCATCCCATTACGGATGGTGGGTTCCCCCATTCGGATACCCCCGGATCAAAGCTTACTTACAGCTCCCCGAGGCATTTCGGTGTTCGTCCCGTCCTTCTTCGGCTCCTAGTGCCAAGGCATTCACCGTGCGCCCTTCATAACTTAACCATTCGATGAATGATAAATGTCGAATCTCTTCGTCAACTTCGCTTTTTGCGCTACTCACGTATCCTTTAAACATACGCTCCATTGCTCAAAAGCTCGTTTCCTCGATCTTCTCGTTTCTAATTCATCTCTTTGTGTCTCCTGAATTTAAATCAGGAAATTTATAAAGGTTGTTGAATTCTTGACGACTCAAGTTACTCTTGGTTACACCGAAGTGCAACCCAGTGAAATCTTGATGTCATTTCTAGTCATTATCCAGTTTTCAAAGAACAATTCTATTTGTTTCAACTATTTTAGAGATAAAAATAACTTTTGAGTTTTTCTCAAAAGCAGATTTATATTATATAACAAATCAAGTGTTTGTTTCAATGGTAATTGAAGGAAACAACATTTAACTTGTTTGAGAGATAGTTCTCTCAAAACTGATCAAGGCAACTGACTTCAATTACAACTTGAACAGTCATCTAAGTTATACTTCTTGCGGCCTTGCATCGAGGAAGCTTACTTCGAAGCGTTGCTATTAGACGCAGATGCAAAAAGTTAATCAAAGAGTTTTGAGTTCTCTCAAAACTGAACAAAAAAGACCAAAGCGTACATACCGAAGTATGCATCGACTAGAGTAAATACTCCATAGAAAGGAGGTGATCCAGCCGCACCTTCCGATACGGCTACCTTGTTACGACTTCACCCCAATCATCTGTCCCACCTTAGGCGGCTGGCTCCAAAAGGTTACCCCACCGACTTCGGGTGTTACAAACTCTCGTGGTGTGACGGGCGGTGTGTACAAGGCCCGGGAACGTATTCACCGCGGCATGCTGATCCGCGATTACTAGCGATTCCGGCTTCATGTAGGCGAGTTGCAGCCTACAATCCGAACTGAGAATGGTTTTATGGGATTGGCTCGACCTCGCGGTTTCGCTGCCCTTTGTACCATCCATTGTAGCACGTGTGTAGCCCAGGTCATAAGGGGCATGATGATTTGACGTCATCCCCACCTTCCTCCGGTTTGTCACCGGCAGTCACCTTAGAGTGCCCAACTAAATGCTGGCAACTAAGATCAAGGGTTGCGCTCGTTGCGGGACTTAACCCAACATCTCACGACACGAGCTGACGACAACCATGCACCACCTGTCACCTTGTCCCCCGAAGGGGAACGCTCTATCTCTAGAGGTGTCAAGGGATGTCAAGACCTGGTAAGGTTCTTCGCGTTGCTTCGAATTAAACCACATGCTCCACCGCTTGTGCGGGCCCCCGTCAATTCCTTTGAGTTTCAGCCTTGCGGCCGTACTCCCCAGGCGGAGTGCTTAATGTGTTAACTTCGGCACTAAGGGCATCGAAACCCCTAACACCTAGCACTCATCGTTTACGGCGTGGACTACCAGGGTATCTAATCCTGTTTGCTCCCCACGCTTTCGCGCCTCAGCGTCAGTTACAGACCAGAGAGTCGCCTTCGCCACTGGTGTTCCTCCACATCTCTACGCATTTCACCGCTACACGTGGAATTCCACTCTCCTCTTCTGTACTCAAGTCTTCCAGTTTCCAATGACCCTCCACGGTTGAGCCGTGGGCTTTCACATCAGACTTAAAAGACCGCCTGCGCGCGCTTTACGCCCAATAATTCCGGACAACGCTTGCCACCTACGTATTACCGCGGCTGCTGGCACGTAGTTAGCCGTGGCTTTCTGGTTAGGTACCGTCAAGGTACCGCCCTATTCGAACGGTACTTGTTCTTCCCTAACAACAGAGCTTTACGACCCGAAGGCCTTCATCACTCACGCGGCGTTGCTCCGTCAGACTTTCGTCCATTGCGGAAGATTCCCTACTGCTGCCTCCCGTAGGAGTCTGGGCCGTGTCTCAGTCCCAGTGTGGCCGATCACCCTCTCAGGTCGGCTACGCATCGTCGCCTTGGTGAGCCATTACCTCACCAACTAGCTAATGCGCCGCGGGCCCATCCCATAGTGTTAGGTAAACCCAACTTTTACAATCACACCATGTGGTGTGATTGATTATCCGGTATTAGCTCCGGTTTCCCGAAGTTATCCCAGTCTACAGGGCAGGTTGCCCACGTGTTACTCACCCGTCCGCCGCTAACCTTTCAAGAGCAAGCTCTTGAAAGGTCCGCTCGACTTGCATGTATTAGGCACGCCGCCAGCGTTCGTCCTGAGCCAGGATCAAACTCTCCAATAAATTGAAAATAGCTTGATATAAGCTCACTTGCACAGGATGTGCTGGCTTCGATGTTGCGAACAAATTCTACTTGAAATTACTCCTTCGCATCAATTTGCGACGAGTAATCGCAGGAGCAGGACGTTCGCGTTCTTAATCGAAGGTCGTCATCACTGTGACGTTTTTAAAACATTGACGAGATATCATGTATCTCTTAATTTCGCTTGGCTTTTTGTTCAGTTTTCAAAGAACTTTGTTTGTCGTTGTTAGCGACAGGAGTTATATCATATCATGCTAACAACTTCATTTCAATAACTATTTTTTGGTAACTTGATCATTCATTGTGTATGGCTTCTTTAAATTGAAGCAGCGTTTATGAATATATCATAATTATTTTTTTATTGCAACATTTATTTTGCGAAAGACAAAATTTTTTGTTACAAGTTGTTTTCTCTATCACTCCTTCAGAAGCGACAATGAATAATATAACAAAATTAATAACATGGCGCAATAGTTTTTATAATTTTTTTCTTTAATTGCGATTACACCGATTAACACACTTGTTAAAAGGTTTATGTCCTAACTATTATTTGCTTCTAATATCTTCCCTTCTATCACATCCCATTTCGAAACTATTAACTAACAATTTCTTTATATTAACGACGGGTTTATATAATGTGCGAATCCCACGTAGTTGAAGTGGGATTCGTAGCTCCAGCTAAACGGGATAAACAAACGAAAACAGTCAAATAGACACTGCTCTCTTTAATCTAAGCAGTGTCTATAACTGTGAGCACAATTAATAAATACGTCTTTTAATAATAGATAAAATTTTTTACTACTTTAATTTAAACTGACACTTTCTCTATAAATTGCTCAACTTTTCTTTTCAACTGATTCCCTATCTCCCCAGGCACCATTTTAATAGCACCCATCTGATACATCTCTTGGAAATCATTTTGAAAATACCTCATCGTTTCTACTTGATTTTCATGTGTAGGCGTGAGGATATAAGCCCCCTTCACTGCTCTACTTCCTGTATCTCGATGGATAATCCCATCCCGATATTTATGCATCTCACCAAGTGCTGTTCCTAGATTGTCTGGTACTCGATATTTTGGATCAAAAACGATCATATCTGTTGCCCCCTCAAGTACTATGTCTGGAATCATTCTTTGTGTATACGTATGAAAGGTCTTTGAATTGTATTGATAAGACCGTTGAAAGTAAAGTGACATTCCACCAAGTAAATGAATACGACTTTCTTGATTTTCAGCCAAGTCTAGAAAAATACCTTCTCTCGTCGTTTTATATAATTCCCGAGTATCCTGGACGTAACCAGCTTCCCTGAGAAGCTTCACGAGCTGCATGTAGCACCACATTTCATAAAGTTGAAATGTGTCCTTTAACGAAATAGGGTAATCGAAGCCGATTCCTGTTCGTTCATGTTTATAAAGTTGATCAAACCATTGATACCACATCCGATACACTGGGTGTTTTCTAAACTTTTGCGTAATCGTAAATGGTCCTTGGTTCTCTGTAATGTCCTTTAAAAAGGGGCTGTTGATCCAACGTTGGACAACTAATTTATACCTTCTTGCTTTACGAGCAACGTCGTCTCGATTCAACATCTCATACTTACGAAGCAGACGATACAATAAGTGAACTTGCTGCTTCAACACTTGATTTTCGTAAACATTAGTTGTTTCAAAAGTTTTGATCGTATGTACGTTTAATGGAATATCCTTGCCATGTCCCTTCTGATCGAGCCAGCGTAATGTGACGCGTTCTGTGCGCTCCACTTTTTCTCTTTTCATCATCAAGGGTAGTTTCTCTAAGCTACGAAACGGTTGTCGCTGAATACGATTGAAGATTTGTCTTAGCTGATGAAAGGACTTGTCTAAATAACTCCATTGTGTCCAAGATATATCACGGCTTCTCCCAGTGGAATCTACATTTATCTCTAAACCACTTAATTGAAAGCAACTATTCGCTTCTTCCAAAATATCTTCGAGCATCTGGTTGAACTGTTCTTCTGTCAGTTTCCGTGAATCAGGAAAAATATACGTTTCATACCCTTGACCATTCACGGTGACATTCAAGGAACCGCTTTGAAAGGGGGTAATGAATGTCGCTAAGTAACCCTTTTCTCCATGATAAAAAGGCAAAGGTATTCCTTGGATACGAACGTCGCTTGGGTTTCCGTTATATCTGAGCTTATATTCAGTTGCTTCTGTTAAATACGCCTCTTGAAAAGGGATCCAACCGTTGTGATTATTCCACAGTTCAAGAAAACTATCTCCAGAATTGAGTCGCTCCATAGAAATCCAGCTCCTCTTGCATCCGTTTCACATGCTGTAGTGAAACCGACGTAGTGTCTATGTTTTGCATTAACCATTGCTCAAGTTTTATCAACATTTCTGAAATTCTTTCATCGCCACGCACTTTTGTTAATACTTTTTCAGAAATAACACGATCCAAAGCCTCAATCGGATTCATCTGAAAATCATCTGGCAATTGATAGTTGGCATATAATTTTTGCAGCATCTCTCCCATGGTCCGATAGCCGAAATGAAGCTCATAATCTATTAAGGTATGATGTAGTTCTTTAAGCATTCCAAATTCCTTCGCTAGAGTAACTTTCAAGTCTTGATCTACTCGTTTCCAATACGTATCAAAATCCACGTCAGACAACGTCATAACAAAGGCGCGATCTAATACTTTATCGGAAATCGAATGCGTCGTTTCATCCACATTAATCGTCCCTAAGATATAAACATTAGGTGGGATTAATAACTTTTTAGGTACTTCATTCACTAGATGATCGTCTTGATGGAGCGGAATTTCCTTTCGTGATTCAACGGCACTCAAATAGTCACTTAAGTAATATTCGACACGGGAAAGGTTCATTTCATCTAATAAAATGAAATGCGGTTTTTCGCGTTCTTTCAAAGCATTAAGAATAACGTTTAAGAACTCTGTTTTAACATATCGTTTTTCAAACGAACTATAGTAACCAAACAAAGCACTCGCATCGGTCCAATCAGGACGTACAGGTATAATCGTAAAATACGGATTTTCGCTCTCATATTCAAGTCCATAAACGGCATTGGTATATAATCGACATAATTGAGTTTTACCTGTACCTGAAATTCCACTTAAGAGTACAAAGTGCTTATCATCCAACGCGGTTAAATTAAGATGCAAATCCCGAATAATTTCCTTTGAAAAAGTTAATTGACTATCCGATATCGTCTGATAAATATCTTGAAATTGAAAGTTCGGTTCTAACACATCAAGTTCTAGACTCGTATCACCTTCTGTTTGTTCCTCCACTTCCTCTTCTGAAGACAATTCCAGTTTTTTGCTGGCATGGGCAAATAATAACGCAGCATTCAAAAAGTTTTTCTTAACTTTCTCTGCAACGTCGATAAATGAGAATGTCTTATTATCAAACGTCCCAACACAATACATATTTCCTTTCGTGTGGATATCATGCTCACTTAACAAACGCATCGCATGTGACATCACTTCTTGGTTATCTAAGTTTTGAGTAGTAAATGATTTCGTAATCCACCACTCTTTTGTACCTATACCGAGTATTTCTCTTGCATTTGTGAAAATATGATTATGCCCTTCTAACTGAACAGCAATTGTTTGGAACGGGGAATTTTTATCATGATATTCATAGTAATAAATAAACCCTTTCGTTACCATTTGGTCTCCATCGTAAATGTGAAACCCTTGTCGCTTACCATTCGTTTTATAGTCTTCAAGTGAAGAAATGTCGACGGAGTACTCTCGTCCTAACAAAAGCGTTTGTTTTATGTTTCGTGTTCCAGCCAAAATCATTAAAGCATCGTATGCCTTTTTAGAAACTTCTAGTTGTTCATTAAAGTGAACTCGGAAATTAGCTAGTTGGCCCCAAGCATCCACCATTTCTGCAATTAAATCCTCTTCCAACATATGACCATCTAAAGGAAAGCAAGTCCCAATTTGGAATGGAGGTCGTTTTCTAGGTTTTATACAGCTTTTCACAAAAGTAATTAAATGGTCTTTTGGTATAATTTCTTTTTCCTTTTTTCCAGCATAAATAACGTAATTAGAAGGAATAGTTTGTAAAACACTATGTATTTGATCATTTTTTACCCAAGCCCAAAACGGAATGAATTTAAGCTCCGTATGGATAGAAATGTTTCCATTCATGCCATTGAATTCAAGTGTAAGTAAATGGTTTTCTTTCCCCTCTACATTGCGAGATAGCGCTACAAAATACTTACGACCAATATCTGAATTCCTTTTATTTTCTTCATAGGTCGGATTACGAGCATCATGATATGTCGTCGTTAGCGTCATATCATAACTTCTAATTGAATATTCCTCACCGAGCGGTACTCCTATTTTGTCTACAAATCGTTTGAACAACGGTTGAACAATGGGTGATACTTCATCAAGCACTTTCCGGCAACGAGATTCGGTATTTTCCTCGAGAAAGAGAGATTTAAAATATGTAAGACTTAACAAAAAAATTCACCTTCTTTATTATATGGCTTCTAATCATGCACTTCTTCTCGGCTTTCAACTTCTATACCAGTTTACCATTTAGTTTAAGTAAACCCTTTCCTATATTAGGTATGGTTCGGTCAAATTTGATTAAAACGAATGCTAAACGCGCAACTCTACAAGATGAAAAAGGCGTAAGTCTAATAAAAGACCCACACCTTAATGAATAACCAGCTTTATGAAAAATGGCTTGAATATCTTCTCTATTAAATTAACTGCAAATTAAATTACTAGTACTATAAGGGTCGTAGCACCTTTACACTTTAGTTCCCAAAACTTAAAATAAGCTTAATTGTTCATCACTTGAGTCTTTTTTTGCTTTCTTAGGCCTTTCCTCCACTACAACATTAGGTAATTCATCTTCTTCGATATCGTTAGCGATTACGATCTTTTGATCATATTGCAGCGAATGCTCTTCATTACATTCCGGACAAATATATACAGTTTTAGGCACTCGGGTCTTAGCGATTTTAATTCGTTCTTCTTTTGATAACCCTTTTTTTTGAGAACAACTTCCACATAGTTTTTCCATACCCTGTTGTCTTCCCCCTCTGAAAATTAAATTATAAATTATATCTATCATAAACTATAAGACTATTTCATTCAAAACTTGTATGGTGCTGTGATGAACTAGATTAAGCAAGCTTCTTCTACAAGTTAATATAATGATAACTTCATATACCATCTTTTTCGTTTTATAACAATCATTCCTCCTGTTACCTCATATTTAACAACTTGGTCATTTCTCTATTCCCTAAAAAGGTGTCATTCTTCATGTTTGGCGTTCCATTCTTCAAAAATGTAATGTAGAAATTTCATTTTTAGCGATTTAAAACGTCATTTTTACTCTTATGACACTTCTAGTAGAAATCTATATGTTTAACATACCGGCGGAATATAAGAGAAAGTGCGCTTTCCATAGGAGAAAATGATCTTGCAGTCTATTCCACTTAATGCGGAAGAAATTATTGAAAAATATGCACCGATTGTTAAAAAACAGATGAAAAAATTAAATATTTACAAAGATTTTGATGATTATTATCAAGTCGGACTTATTGCCCTTTGGGAGGCATATGAACGATACAATCCTGAAAAAGGCTCCTTTGCGACATTTGCGATCTTTACGGTCCGTGGTCGCTTACTTACGATGCTGAAAAAAGAAAAATCATACACTGATAAACATCATATAACCGAAGATGGATTTCATCAAATGATCGATAATCATACGGCCATTCCACTAGAAAAGGAAATAATCGAGTCATACATCGAAGGTCTCCCGCCTAGACAACAGACGTGGGTAAGAGAAGTAATAATTTATAATAAATCTACAGCTGAAATTGCCAAACAATACGGGGTTCATGAAAATACGGTGAGGGTGTGGAAGCAAGGATTAGCGAAAAATGTTAAAGCGCTTCAACGATGATTTTCTAGAGCAATTGATTGTTAGATTCGGAATCGTACTTATTCAAGTTGTTTCTCTCACAAACTAGAAATTAACTGCTAGCCAATCCTGAAAAAGACAGTGACATATTTAATTCCCTACTATGTCACTGTCTTTGATGCTATAATACCATTAAAATAATATCTAATATCCATTTACAAAATAGACAACCGTTGCCATTTCATCTTCTGTCAGGTCTCTTCCTACCTGCTTCCTATATTCTTTTATTACTTTCTGTGCATCCCCACCAAAACGATCTGTATATCCTGCAATGGTTCTAATCATCGTAATTTGCTGATTAAATTCCTCTTTTGAAATCTGCTTTGAATGAGAAAGAATGTATGTATCTGTTTCAAATCTTTCTAATTTATCTAATAACTCAAGTGTTCCCTGAATTGTATAGTTCTCCTTTTCTGAAAAAATGTTAGCATAAAGACAATCTCCTAAAAATAGAATTTTCTCTTCTTTTATATACACAATTGAAGAGTCAGATGCATGGTCACCCCCAACATGCTGAACGATGCAGGTTACTCCCCCAAGATCAATTTCCACTTTGTTTTCAAATACTAAATCAGGTAAGGTAATGGTAATATCTCGATGGTCAGTGAACTCTTTCTTAATCGCATTTGCACAAAATTCAATTTCTGTTCCTTCTTTAACTCTTTCATCTAAAGCTTCGTCTGACCATGAAAGGTGAATTAGTTTCTCCATTTCCTTTCTTGTTTTTTCGGAAGAAATAGATACAGTTTTTGATAAAGCTGCAAGGCCAAAGATATGATCCCAATGGCAGTGAGTAATTACTACGATATCAGGATATGGAACTTGCCTTTTTGAAAGCTTATCTAGAAAATATTGGATGTGATCTTCCGAATTTCCTGTATCAATCAATAATGTCTTGTTATTACCAACAACTATCCCCAGAACTGGTCTGTCAGTCTCCGATATTGGAGTTATATACCAAAACTTCTTACCAATCTTTTCGATCGAATGCATCAATGATATCCCCTAACTATATTAATAAGAATGAGTATTTCCTTTTCCTTCTAGTTATTATGTACAAAATCTTCTTTAGTTAATTCGAATGAGTTTCAACAAAAGAACGTTAACCCTAATTGGATCAACGCTTCCTAAGATTTTCACTTTTTAAATATTTTTAATTGTGTATAAAGTAAAAAAGCCAATCTAGTGTTGATCGGCTCTTTGCTACTTTATTGATTTCCTTTTTTCACCCATTCAGCAATTGTCACTGTGCGCTTCGCTTGATGTTTAACCGCTGCATGCACGTCTTCGATCATTTTTCCATCTTGACCCACTGTTACACTAACTCCGTATGGGTTCCCGCCTGAAGTAAATTGAACTGGATCTGTGTAACCAGGTGAAGCAATAATCGCACCCCAGTGATGCATAGATGTGTAAAGTGAAAGGATCGTTGCTTCATGACCACCATGTGGATTTTGTGCGGAAGACATCGCACTTACAACTTTATTAACTAGCTTTCCATGGAACCATAGTCCACCAGTTGTATCTAAAAATTGCTTCATTTGCGCTGGCATGTTACCAAATCGTGTTGGCACACTGAAAATAATTGCATCGGCCCATTCAAGATCGTCTAAACTAACTTCAGGTACATCTTTCGTTGCTTCAACATGTGCTTTCCAACCTTCATTTTCGTCGATCACTGATTGTGGAGCAAGCTCAGGTACTCGCAATACTTTAACTTCAGCACCTGCTTCTTTCGCACCTTCTTCAGCCCATTGTGCTAACTGATAGTTTGTTCCACCCATACTGTAATAAATAACGGCTAATTTTACGTTTGACATCTCATTCGTCTCCTTTTTAGTTCCAAATAATTTTTCTAAAAATCCCATACTAATACACCTCTGCTCTGTTAGTATTATCTATTTCGTCTGATAAGAACCACCTCTATTGAAAATAAATCATTTTCAATGTCCTTATGTTCTTATCTCCTAAGTGTAAAGAATTTATTAAAAATCTCAATTTCATTTTACTTCAATTCGAGATATTTAGGCTACTTTAGAACGTGCACCTTTTTCTGATTGCCCTTTAATAATAAGTTGACCTAATGATAATAACTTACTTCCATTTAAGACAAGGTAAACAGAAATGACAAGTAATATAAGATCATAAGCATAACCATCCAAAAAGCCTACTGCTAAATTCACTGTAAAAATCGCTCCGACCATTAGAAGAACTAATAATGCTGACACAACTCTTGTTCCTATACCAAGAATTAATGCGATACCTCCAGCTACTTCTAGGATGGCTACAATGTAAGCCAAGAACCCTGGTAAACCAATACTATCAAACCACCCGGCAATATTTTCGATACCGCCTTGGAATTTTACAGAACCGTGAGTTAAAAATACGATCCCTACGACGAGACGTAGTAATAATGCACCTAATTCTTGTTTATTTGACATAATTTCTTCTCCTCCACTTTTTTTGTATTAAAACGAAATATTTCTAATTCGTTTATCTCTATTTAATATATTATCATTTAGTATATAATGAATTCAAGATATTTTTTATTTATTTTAATACATTTTCATTATGTTAATTTAAAAATCTTTTTTAAAAGTTTCAAATCCTTTTTCGATACCACTGCGCTGCAGCTTCCACTTCTTCTTGAGTCAATTGGTGACCTCGATCTTCCCAATGAATTTCTACTTTTGCATTCGCCTTTTCTAATAACGATTGCAGTTCAGAAGATTCAGATGCTGAACAAATTGGATCATTCGTTCCCGCAGCAATAAAAACAGACTTACCTGTTAAATCTGGAAGTTCAATTCCTCTTCTTGGTACCATCGGGTGATGTAATATTGCACCCTTCAGTGTATTTTCATAGTGAAATAATAAACTTGCAGCAATATTAGCACCATTAGAATAACCAATGGCAATGATATGTTCTCGGTCGAATTGATACTTTTCTGCTGATTCATTCAGGAACTGATTCAATTCCTTCGTACGGAAAATAAGATCTTCCTCATCAAATACGCCTTCAGCTAATCTACGAAAAAATCTAGGCATACCATTTTCTGACACGTTTCCTCTCACACTTAATACGGAAGCCTCATCATCAACCATCCCAGCAAGAGGCACTAAATCATGTTCATTCCCTCCTGTTCCATGAAGCAAAAGTAGCGTTGGTTTACTTGAATCTTTTCCTTGATTAAAAATATGTTTCATAATCGATCTCCTTTCTATTTACGAACCTCAATTGGAGGTAAGTTCTCTTCTAATTCCTGTCGTTTGGACTCTAACCATGATGGAAGCATGAGTTTTTCACCTAGAATGTCCCCTCGTTCATCAACAGTAAAGGCTGGTGCATCAGTGGCAATTTCAAAGAGGATGCCCCCTGGTTCATGAAAATAAAGAGCTTTAAAATAATTCCGGTCCTGAATTTCTGTCGGATAATATCCTTTGTCTTGCAGAAGAATTCTCCAGTTAAGTAGCTCTTTCGCATCCTTGGCTCTCCAAGCGATATGATGCACGGTTCCTGCCCCCATCAGACCACGAACGGACGGTGTTAGCCTTATATCCATCGTATTTCCGACAAGCGCTGCAGATTGAAACCGCAGAAATCCATCTTCTTGTCCGACACATTCAAATCCCAATACATTCTCAAGAACATCTGCCGTCCGATGAGGCTGTGTAGAATTTAATGTTGCACCACTGAATCCTCGAATCGCATGACATGGTGAAATATCTCCAATTCTCCAATGATTAATGGGTCCTTTGTCGCTTTCTACTAACTCAAGTTCGAGCCCGTCTGGATCCTGAAATTGCAGATACTTTTCTCTAAAGCGACTCGATGAACGAAACTCAACATTAAAGTGTTTCAAACGATTTTCCCAATACGTAATTGTGCCATTTGGTATCATGTAACTCGTAGCTCCAACCTGCCCTGTCCCAATTCGTCCCTTTAACTGTTTAGCCCACGGGAAAAACGTAATCACTGTTCCAGGTTCTCCAGTTTCGTTACCAAAATACAGATGATACACTTCCGGGCGATCAAAGTTGACCGTTTTTTTGACAAGTCTTAACCCAAGTACTTTTGTATAAAAATTAACATTCCTTTGAGCATCATTCACCATTGCAGAAATATGATGAATACCCACTGATTTTTGCAACTTTCTCCCCCCTTTTTTAATGATTGATATAAAGTGAAACTTCATTGAGTAGGGGCTTTCTTCATCACCTACTGAATGTTAGTTGGGGCCCACACGAGGTGGGTCACACGGATGTGGCGAACTTAGTCTGTGTTCAATTAAGCATTGACTTAGTCTTTATTGTTTCCTTGAAGTGGGAGTCTTAGCGCCAGTTAAATGGGATAATCTACTTTGGTCGTTTCAAGGAAAACAATTCCCCAATTTTTGCATAATTAGTACCTGCTAATCGGCTTACTGCTGCTAAACCGGTTGGATCAATTCTTCCATTATCATAAATATCTTTATCAATATGGAATTGAACAACTTTTCCAATGATAAAGTCACAATGAGGAGAATCTGTGCCTCCTAATTCTAAGGTTTGCTCTAATGTACATTCCATACGAATTTTTGCTTCCTTTACGCCCAGAACAGCAATCTTTACACTTTCGACTGCAGTTAATCCCGCTAGCTCTATTTCACTTTCTTCAGGGGGGAGACTAGCTGCGGTTTGATTAACTTGTTCAACATTGAATTCATCGACAATATGAACAACGAATTCTTTGGTCTGCAATATATTTCTTGCTGTATCCTTCGGTTTTCCTTTAGAGCGTTGAATAGACAGGGAAATCATCGGTGGATTGGAAGAAACAATATTGAAATAGCTAAAAGGTGCTCCATTCAATGTCCCATCCTGAGTTATGGTCGTAACAAAAGCAATTGGGCGGGGAATAATACTCCCAATTAAAAATTTGTAATTCTCTCTTTCCGTTAAAGTTGACGGGTCAATCGAGAGCATCTTCATCATCCTTTCGCAACATTAATCTAAACTTTTCACTTCAAATGGAAGAACGATTTGTTCAATCTGATCTCGATGAGGCTCGAATTGCTCTGGTAACATCAGGTTTTCACCCATCGTTTCTTCAGATTCATCGTGAGCAAACCCTGGTGGATCTGTTGCAATCTCAAATAGAATTTCGCCATGTTCTTTAAAATAAATCGCATTGAAATAGTTACGATCTTGAACAGGCGTCACGCCAAATCCAAAACTTTCTACATATCGCTTCCAATCGAGTTGATCCTCGTCATCACTTGCACGCCATGCGATATGGTGGACAGTTCCAACCCCCATTTGTCCTCGTTCTACTGAAGTTTGTTTTAAATCAATCACATTTCCAATCTCAGCGGTTGAACGATACCGAATGATGTCCCCTTCTTCTCCAATTCGTTCAAGCCCCATTGTTTCCTCTAATACCTTGCCTGTTTTTTCAGGTCGAGTTGACAATAGCGTAGCTCCTCCAAATCCTTTAATTGCTACTTCTGGGGTTACCTCACCAAAACTCCACGTGTTCGGTTCTCCTTCATCTCGTTCAACGATTTCTAAATGCAACCCATGAGGATCCTCAAATTGTAAATATTGTTCTTCAAAGCGTTCCGTTTTTGTATAGTTAACTTTAAGTTTTTCTAAGCGTTTTTCCCAAAAATCGATCGCGCCCTTCGGTACAACATAAGAAGTAATTCCAACTTGACCACCACCAATTTTTCCTTGGTAAGCACCTGGCCATGGAAAGAAAGTAATGATCGTTCCTGGTTTCCCACCTTCATTACCAAAATAAAGATGGTACGTACCTGGATCATCAAAATTCACTGTTTTTTTCACTAACCGTAACCCTAAAACCCCTGCATAAAAATCTACATTTTCTTGTGGATGACCAACAATTGCGGTAATGTGGTGAATTCCGGTTGTTTTTTTCATTTACTTTACGCTCCTCATCATTAAATGTATGTGACAAACTCACGAACAGGCTTGCGGTAGCTGCGTGGTTTTCTACTCTCTACTTTTTCTTTTCCGATGGTAATCATCATAATTACTTCAAATTGTTCACTTATATTTAATACATCTTTCACAGCATCAGGATCAAAGCCAATCATTGGGCAAGTATCCCAGCCTTTTTCTTTAGCAGCCATTATAAACAACATTGCAGATAATGAAGCGTTCCTGATCGCCTCATCTTTTTGAAATTCCTCACCTCTCGTTTGATAAAATGAAACAGTGTCATTTACCAAATAATCGTACTCTTGCTTACTCAAGATCCCTAACATCTTCATCCCTTCATAGATTTCTGGAGCTTGAAGAAAAGCTTTTTTATCTCCTAGAACAATGATGACCGCAGAAGAGCTTAATACTTTATGTTGTCCAAACGCCGCCTTTTGCAAGCTTTCTTTCATATCTGGATCAATGACGGTCATATAATGCGTATGTTGAAGGTTAAAGGCTGATGGTCCATATTTCACCAAGTCAAAGATCTCATTTAAGTCGTTTTTCGTAATTGGATTGTTAGGCAGAAAATTGTTAGCTGAACGCCTTTCTTTTACTAATTGAAGAAAGTCTGTCATTTCATTCCATCTCCTTCCTTGAAATTATCTTTAATTCGAGACATAATACCGAAATTGTCTTACGTTTATACTTTCGTGTTAAACCACTAGTGTTGCATTAAAAGGAACGAAATATTTAAAATACTATAAATCTTCAATTATTGATTGATTTGGATACAAAAAAATCCTTTACAATGGAAGTACAGGTGGTTCCTGTCCAAATCCAAAAGTAAAGGATATCAGCTATGGACAAGAATACACGATTATCTTCATTTGGTAAATGGGTTGCGCCCATAAATATAAAACTTTTTGATGAACAAGTTGAAAAGTATCAACTTGATAAGTACACAAAGAAGCTAAAAACACTCTCTTTTACTAAGCTTTTTCTTTATGCTCACTTAAATCAAATGGAAAGTCTCCATGATCTTAATACAGCACTGGCTGATGAGAAGTTACAGAAAGAACTTGGATTTAAATCAATCAGTGTCTCTCAGCTTTCTCGTAAGAATAGAGCGATAGACCCTGAGTTTTTATCAACTATCTTTCTTGAACTTGTACGTCTGATTCACCTCAAGACAGAAAAACGAAAAGCCATCCGACCGATTAAAATCATTGACTCTAGTACGATGCCACTCAATCTTACTCGTTGTCAGTGGGCCAAATTTCGAAAGACTAAAGCTGGCGTAAAACTTCACCTTAGGTTAGTTTACGTGGATCAGGAATTGGCATACCCAGAAAAAGCCATTATCACAGATGCTTCGGAACACGACCGAAACCAACTTGAAATACTCGTTGATGATAAAGACGCCATGTACGTGTTTGACCGCGGGTATGTTGATTATGAACGATTTGATCGTTATACAGATGATGGTATCTTTTTCCTATCCAGACTAAAGAAAAACGCAGTTATTCGAGAGATTGAAACGTTTAACATTCCAGAAGGTAGCCCAGTAACATCAGACAAAATGGCCTATATCGGCACAACACAAAAGCGATGTGAAAATGTGTTTCGTATTATTGAAACCGTTGATTCAAAAGGACAATTACTACGCTTGATTACCAATCGCTTCGATTTAACAGCTGAAGAAATTGGAGATCTATACCGTTCAAGGTGGGCAATTGAGCTCTTTTTCAAATGGTTAAAACAGCACGTAAAAATTAAAACTTTTTTTGGTTATAGTGAAGAAGCAGTTCACAATCAACTGTTTTTAGGACTGATTACGTACTGCCTTAGTGTACTTATCCAACTAGAAATCAAAAGTAAGCAAACACTTTTACAGATCACTCGATGGTTGAAGAGAACTTTATGGCGGCCAGTCCATGTATGGTTCAGTTATATTAGTCCCAAAGGGATTCCGTAAGAACTTTACTAGCTGACCGTCACTTAAGAACTAAATGTATAATTTTACCAAATGGACAGTACCACCTTTCGCTTGGTGTTGTCTTTTTAGCTCATTTGCCACGAAGTGCAAAATACAGAATATTCTAACTTGTAGAATGCAGTTTTATGCAACACTAGTGGTGTTAAACAAATTTATACATTAAAGGTAAATTGTTTTCAATTAATATATTATGAATTCGAGATATTTGATAAAATTTTTTTTACATTGCATAAGCATGATACCCTAATTTCTTTAACTGATCTATCATGTTACTTTTCTCCTGCGCAGCTAAACTATTACATATTTCTTGTATTGCTCTTTTATGTTTTGGAAAAATCTCATTCATAAATTCCGTTCCTTCACTAGTAATTGTAGCATGGGTGATGCGACGGTCTTTAAGACAACCTTTTCTTTCGATTAACTTTTTCTTTTCTAACTTGTCAACCACATACGTAATACTACTACTTGCTATCAGTACTTTATCGCCAATTTTTTGAATCGGCTGATCTCCTTTGCTATAAAGTAATTCTAGTACGGCAAATTCTGTTAAATTAAGTTCATAGCACTTTATGTCTTCTTCAACGCGTTTTTTTATCGATTGAAAAGCACGAGAAATAACGATAAATAATTTTAATGATAAATCCTCTTCTATTCGATTGCTTTCTTGAATATTCATCATTACCATTCCTTTTTTTATCTCGAATTCAAGATAATTATATACCGTTTTATTTTTTAATGTCAACTAATTTTTAGAGAATTCATTTGTCCCAACGGTTATTTCATTTTCAAGAGCTTCACACAAAGCGTGAAGAGCCAAGCATTTGCTAGATTAACGGTCCTCCGAGCAACAATCTTTAAAAGAGCCAAACAAAAAGAGCAACTAAGTATAAAATTTAGCTACTCTCTATTCATATAATAACACTAGTTCTCTACTAATGAAGATAAAGTGAAACTTCATTCAGTAGGAGTTTTCTTCATCACCCACTGAATGATAGTTGGGGCCCTCACGAGGTGGGTTACACAGACATTTTTAACTATTTTTAAGTTGTTCTAATAATTTTTTTCAAATAACGGGGTCTTTGTCAATGCTTTTTCTAGACTGTGAGGTGGAACCCAGACGATCTCAGGTCGCACGCGAACTTCTTCACTTAACTTCTTCTTTATACGCTCTTCTAAATGCTCTAGGTCGTTTTGATTCATATTTTCCCCATATTCCAATTTTACCTTTAATGGTGGAGTGACACGAGGTGGTTTTTCATCGAGTACAATTCTCATTTCACCTGTTACTTCAGGGATGAATTTTGAGACGCTGTTCTTCACTGCCGCTGGATAAACGTTTGCGCCTTTAATAATTAACATGTCATCTGTACGTCCAACTACTTTCACTCTTCTCCCTTTAAATCCACATGCAGGACACTCTTCGGTAAAAACTTGAATAATATCTCCTGAGCTAAAACGTATCATAGGATTAACTTCGCGTTCTAGCGATGTATAAATTGCTTCTCCGATGACACCATTGTACATTTCTAGTGGTTTCTTTGTTTCAGGATCTACCAGATCATCTGGATATAGATCGAAATCTGGTGAAATCGCGTGCATCCCGTGGTATTCTTTAGCATCACATGAGTGTGCTATTGTTTCACCTAAAGGTCCAATCCAGTCGTAAACGCGACAACCATATGCAGACTCAAGTTTTTCTTTGACTTCTGGAATTCCGACCCCAATTTCACCCACAAGGAACAGGGCTTTAAAATTAAACTCTCTTACATGTTTTCCACAGACTTTTTCAGAATTATCAATGAGATATTCTGCTAATGAAGGGGTCATAAATGCCGCTCGAGGTTTCGTCAAATTCACATAACTCAAAATCATAGCTGACCCTGCTCGGACATCTACATCAACTGGTATTGCTCCAGCTTGTCGAATTCCCCAAAGTACTAGGCTTGTGGCATAGACACCTAAAGCATGGGCAAATAAAATACGGTCGCCTGGAAAAATTCCTGCATAATTTAACATGCTTATAATCGGTTTCGCTACTGTGTTAAGATCTGATTCTGAAAGTGTATATGTGAAGGTAGGAACACCCGTTGTTCCACTAGTTGTTGCTGTTAATTTAATTTTCTCCACTGGAGCACATAAATGCATTCCAAATGGGTGACCATAACGCTCTAGAGACTCTCTTTGACTTTCTCTTTCCGTATCTTTGTCTATTAATATCGGAAGCTTTCGAAAATCTTCAAATGTCTCAATATCTTCTGGCAAAACACCTATGCTATCAAATTTTCGTCTGTATAGCTCTGAGTTTCTATAGCAATACATAATTTGTTTTCGTAACTTATCCTCACGATAGTGTTTTAACTGTTCTTCATTCATAAAATTCAACAATGGAGTAGAGTAAGATAAGCGTGACATATATTAAATTCCTCCAAACTAAATTATTTTAATTAATCAAACAACAACTAAGTATGTCATCCGAGCAGCTTATTGTTTAGTTTTTTTATAAAAAAGATAAATTTGTTGAATTTAATATAAGGTATTGTCCCCTCTTTATTGAAATATTAAAGTTCTAAACGTTCAACAAACTCTTCAATCATCGAGAATGCATTATCTTCCTTATATAAATTCAAAATATACAACGTGCTTAAATGAATTAACAATCCAACCACTTCCCATGCGATATCGTGATAGTCTAGTGTTTCATTATAATCATTTGGTTTTTCGTAAATGGTTTCATGAAAGAAATTAGCATAAGATGTATAGGTTTTAGTTAGTACTTGGTTAATCTCTACTTCATGTACTTCAGATATGGCTTGAAAAAAAATTTGAAGTTCATCTTCATATTTTTCTAAAGATAAAAGATACTGCTTCATAATGTGTATTAATTGATCTTTTAAAGACCCGTGAGCTTCTTGATGATAAACTTTAAATAGTTTGAGAGTATTTTTACCCATTCTCGTTAATACCTCGATAAATAACTTCTGTTTTGAATCAAAATGTTTATAAATCACTGGCTCAGTTACACCAGATAACTCAGCAATGTCCGCAACTTTAGTTACACGATAGTTAGTTTTGGCAAACACTTTAATGGCAGATCGAATAATTACTTTTTTTCTTGCTTCTGCTGGTAGTCTTTTACTCATCTAATCCCTCTTTTTGTATCGTAATTACTTCCTATATATTATTTTCTTAGGAAACTTATTATTTTCCCTTTATTATACATAAATCTTACAATTCTGTTAAATTAGGAAAAATGATTTTTTCATAAAGTGAATCTACATTCAGTAGGGGGGTTCTTCATCACCCACCGAATGATAGTTGGGCCCTCACGAGGTGGGTCACACAGACGTTGCCACAGGACGTGGCGAACTTAGTCTGTGTTCATTTAAGCATTTACTTAGTCTTTATTGTTGCCTCAAAGCCTTGAAGTGGGAGTCTTAGCGCGAGTTAAACGGAATGGAATTATCTATTTTTGTAAACCAAAGGAACATGGGGATTGCCAAGGACCTTTGGTTTAAGCTACTAGTATTTTTCTTATAAATTCTATTTCGTCCTACAATTAAATCATTTTCGTATACTATTCTATTTCCATAATTTCTTGTGGTACTTTTCCGCCAGCTTCCAAAATCAAATCTCTCCAGATAATAGCCATTTGTTTACCTGCATGCCCTTGACTTTCTAAGCTATCAATCCATTCAAACCAAGTTGCTACAATGGCATTACTCAAATGTTCTTGAACAGAAGGTTCTAAATCATCAAAATGACTAAATTTCCCACCATTTGAAGTGTAAATTTCTCTGCCTTCTACCTCTTTTGATTGTTGATACGCTGCAGCTTCTAGGATAATTTCATCTGAAGCCTTTTTAATAATTTCTTGATATTCTGAAGGAATTTCGTTCCAAGTCTCCTCCGTCATTCCTGTATGAGTAGCGCCATGTCCAAAATAAATTCCATCTATTGCATAGTTTAATAATTCATCATATCCAAAGGAATTCCAACCTGGAATCTCGTAGAAAAGTCCATCTAAAGCATTACGGCTTAACGCATCATAGGCATCAGTAGCTGGCATAGAAATCGCAGTCGTATTTAAATTATTAATTAGGATTTCTGTTACTCTTGAAGAACTACGGAGTCTTATATCTCTTGTAAAGTCTTCCGCTTTTTCAAATTCAAGATTTCTAGTAGCAAATACGTAAGGGTCCGTTAAAGGATTGGCAAAAGCAACAATACCTTTGTCGGCAAATTCTATTTCGTAGTAAGTCTTTCCATCTACAAGAACTTCATTTGAATTCAATAAATTAGACATCGCTATGGATGCGATGGTTGAATTCGATTCTAAAAGTGGTAATTGAACAACTTCTGTGTAAGGAAAGCGTTGCGGGTCATATAATGCCGCAATTGTAAAAGAGGCATCAACCGATCCATCGCGAAGAGCATCATATTCACTTCCGAACGGTACTAACTCCCCACCGGTAAACACATCAAAACTGATATCTCCTTCAGACTCTTCTTCAATCTGCTTCATCCAAGGCTCAAACATTCCAATATGCCATGGATGTAAGTTATTTATACCAGACGAAATTCTAAGTTTTATTGGTTTTGAATTGTTATCTTCACTATTAGAATTCGAATCATTTGTTGTGTTTTCACTTCCACATCCTGATAAAAATAGCACAAATATTAGAGCCGAGATTATACTAATAAACATCCCTTTATTTTTGAACATATATAATACCCCCTTAATTAATTCATTTCATCTGGTTTACGAATTCTATTTAATAATGTAGTCTGTAGAAATTCCTTTTTACATTGTAAAAAGATAGGATAAAGTCAAGATATATTATATATCTTTTAAATACTTGGGTTTGCTATATACGTTGTGATCTCTTTGCGAAGGACTTGTTTATCCACTTTCCCTAGCGGTGTCATTGGAATACTCTTTTGTACAATATAATGTTTAGGTTGTTGATAATCTGACAGACCGTTTTTAACATAAAATGTTAATGCTTCTAAATCGAAACCAGAATGGGCTTCTGGTACGATAAATGCTATTCCAACTTGGCCCCAGATCTCATCATCTTTCTCAACCACACAAGACGTTGATACACCCGGGAATTTATTAATATAGTTTTCTACTTCTAGTGGGTAGACATTGTAGCCCCCACTAATGTACATTTCTTTATTTCGCCCTACATACTTGAGATAATTCTTTTCATCGAGTGAGCCGAGGTCGCCAGTCTTCAACCAGCCTGCTTCAAATGTATTCATATTGTGTTCTTCATCTAAGTAACTAGATATGACACTCGATCCTTTAACATATATTTCACCAATTTCATTAGATTCTGCTTCACTTCCATCTTCTTTCACTATCTTTATATAGCTTCCCTCGCCAGGTTTTCCTTCGGTATTAGCAACAATTTCGATACCGTCTTCTGGATCGGTATAGGTGAAACATCCCGCTGTTTCAGTCATTCCAAAGCTTGCTGCTACAGATGACTCCTTAAATAGGGATTTTATTTTATTTATAAGATGAGGAGATGAAGACTCACCGCCTAACCAGATTAATCGAATGGAATGAAGTTGATAATGTGACACATCACAATCTCTAAACATAATTCGGAACATGGTCGGAACCCCACCAACAAACGTTAACTTATAGTTATCAATGCATTGGAGCATTAATTTAGGATCATAATCTGGCATGAATACTCCTTTTGCACCTGCATAAAGCATTGACGCAATAAGGTTAGTGATTCCACCAACATGGCTGGTCGGTAATTGTAGAAGGTAACGGTCCATGTTCGTAATGTCCCAAGCCTTTGCTGTTTTTTCTGCCATTGCCACTATATTCCCATTCGTTATCAAAGCACCTTTTGGAGTACCTGTTGTTCCACTTGTAAAAATGATAAGTAAAGGATCATCACTCGAACGCTCCGTCAGATCATCAATGTATACATCACTCAATTCCTTATCAATTAATCGCTCGTAAGGAAGAGCTCCTTCTGATTTAACCTCACTTAAGTAGTAATAGAAATGCTCAAAATGAATATTGGACAGGATCGTTTCTATTTTATCTTTTAGCTTTTCAGGATGAGCTTGAGCAATTAACATTTTCGGTTGAGTTCGTTCGCATATATGTTGAATTCTTGGTAATTGTAGTCTAGTATCTAATGGTACTATAGTAATTCCTAATTTTGCTGCAGCAGTAAAAACTGTAATAAAAGCCTTAGATTGAGGTAGTATCGTAGCAATTCGATCCCCTTTTTGTAACCCTATCATTTTAAAGGCGTTTATCATACGATTGACTTCTTTAACATATTCCTTGTAGGTCACCTCACGTCCATTATCATAATAAACACCTTGATTAGGTTGTCGTAAAGCATGTTTATCAACAATTTGACCCATGTGAATTATAGCTTCCATGAAAAAATCTCCTTCCTGTTAATTCCTAACTCGATTAACAAACTTCTTCATTTCAGTAATTGGTTCACCCGATAGTATGGACTGCTCAAAAAGCTCCGTATCATAATTCATTACATTTCTCATGACCCCAATACTAGCCGCATTGGCAATCTTTTTAGTCATTCGGATCGGCATAAATGGACTAGAATCTAATTTACCGATGATTTTATTAACTTCCTCCAATAACATATTTTTTGGTACTACTTTTGTAACTAAATTCATTCTTAAAGCCTCATCAGCCTCAATTGGGTCACATAACATAATGAGTTCTTTAGCTTTGGCAACACCGACAATATTAATTAACCTAGGAGTACTACCCCATGTAAAGAAAATACCTCTAGCAACCTCAGGTATAGAAATGATAGCCTCTTCTGTCATGATGCGGAAATCACATGCAAGAGCGAGTGCTAAGCCTCCGCCAATACAAGTACCATTTATGGCTACAATCGTTACTTGTTCGAGCTCTTCAAGTTTATTCATGATTTCATGTCCTAGCATTTGATTAAGTCTAGCTGCCGAAGGAGTAAATTCTCCTGCTTCATATTGACGCACTAATTTGGAAAGGTCGGCTCCACCAGAAAAATGTTTACCCGCTCCCGTGAAGACTACGTATTGAATTTCACTGTTATAACGTAACTCCGAAATAACGTCTAATAACTCTTCCATCATCTCAGTACTAATGGCATTTGCTTTTTCAGGACGATTTAACTGAACCATTAATGTTTTATCCTTTTTCTCAACTAGTAAAGTACTGTATTGCTTCATACTCACATCTCCTTTTATTGTAAATTATTTGATTTTTGGCTCCACCATTTACATTTTTTTGTACATTTCCTATTCAACTATGTACAAAAAACAACGTCTTCAATTACCTATACGACAAGTTGAATAAGATTTATATCTTTTATGTTAGTTAATACTAACTAACTTATCTGAAAATTACAAGTATTTTTTATTGGATCAATTAAAATTTTCGATTTGTATGTTTTATTATTTTCTGATTGCCTATTCCTCAAGGAAAATTAGCATAATTCTCCTTTCCTAACCTTAGCAATCTAGCACTCAAAACATATGAATTTGCACAAAAAAAAGACAGAGATATGTATGTAGTTCACATATCTCTATCTTTCTCTATAATTATTATTAATATATATAAACGTTGATGATGACATTGATTCCTGACTACTTCTTCCCTGAACGATATAAATCCATTGTCTTATATCCTTGTGATAATACATCAATCATTTGTTGAGACCGCTTTTCACGGGTTTTTTCTTGCTTAGCTGAAAAAATATAACGCGCCCAGTCTCTTTGGTAGCCTGGAGTTAGACTTTGAAAGAAAGCTTGTTCCTTCGGATGATCAGCTAGTCGTTTTTCTACATCCTGGACATTGTCCTCGTAATCAGCAACACATTGACTTGCTGCGGATGACTTCGTCGCCTTCTTTTTCTCTCGTTTTAAGCCAACGACAGTGAACACGTCGTCCATACTTACCATTCGCGAAAATTTAATATCACTATTTTCTACATAGCCATCTTCGCCAACTTTCATTGCGGGAAAGATTTCATCTCTGTGAACGAAAGTGTTATATCTCTTGTTTCCTTTTTTCGGATAGGCAAAAAATAAGTATCCTTTTTCAAGTAATTGTTGTTCATTAATGATCCGTTGTGTATGCTCAACAATTTTGTCAACCGTTTCTACAAAGATAAAAATCGCATCATGCTCGCCTGATAGTGTCGACTTGTATTCACTAAATAAATCATAGCCACTTGGTTGATTTATAACCGCCATATTTGTGTACTTATCGAGTTTTAGTTTGTTAATTATCGTCATCATATGCTCCTTAATACTAATTTGATTTCTAGCTGTTTTCATAAGCTCTCCTCTATTTTACTATCTTTTAACAGCATGCTCTACAGTCTCAAACCACTGCACTGTTACTGCATTATCTTTTGAGTTAATGAATAAGTAGTCTTCACCTTTCTCTATAAAAAGATAGGGCGGATGATTACGGTACAAAAAAAGTCTTCCGTTTCCCATTCCCTCAAGGCGAAATCGGCCTTTTAACCGTTCACCCAATGAAAACCCATTCGTTCTCACTTGGACTTTTGGTAGTTGTTCAACCATTTCAATATTCGTTAACTCCTCTAAAGACCATTCCACCCCGTAGACACCACTAATTTGCACGGTCTTATCGGATACCGTCAGTTCATTTTCACTATAACCTACATAAAAAGCAACACCAATAATTCCGAATGTAAAAACCATCGTTCCTACTAGAAATACATTATTTCTTTTTCTCGTTCTTTTAACTTCCAACTTAGAAATATAAAGTAAATAAGCAAATAAGTAGATCGTCATAACTATCCAAGACCATAATATCGCATTTGAGAACTGAAGAAAATGAAGCAATAATCCGATGAGTAAAATCACACCAGAATGGAGAAGTCCTTTGGCCGACGCTACAGGATATCCGTTATGAATCAATTCTTGTTGCTCTTCTTCTGATTTCGAGTTGAATCCTGAGATTAATCCATACACTTTTTTCTTAATAATTAAATACGCAAACAAAAAGAACATTCCTACCATTAACAGTTGAACAATTATTAAGCCTAGCATTACCTTCCTCCTTTATATTTGACAGTTCTCCAGTTCGTTATGGTTGAGCCTTTAGAAACAGTCCATTTTCCATACTAGATATGACACACAATGATTGTCGAGATGTTGATCCTCCTTCTGGTAAATCACCTGAATTGACGCACTGAATTTGTCGTTTTTGATAGATTAAAATTCTTATGCTATTTATTAGCTAGCAATTAGATAGCGTAACTTATCTAATTGCTATATCATTGTATGAACCTAGAAAAATACGGGGTTACTTGGGTTTACAAGCGTTTTATATCACTAATATAGTTTTGAATTTTTTACATCATTCAATATATCCAACTTCGTCCTGTTTACAAATCGCATATCGGGCTTGCTCCTGTCTATTGGGACTAAAATAATCCCCACGAACACACTTAACATTAGAAACAACACCTACATAACCTACATAGCGATAGATCATTAAAAAATTGGATTGTTGCACTTTATTTTTTTCCTATTAAAGAGTTGAGCTCATTTATTCGATCAAATGATCCAACATTTTGGATACCAATGGCATTGTGTGGAATATACCCTTCCTCGGTCCGAAAAAAGCTTACCAATCGTTTCAACAACTCTTTGTTCCACCGATTTTCCTTTTCTACATGTAGGGCGAGATAAAGTGAAACTTCATTCAGCAGGGGGGTTCTTGCATACCCTAATTGTGCAGCCTTCTCATACCAGTTGGTGCCCTCTTCATAGTCTCCTTTTTGTATACAAGCTAATCCATAATTAAATATCGCTTGAAGATGTTGATTAACGGCAGCTTTTTCATACCATTTCATTGCTGGGTCGACGTCATTGCGGTCATCATAATAACAGTGGATTGGATCTTTAAACGTCATAAAAAACGTATTCTTACGATAATCTTCTTCAAAATCGATCCCTCTCACAAGACTTAAAAACTGCCGTCTCGCTTCGTCCCGTTATATACTGTCACTGTGACACCCCGAAATATCTCGAAAATTGCCGAAACACCATAAATACATCACCTTCTACTTACTTGATTACTCCAAAAACTGTTAGTAAGTATATTTCACTTTTAAATCATCATAATAAGAAAGAAGGGGTGATACATATGGCTAAACGGAATGGCAAAACTAACGCTGACCAAAAGAATAAACAAGGATTTGACTCGAGTAAAACTGATTCGGAGTTCTCTAAAGAGCTTGGCAGTGCAGCTGCTAATAAAGAGCACAAAGAAAAAGCTAAAAAACAAAAATCCTCCAAAAACCAAGGAGAATGGAAAGGGATGCATTGATTAACTTTAATAACTTTTCAAAACAATAAGAATAGAAAGTTATAACTGCAGCATTAAGTCTTCCTGTCTACCAGACGCAGGGGACTTTTTTCGGTCGGGCTTAAATCTTTCGTATAAAGTGAAACTTCATTCAGTAGGGTTTTCTTCATCACCCATTGAATGTTAGTTGAGTCTCGCACGATGGGGGTCACACAGACTTTGTCACAGGACGTGACGTTTTTAGTCTGTGTTCATTAAAATGTTCACATACTCTTCATTGTTGCCTAAAAACCTTGAAGTGGGAGTCTTAGCGGCAGTTAAACGGGATAAAAGGAATTTTGATTTTGTTGTTTTCTTGAAATAGGAAAAACAAAAAGAAGACTGTTACAATTAAAGACGGTATCTCAAATTACTCAGCGATCCATCCGCATACTCCGAAAAAAGACTTATCTGTTAATGATTTTTTCTTCAATTCAATGTAATCCCCCTAGTAACATAACAACCTTGCTTCTAAAAACTTCATATTAATAGATTTTGGGTCTAAAATTCCCTACCAGTCAATATTCTATAAAGAAGGCAAAAATTGCCCTTTTTATGGAACACATTCTAAATGAAATAGGTGAGAACAATATGTTTAATGTTTATTTTTACAACAAAAGAAATCTATTATTATGTCAACTCCTTCAAAGCGTACCTTCTGTAGGTGATGATTTAACCATTAAAGGTCGTAAAAGTAAAGTTTCAAGTGTTGATAATTTGGATGGAAAAATTTATGTAGACCTTATCTTCGAACCGGTTAAAAAAAGCAAATCTGGTAATGATCATTCAAAAACGAAGAAAAAATAGTAAACTCTATTTCATAAGGACTATTGAAATAACACCTCCTTCAAAACTACGTTTCACCTATATGTTGCAAAGGTATTAACGTGAAACTTCCATCAGTGGGTTTTACTCTTCCCCCACTGATGGTTAGTTGAGGCTCACACGATGTGGGTCACCAGACGTTACCACAGTACGTGCACATTTAGTCTGTGTTCATTTGGATATTTCTGGAATCCCCCCATTTTCATTAAGTTAGTATTATCAAATTACTAGATAAAAAGTCGACCTTTCTGTGCAAGGCCGACTTTCGTTGAGATTAATTAGGTTAAGAGATTTCGCCAACTATTACTCTTAGTGCGTCGGCAATTGGTGTGGCTGGACGACCAAGAAGCTTTTCAAAATCATTACTCTCAATTTCTAATGCACCTTCTCGAATTGCTTTTTGGATATTTACGAGAAATGGAATAATGAATTCTGGTAAATTCGCAGCTTTCATAATGTCAGCATAGGTACTGTCATCCACTTTTTGGACAGGTACTTCTTTACTCAGTGCTGTGCCGATAGCTGCTACTAATTCATCTTGAGTCATTAGTTTACCTGAAAGTTCATAGATCGTGTTCTCATGCCCCTTCCCTGACAACACTTCTGCAGCTGCCACTGCATAATCTTGTTGTAATGCCCAGCCTACTTTACCATTTTCCGCAGATGTGACCCAAGGTGCGCCAGCCATTGCAGCTTGTATGCCTGATAATTCATTCTCCATGTACCAGTTATTTCTTAAAAAAGAGTAAGGAATTCCAGTTTTCATGATCACTTCTTCCGTAGCACGGTGTGGTGGAGCCAGAAACATCGTCGTTTCAATTGCATTGGCTACACTAGTGTAAGCAATGAATTGAACTTGAGCACGCTCTGCTGCAGCAACCGCATTTTTGTGCTGTTGAATTCTTTTTTCATTCTCGCCATCCGCCGAAATCATTAATAATCGGTCAATACCTGCAAAAGCCGCGTCCAATGTTTCAGGTTGATCAAAATCTCCATGGCGCACTTCAACTCCACGAGCTCGAAGACCTTCAGCTTTTTCAGGATTTCTAACACTAACAACCAGCTGATCCGCTGGTACATTTTTTAATAACAACGACTCTACAACTTTCGAACCTAACTTTCCTGTAGCTCCTGTGACTAACATTTTCATAAACGATCCCTCCAATGATTAATATGTTAAAGATGGTTACTTCCGATCTTAACCTTATTGTAACTATTTTAGTTACATGTAATTATAATAGTTACAACTTAAGGTTCTGTCAATCCATTGATGTCGCTATTTTTTGATGAGCCATCTAAAGCTTAATGATACATTCATTCAGTTAGAGTATAATAAGAATTGTAACTAAATGAATTACATGATAAAATTCTCTAGTTTTTAAATGGCAAGGAAGGTGAATGAAGATGTCCATCAGCAGTCGTTTTGCTGTAGGAGTTCATATATTATCTCTTATAGAAGTTAATAAAGACGGGGTCAATTCATCGGAGTTTTTAGCAGGAAGTATAAATACTAATCCTGCCCTAATTCGAAAAATTATTGGCATGTTAAAGAAAGCTGGGTTAGTAGAAGTACATCCAGGTATTGCTGGCTCTAAGCTAGCTAGAAATTTAAGTGAAATTACATTGCTGGACGTATATAAGGCGGTAAATGTAGTTCAGGATAATGAATTGTTTAGTGTACACGACAACCCCAATCCCAATTGTCTTGTAGGCAATAATATTCAAGGTGCTATTCTTCCAGTGTTATCAGCTGCTCAATTAGCAATGGAAAAAGTGCTCGAAAATGTAACTATAGAAGACATTGTTCAAGATATACTAAATAAAGACCCATTAAAATGACAAGAAATCTTCTTTAAAACAGAAAAGTGGCGATCAAGGAAAGCGATGCTCTTGTTATTAAAGCATCGCTCATGTGAGCTTAATAACCACTTCCTATTTTTTCATCTTAATAAATATGTTTGTGATCATTTTTGAGATGAGAAATATCACACAATAGGCTAATAATAAATGAAAAAAATTAACACCCTTATGTAGTTCAAAATAATGATGCAATGTTAATAATGGTTTGAATACGAAGGATAAGAATACTGATAATCCAAAGGTGTATAGATAAAAATTTTTGTTATTATTTAACGTCCACTGATAAACTAACATAAATAAGACTGGGATAAGTGCTGCATCTAATGATAAATTACCTGGGAGAAAAGGAATCAGTTCAAAAGGGTATCCCCATAAACCGTTTTTGTAACCCCATATATCTATATAACTAAACCAAACGTGAATATTAAAGCCATAAAATCCGATAAGAAATATTTTTTTCCTATCAATTAAAAAGTAGAGAGCGACTAATGGTGCAACAAAAAACAATAAAAAAATTACCCAAAACTGTACTGTCTCTAGATTAGAATACGAGTGCCAATATTCTACTTGTAATTGACTTAATTGTTCTTGCATTGATTTTATTTTTTCGTAAGACTCTAATTGTTCTTTATCTAATACTTTTTCCATTGGTATGACTCCCCGTACTATTGTTTTAGTCGTGTTTATAATGTATTGTCCCCTTTTCATTTAAAAATATTTCAATTGTCACAGCGGCGCCCCGAAATACCTCGAAGAATGTCGAAAACAACAAAAAAAACCATTTAGCCTATGATGAGTTAAATGGTTTTTTGATTGGTTTAGTTAATGACTAGTTTGATGTGTTTATGTTACGTCTCTATTCCTACTATATTACTTTTGTATGAATCGACTCATACGAAGAATTTAGTAGGTTTTTAATGCTGATATCTAAATTAATTATTCGATCATCTTGAAGATGTCCATTTTTCCATCGATAATATATTTGTTGCAGAATTACTGCCGTTTTAAAATAGGCTAAAGCTAGGTAGAAATTAAAGTTGGATAAATCTCGACCACTTTTCTTAGCGTACATTTCCATAAATTCTTTTCTACTAATAAAGCCCCCTAATGATGTTACTGAATTAATAGTAGTAAACGGATCATTTTCATCTTTCCAATAACAAATGGCAGCACCGAGATCTGTAAGTGGATCACCTACCGTACATAGCTCCCAATCAAATAAGGCAATCACTTTTCCAGGATCAGATAAAGACAGCATCATATTATTAAGCTTATAATCGTTGTGTACGATTGTAGGTTTTGGAGAAGCTGGAATATTAGTTGTCAGCCATTTTTCGATTTTATTAACAATCTCAATTTCATCGGTTTGACTCGCATGATACCGTTTAATCCAACCATGAACCTGTCTTTCTAAATATCCATCCGGTTTCCCTAGTGAATCCAAGCCAACTTTTTGATAATCAACACTATGGAGTTGAACCAATGTATCAACGACTGATTCAGAGATCTTATGTCTAAGGTTAGGTGAATTTTCATAAAAGCTAGGAATGTTGTCATCTAGTACGATCCCCGTTTTTTTCTCCATGATATAAAAATGCTTATCCATAATTTCACTTTGATCTTTATAGAGATAAGGCTTAGGTGCTAATGGAAATTCAGGATTAATTTTTTCTAAAATACGAAATTCTCTTTCGACATCATGAGCTCTTTCTGGAATTTTACCAAATGGGGGTCTTCTCATAACCCCTTCCCAATTTCCGATTTTTAGTAGAAATGTCAAATTAGAATATCCTTCTGTAAATTGAGTGACATGCATTGGTTCTGTTTCCAGTCCGTAAATATCTGAATGAATAAGTGTTTCTAAAGCCTCCCAATTTATTTCCGCTTCTGCTTCCACCGTAACCTTCCGATTTTGCTTAGACAATTCGCTTCCCCCTTCATAAAATACAATTTATAAATCTAGTTTTACCCTATCAAACTTCTTTTTAATATTTTACCTGACGCGTTTTTCGGTAATTCTTCTACAAAAATAAACTTTTCTGGCACTTTATAATGGACCAATTGCTCTTTACAATATTTCTTTAGCTCTTCTTCGTCGGTTATATTCCGTGTAACGACATAAGCATGAACAACTTCACCGAATTTTTCATCAGGTATTCCTACGACTGCACATTCAACCATATCCGGATGTTGATATAACACTTCTTCAATTTCCCTTGGGTAGACATTGTAACCGCCTTTAATAATCATCTCTTTCTTTCTATCCTTGATATATAAATACCCATCTTGATCGATATAACCAAGATCACCAGTATAAACCCAACCATTTTTAATCGTTTTTGCTGTTTCTTCTTGTTTATTGTAATATCCTTGCATAACATTAGGTCCAGTAAAAATGATTTCTCCAACTTCTTCCTTACTTACCTCATTATCATTGGTATCTAACACTTTTATAGAAATGCCTGGAATAGGTAAGCCGACTGACCCTACTTTCTTTATTCCGTTTAATGGATTATATGAAATACCTACCGTACTTTCTGTTTGACCATACCCTTCAATTATTTCAATCCCAAATATTTGAATCAATTTCTCTATATGTTCAACTGGTAAACTAGCTCCACCTGAAGCGCAGTTCCTAAGTGAGTTATACGAATAGTTCTTAACTTCTGGTGAATGAATGATCATTGAATACATCGTTGGAACACCAAAGAACACCGTAATATTTTCATTATCAATCGTCTGTAAAACTTGCTCGACTTGGAATCGTTCTTTTAAATAAATTGTAGCTCCTTGAGCAATTGGAGATAGGATTGACTGAACGATGGCGTACGCATGAAATAATGGAAGTGTACACAGCACTCTATCCTCAGATGTTATCGTATTAATTCCTCCACAAGTAATCGCCATCCAAACTAAGTTATAATGAGAAATCATCGCACCTTTTGGATTTCCAGTCGTTCCTGAAGTGTAAATAATTTGTGCAACATGAGAAACAGCACATGATTTTGAATGATCTACTTTTAAATCATTTGCTTCAATAGATTTCCAATTGATGAGACCATCCTTATTAGAATCATCAATACAGATTTCCGTTTTTAGCGAGCTCCCATTTTTTCTAGCAGCTAGAACCGTCTCTGAAGAAACACCGTCAAAGATAATCGCTTCTACTTCAGCATCATTTAAGATATACAGCAATTCTCTTTCTTTAAATAAAGGATTAATAGGCACAACGGTAGACCCTAATGCTAGTAATGCAAAGTAAGAATAAATATATACGATCCGATTACTAACCATCAGCGCAACATTCATATTTTCTTTAATTCCAACGGATGAAAGCTTGGATGCAGCATCCCATACATTTTCTTGTAACTGTGAATATGTAATTTTTTCATCATTTGTAACAAATGCAACATGATTAGGTAATCGTGCACTTGAAGCTACCAGTAATTCAACTACGTTCATTTTCTTCCCCTCCACTATCAATAAATTGTGATTGAACAACAGCGATACTGGTTTAAACTGAGCGGTTAGTCGCCTGAAGCCATCAATAAAATCGTGACTTCCAAACTTTGAATGATTGAACTATTTTTTATAAATTAAATTAGCGCAACTTTTCATTTTCTAGTCGACTTTATATCTGATGAGAGTAACTATCCCCTATTAAACATGCAATTTTCGTGCCAATTGTTAATTTATTATTAAATTCGTATTATACGCAAAAAAATTACAGAGTGTATTGAAATTAGACATTTTCTTTTATAGTAGTGTCTGAATTCGATAAATTAATATAGCCTCACATTAGAAAACTAAAAATAGATTTCTAAAAGTTTCCATCCTATTGTGATCAACATTCTTATACCATTAAGTTCCATAATCGCCGAACGTATTTTCAATAAGAATTCTGTTTGGTATTGTGATGGTTACGAAACAAAAAAAGTCATTTAGCTGGTGACTAACTAAATGACTGTAATTTTTATTAGCTTTATACAGTGATTACTAAATGAAAAATAGCTCTAAATTCTATTTTGATATTTTAAATTAGAGCTCAAATCACAGTTTTCTCCATTAAACACTGTCCTTATTTTACAATCAATATTGGACATTTCACGCGTTTAGCGACTTTATGACTAACACCTCCAAGGACGAACTCCTGAATGCGGTCTAAACCTCTGCTACCAATAATAACGAGATCAAAATTGTTTTCATTGGCGTATTTTATAATTGATGGTCCTGCTTCACCTTGTAAAATTTTAATTTCGTATTTGACCCCTTCATCTGATGCTTTCTTTGTAACACCAGTTAATAACTCTTTTCGCTTTTCTTCAAGAGATAAGGAATTCCAATTACTCAATACATCATGCTTAGCTTTTGTTGCATCTACCGCATAGACAATTTCTAATATAGATTCAGCGCCACCACACTTTGCAATATGTATCGCATTTTCACCCGCACGTTTAGAATGTTCTGACCCGTCGTATGCTAATAAAATTTTTTTGTACAATTCTTTTCACCTCCATTTAATGACCGCCTAACTTATTTGCCAACTTATCCACTAATTCTGAACTTTCTTCGTTCAAACCTGTGACTTGAACCTTAATTTCATTTTCCTCGAATTTATGGACAATTTTATCAATTGCAACTACTGCGGAATCGTCCCAAATGTGAGCCCTCGATAAATTAATTTCCACTTCCTTAACATTATCTTTATATTCAAATTTTTTAAGCAAATCAGTCACTGAAGCAAAAAACAATTGCCCCTTTATTTTATAAATTTTCTTTGTTCCTTCTGTTTGACTTTCAACAATTACATTTGATATTTTCGCCGCAAAAAAGATTGCACTTAGTAAAATCCCAGCAAATACACCAATGGCAAGATTATGCGTCACAACGACGGTTACGACAGTTACAATCATAACGGTAGCATCCGTTTTCGGGACTAAATATAGTGTACGTAAAGAATTCCAATCAAACGTACTTATCGAAACCATAATCATAACCCCTGCCAAAACAGCCATCGGAATTAATACAACAATGTCACCTAATACGGCTATTAAAAACATAAGAAAAGCGCCTGCAACAAAGGCAGATAATCTACCTCGCCCACCTGATTTAACATTTATAACCGATTGGCCGATCATTGCACAACCAGCCATTCCTCCAAATAATCCAACCGCGATATTGGCAATTCCTTGTCCGTTACTTTCTACATTTTTTTCACTTTCGGTGTCCGTCATATCATCTACGATCGAAGCTGTTAACAACGATTCAATCAAACCGACAACGGCTAAAGCAATCGAATACGGTAATATAATCATAAGTGTTTCCGAATTCAGCGGAACTGCAGGAAACCAAAACGATGGCAACGTTCGTGGAATCGTCCCCATATCACCTACGGTCCAGGCTTGAATATTTAAAAATACAGCTATTGCTGTGACGATGATAATGGCAACAAGAGTGGATGGCACTGCTTTTGTGATGTAAGGGAATAAATAAATGATGAGTAATGTTAATGCGACTAAAGCATAAATCATTGGGCGGTGGCCAACAAAATGTTCAAGCTGTGCCATAAAAATAAGGATTGCTAATAAATTCACAAACCCAACCATAACAGAACGAGGAATAAACTTCATATATCTTGCTAACTTAAACACACCAAACAAAATTTGAAATATCCCCGTTAAAATCGTCGCTGCTAATAAATACTCTAAACCATGGTCAGCTACTAATGTCACAATGACTAAAGCCATCGCCCCGGTCGCAGCTGATATCATCCCAGGTCGCCCACCAACAAATGCAATAACAACTGCCATTACAAATGAAGCATATAATCCTACCATCGGATCTACTCCAGCAATGATCGAGAAGGCAATTGCTTCTGGTATTAAAGCAAGAGCAACAACGATACCTGCTAAAATATCACCTTTTATATTACCGAACCATGATTCCTTATAACTCAGTTCACTCAAGCTTTTCCCTCCTCTTATCGCTTTTTTTCCTATATTTATTATTTTTCTCATTTTGTTTTTTATGTGGATATTTACGTAACTCATGGATATGAATTTATAGGAAATTAAAGCAGGTTTTTTAGCCGCATCAACTGGCCGTATCCCCCTCCTTCAAGACTTCGAGGAATCAATGAAGAAGGATAAGTGGGGGAAGAGGAAAACCTACAGATGAAAGTTTTACTTTATTAAGGTATTTTGTTTGATGAGATGGCTTATTTATAAATAAATGATTAGTAAGCTACACACATATCACTAGTTAAGATTCCCAAAAACAACAAATAAGGATGCAACGATTGAGAGCGTAAAAAGTTTTGTGTAAATGGTTATACTTTCCAATAAGGAGATGATCATTTATGCAAGACTATGGAAACAAAACAATTAAGGAATTGGCAAAAGAATGCCGTACTGTTGAAGATGTCCACGCCATGTTAAAAAACTTATTTAAGGATACAATCCAAGAGGTTTTTGAAGCTGAAATAGAAAATCAGTTAGGCTATAAAAAGCACGACTCTCAAGGAGATCATACAGGGAATAGTAGAAATGGCTATAGTAAGAAAACATTAAAAATGAAACAACGGCGAACGGACTTGAAGATCAAATTGTCGCTCTTTACGCTAAAGGTATGTCGACTAGGGATATTGAATCTCACATGAATGATATCTATGGCATAGATGTCTCTCCTACGATGGTCAGTAAGGTGACGGATAAGATTATGCCGTTGATTTCAGAGTGGCAATCACGCCCTTTAGACCGTGTCTATCCCATTGTTTTTTTAGATGCGATTCACTTCAAAGTACGTAAAGATAATCGAATTATTAACAAGGCTAGGTATCTCGATGTCAGGCCATAAGGAAATTATTGGTATATGGATTGGTGAGAATGAAAGTGCTAGTTTCTGGCTAGGAGTTTCTACAGACCTTAAAAATAGAGGGATTGAAGATATCCTCATTGCTTGTAAGGACGGGCTTTCTGGCTTTTCTGAAGCCATCCAATCTATTTTTCCACAAACGGAAATTCAATTGTGTGTAATCCATCAAATCCGCAACTCTATGAAATATGTATCAGACAAAGAACAGAAACAAGTGATGGCTGATTTAAAGAAAGTCTATCGTAAGCCCGAATTAAAAAAAGCGCACCTTTCCGGTACGCATGACAAATAACCGTATATCATGGAATTTTTTATCAGATGTACGGTTATTTCATTTTATTTCTACATTCAGCTTGGATCATTTTTGACCAAGGCATATACTGATTTAAAATTTCCGAGTGTTGATAGATATCTAGAGTTGGCAAATCCGTCAGTATCTTCAAGAGATAACGATAGAAATCCACACCGTTTGCTTTTGCGGTTTCTGCGATACTTAAACAGATAGCGTTAGCCTTTGCGCCAGCTTCACTAACAGAGTGGAGCTAGTTTTTTCGACCAATCACACTAGGGCGGATCGCATTTTCGGCTGGGTTATTATCCATTTCGATACGACCATCGAACAAAAATGCTTTTAGACCATTCGATCTTTTTAAGGTATAATCAGCTGCCTTTGCTAGTGCGTTCTTGCCGTAGAATAGAGATTTTTCAATCCAGTCTAAGAATTCTTCAACGATAGGCTTAGAATACTTTTGGCGTTTCTTCCTTCGCTTACTAGGAGACAAATGCTTGAATTTCCTTTCAAGCCGGTATAAATCGTCACAATATTTTACACCGATTTATCCATTTTTACTGTCCACTTTTAACCAGTAGCGACGAACGTGTGCCCAACAATTTGCGAAAGAAACACCTTCTATTTTGTCATAGGCAGAATAACCATCGCAAATAATCGTACCAGAATAGCCTTCGATGAAACTTTCAAGGACAGATCGAGCACGTGATAATGCACTCTGAAAGAGAGTTATTATTGGTCCGTGGCTTGGCACACTTCGAAACACCCAATTATATGCATTGGTTTGTCCAGATTTCCCATCGGATCGGTTGATAATTTGCCCGTAAGTTTCGTCTACATGTAAAAGAGATTTAATCATCATTAAATCCTTCATTCGTTCGTAAATAGGTGAAAGCCAATCATGGGATGCACGAATAACCCAATTAGAAAGGTTCTTATCATTGGTACTCAGACCATAACGATCCCATTCCTTAACTTGGCGGTAAAGTGGTAAGTATTGTGAAAACTTATCATATATTACTTTGGCAAGCACGCTGGGGCCTGCAATGCTACGTTGAATGGGAGGTTTTGGTGCTTTTCCCCGTTTAATTTGTGCTTTTTGAGATAGATCGCTTTTGCAATTTTTACATTCATAAGCATGTTCAATGTGTTGTATTTTCTTCATTCTTGCAGGAATAAATTCAGCTTCTTCACGTACGATTGTACTGCCTATTTCAATCATTTGATCTTGGTAACAGTCACAAAGCGTACTTTCTGGGTGATGATGAATTACCTGAACTTCAATATCATCATGTAATGATTCATTCCGTTTTTTCTTTTGAACTTTTCGTACAACAGTATAAGAAATTGTCTGCTGGCTTTGTTCTCCTGTGTGCTCAGGCTCACTAAAAGACGGATCATCATCAAATAATGAAATTTGTCCATCAGGCGTATTATATTTAGATTTTTCTGTTTTGGATCCATATAAAAGCTTAGTTAAATGGCGTACCTGATCGGTTAACGCTTCAATCTGTTTTGATAATTCTTTGTTTTGTTGATTCGAATGAGCCAATTGCTCTTCAAGCAGCTGAATTATGCATTGTTTGAATTCGGGCTTACATATTAAGAGCTGACACAGCTCCTGCTGAGATAATAATTCGATTGATTGGTACTTCTACATTAAAATCCCGTTTCATCTTCCTTGCTATAGATTCCCTTACTGATGATATTCCTGGATTTGAAGTATAGTGTGTGAAACCATCTTCCATTGCTTTGACAGCGGCTTCTCTTATATGCAACGGTGTTGTAACTGATGGTTCTCCTATTTGTAAAAGATTACATCTGACATTGTTTCTACATAATTTCACGAATACTATTAATTTGAATTTTTTCCCGACTTTTAGCAAAACTTTGCAACTTCACCTTGCTCTCTAATCATATTTTAATTTATATAAATTCTATATTAGGTATCTCTGCTTCTGCTGATATATGACTACTTTTACTAATACTTGACAATCTAAACCCTCCTCAAAAACTATTTATTATTGTGTGATATTTTATTGTATTTTTGGATAGTCAACTATTTCATAGGAGGTGTTTCGTACTGCAGGTATTCTATTTAAATCCCAAATTAATCTATTAAATTCATTGGGATCCATATTCTCTCCAAATGGTGCACCTGCTGAACGTGATATTGTTTCATCCATGAGTGTACCACCAAAATCGTTTGCACCAGCATCAAACATTACTTGACATGCTTTCGGTCCATTTTTCACCCATGACACTTGAATATTATTAATCCAGTTGTAAAGCATAATTCTAGAAACAGCAATAACCTTTAGATCTTCAATTCCTGTAGAACCAGCCCTTGCACCTTCTTTTTTAAATAGTTCAGTATTATAATGTACAAATCCAAGAGGTACAAACTCAGTGAAACCATTCGTCTCTTTTTGAATTTCACGTATTAATCCAATATGGTTTGCCCAATGTCTAGGACCATCGATATGTCCGTACATCATAGTAGATGTTGAGCGAATACCCAGTTTATGAGCTGTCTTTACAATTTCAACCCACTCATCCGCACTTAATTTATCTTTTGTCAATATCTTTCTTACATCAGTATCTAAAATTTCCGCCGCAGTTCCTGGAATTGTATCTAACCCAGCCTCTTTTAAACTAGTAAGATGTTCTTCTATGGTTACATTACGTTTCCGAGCACCAAATTTGATTTCAAACGGTGAAAATGCATGAATATGCATATCAGGGACAATATCTTTTATAGATCGAATGATTTCGTGATAATACATACCATCGATTCTTGGATGAAGACCTCCCTGTATACAAACTTCTGTTGCTCCTAAATCCCAAGCCTCTTTTGCTCGTTGAGCAATTTCTGCCAGAGGAACAAAATAAGCCCTTTCATCATTTTCATGTGCTGCAAACGCACAAAATTTACAGCCTGTATAACAAACATTAGAGAAATTGATATTCCTTGTTTTTACGTACGTGATTACATCTCCAACAGCTCGTCGTCTTAATTCATCTGCAGTTAGCATAACAGCATGAAGGTCAGTGCCATTTGTTTCAAAAAGTTTAATACCTTCCTCAATTGATATTTCTTTTTCTTCTAAGGCTTTATCTAAAATTCTAGCTACTTCAAGATTTGTTCGGCTTAATAACCTGTTTATACCGTACTGTGTTACTTCTTCATAACTTACTGGTGTCTTCAACATGTCGCCCACTCCTCTTTTACTAATTTTCGCTCATCGATGAAATCATATATACGTTTAGTAAAGACTTCCTGGTTAAAATCGGCATCATATACATACTCTGGATAAACCGTTAACCGTTCACGTAACGTAAATCCTAACTCTGAACAAACACTGTTTAAAGCAGTTATATTGGGCCAAGGTTTTTCTGGATTTATATAATCAGGCGTTACTGGAGATATCCCTCCCCAATCATTTATTCCTGCCAGTAAAAATAATTGGTGCATTTCTGGTGTTAAATTAGGAGGAGCTTGTATATTCATCTGCCTACCGAATATCAAACGACAAACAGCAATGGTTCTAACCATATCCCAAATAGTAGGCTCTTCGGAATTTGCCATTTTTGTATCTTTTTTAGCTCTAAAATTTTGTATGATTATTTCTTGAATATGATTATATTTCTTATGAAGTTCCAAAATATCAAATAACGAATCCACTCGATCTTCTAAACTTTCACCGATCCCAATTAAAATCCCAGTGGTAAAGGGAACTTTTAATTCTCCTGCATACCTGATTGTATTAAGACGTACCATCGGATGTTTATCCGGACAATCTCTATGCACGGAAAGGTTCGGGTTATTTGACTCTAGCATCATCCCCATACTACCATTAACCATCTTTAATTTTTTTATTTCCTCAACTTTTAAAGCACCCGCATTAGTGTGCGGTATCATTGACGTTTCTTTTATGACCATTTCACAAATATCGTAAACATAATCAACCATTCTTTTATAACCCAGTTTATTTAACCATTTTTTTGTAAATTCATATCGTAATTCAGGTCTTTCACCAAGACTTATCAAAACTTCTTTACAACCAGAAGCTTCCGCTTGTTTTAGTTTTGCCCGTACTTCATCTGGATTCATAATATGTGCATCAGGATTGTCAGGACCTTTCACAAAGGTACAATAGCTACATGTGTTGCGACACATATTTGTAAGTGGAATAAACACTTTTCTTGAATAGGTCACAGTTTTACCTTTTGATTGATCTCTTAACAATGAAGAAACTTTTAGCAACTCCAAAAGATCTGTTCCGTTTGCCTTGATCAATTGATAAGCTTCATTACGCTTTGCATGACCTCTCTTAAGAATTATATTTAATAAATCTTGTAATTCTGATTGTCTTGGTTCAGTTAAGTAATCCAAAAACTCATCCTCCTTTCTATTCCCACTTTCGTAAAAAATAACATCTCCAGCAAATAAATTAACCTTATTATTTGCTTCTAACACATAGCAGACGTGACCTATACAATGTCCTGGTGTTTCAATTACTTTCAGAACATATTTACCTACTCTTACTTCATCACCTTCCTCTACTATTTGATTAACTGGGCAGGCATTAAACTTATAATCCATAGGATATATTCCTGCCTTTTTCGCTATTTCTAGAATAATAGCTTCTTCATCTCCCCTTTCTATATAATTAGCTGCAATTTTTGGTACAATCACCTTTGCACCTGTTAAATCAACAATTTTTTTGCTCTACCAGCATGATCTGCGTGTGCATGAGTTAAAATTAGCTTCCTCGCTAATTTGTATGGAAATAAAAGAATAGATTTAAGTTTAGACTATGGCGGATATTTCATTACTACGTTGAAAGAGCTATGAATACCATAGACTTTTCAGGTGTGAAGAGAATAGCGATTGATGAAACTTCTGCACGTAAAGGTCACGATTATGTCACTCTTTTTGTTGATATGGATACAAAGCGTGTTCTTTTTGCCACAGAAGGGAAAGATTCCGCTGTTTTAGAAACATTCAAAGAGTTCCTAAAAGAAAAAGGAATTAATCCTGAAAATATACAGGAAGTCTGCAGTGATATGTCTCCCGCCTTCATAAAAGGCGTTGGAGAACAGTTTCCAAAGGCATCCATCACGTTTGATAAATTTCACTTTATGAAGCTCATTAACGAAGCACTTGATCAAGTGCGACGCGTGGAACAACATGAGGACCCAATCTTAAAAAAGACCCGCTATATTTGGCTAAAAAACGAACAAAATCTAACAGTAAAACAACGCAAAACATTTCTTAATCTTAAAGATACCATTTAAAAACAGCAAGAGCGTATCGACTTAAGTTGTCTTTTCAAGCCTTTTGGACAAAGAATCCTTGGTTAGCGCCCTTGTATTTTGATGAATGGTATCTTTGGGCTGTTCACTCGCAGTTAGAGCCAATGGCTAAAGTTGCTAAATCACTGAAGCAGCACAGAGACGGTATTCTTAGGTGGTTTAAAACCAAAATGACAAATGGGTTTCTAGAAGGTATCAACAGTCTAATTCAAGCCAAGCCGCAAAGAGAAAAGCTAGAGGGTACCGAACAACCGCAAATTTCATTGCCATGGTTTATGCAACAGTGAACAAACTAGATCTCATTGTTCAGCCTCACTACTAATATTTTTTCTGTTTTTTAGCTTGCTTTAATGACCTTCAATCCAAAGATAGTCTGTCAAGCGAACTCCTTGACTGGCTATCTCTGGATTGAGAAACTATGAAAAGCTAAAAATTGTTTCCACAGTAAATAGCGAGGAGCCTAAAATTAGATATTTAATTTGATCAATTAGATATCCAAGATTCTCAACATTACTAAGAACCTTTTCAACACCCATTCCTGACCCACTATCGAGGATTGCTAGTTCATCCCCTCCATCAATTAGATAAATATTACAATCAAACGGATCTGTTGTGTTCATTCCTAAGGCACCACTACCAACAAAATAAACATCATCTGTTATTCTCAAAATCATTCCCTTCCAAAAATTTTGTTATTTATTATCGGAATAAATCCAATTTTCTCGACCTTACTAAATCAGTACTTCTTCCTTCAGATTTTGCATAAGAATAGCCTTTTACAGTGGCAACAGGGATACCATCAGTTTTGTTCATTACTAATTCCGTTGCTCTAGCTATTTCATCAGCAACAGCTATTTCTGTTGCTTGAAGTTCCGGGTTAAACTGATCAATTTGTCCCTTATTATCAGTAATAGCTGGCATTCCTGAAATACCAATTGCTATGTTTGTTTGACCCATACTCCATGGTCGTCCAAACGTATCAGAAATAATTACAGCTAAATGCATATCATAATGTTCTTGCAATCTTCGTCTAATTATATCCGCTGATTTATCCGGTTCTTTCGGTAATAATAGTAATGTGCCTTCATCTTTTACATTAGACCTGTCAATACCTGCATTGGCACAAACAAATCCATGCTTTGTTTCCATGATCATAACCCGATCAGTCACATTTACTGGACGAGATGATTCTCTTAGAACAACTTTAATCTCATGAGCATTTTTATTAGATATAGAATTGTATAATTCTACGGCTAATTCTGATGGTGTGATCTCACTTTCGTGAATAATCCTTCCCTCTGACTTTGATATGACCTTAGAAGTTACAACAACAATATCGCCATTATTTAGTTTTTCACCTTGAGCATCTAAAGCCTTAATAATTAAAGTAGGTATATCATCACCAGGACTTACCTCTGGGATTCCTTTAATCCCACATATTCTATTTTCATTCATGATGTCACCACTTGTCTTCTAATTAGTCTGTTTAAAATTTTATTGTGTTCCAAGAATTCTTTTGTTTTCGTTTTATCCCCCAATCTTTCGAAGCATAATAAATCCTCCACTAAATCTATGTCATAAGAAAATGCTGAATTTCTATACACTATGTGCTGTAAATCTAATGCTCTCGCAAGATAGCAATGTTTAGTTTTGCTATTCCTACCAAATGCTGTCTTCAAAGCATTTGGTGGTGACAAAACCAATCCATTCGTACCCGATCCTTTTCTACAGGGAATAATTGTAATCGGTACTCTCTGTGATATATTTACTACTTCACTGATATCTGCTGATGATATAAGAGGAATATCTGCTGGTAAAACAAACAAAGATTTAACCTCTTCGTCTAATAAATTGGTAAAATTAACTAACGCGTGATTCATCCCAACTACTTTTTCTTCATAAAATACTTCAATCCCCAATTCTTTTGCTATATTAATTGCCCTTGGGTCACTAGTTAGGATTCCAATTCGATCCAATAAAGGGGTTACTGTTAGTGTTTCTACTACGTCATAAAGCATCGCTTGTACAAGACCTATTCTTTCGCTTGGTGACAGCCAGCCTTTTAGTCTTGTCTTTGCTTGATTAAATGGTTTTTGTAGGATAATTGCCATGTTCATTTGGGTACCCCTTGAATTGGAATGACTTATCTACCATAAATTCTTGCAAACTCAACCACTTGTTTTGCAAGCAACGTCTTTTTCTTATCAGAGTCATGATCGTATCTGTCACCAAGACGTTAACACATCTTTGCGCGAGGAGTCTTAAATTTTTCATTAGTATAATTACACTATTCATACGCCAGTCTCCTTTTCCCTATGGTAAGTACGGCGAGAAGTAGATCACTGAACTTCGTTAATCTACTTCTCGCCGTTTAAGTTATTTAATTCCAGTAATCTTTATACCAATATGGCGTTTATTATAACGTTTATTAATCCCAATAATCATTGGGGTTAACCTTTCCAAAACTCGAGCATTTTTTAAATCTCCTACATGAATAGGATTAGCTCCGAGCTCCTCGACGAGATCAGCTACAAGCTTCACCGCTTCATCATCGTTTCCACAAAGAAGGACGTCACTATCAATCTCCTTCTCTAAATTGGTTAATACTGTATGAGATATTGTATGAAAACCTGATACAAGCTTGCTGTTTTCTCCGATTAATTTATCAATATCTTCAGCAGTTGAAGTTACACGATCAGATTGAATTGTTGGATTTTCAGTGATGAGAGGAACCGTCGTATCAATCAATATTTTTCCTACCAGAATATCCTTTATTTGTTTAACAGTATCGAGTTGAGCAGAAAAAGGGACTGTTAAAAAAACTAGGTCGCCCCAGTCTGCTGCTGCCACTAAATCATCCCCTTGTACATGGGACGTCATTAACTTATCATTAATTTCTTTAGCCTTAGCCAATGCTTTGTTTTTATCTCGAGACCCAATCATGACGTTTTTTTCTAATTTTGCAAATCGCTTAGCTAATCCATAACCTAGCTTACCAGTTCCACCAATAATAGATAGCTTCATAATTAATCATTCCTTTTTAACTTGCATTGTATACGCTTTCCCAGCTGTTTTTGAGCTTTTGAATCCTTTTAATATAGCCGGAATCTTGATATGAAAGGAAACAGCCGTTCTATAGATTTCTAGTTGAGGCTGTTTCCTTAAGTGATGAGAAGTAGTATATTTAACTTTTATGCATTTTAGTTTCTACCAGTTTAAAAAGGCATTAAATTTTAATTTTAGTTTTTGAAGCTATCTTTTTTAGTTGTCTACACTTGTAGTAACGGAAATTAAACTACCACAATTCGGACACACAAGTTCATTGAGATATACATACGGTTCAGTTTCTCTACTTTTCACCCACATCCCATATTCACCAAGCTTATCTGATACATTGGTTTGAATTCGTGCAGCACCGTGTTCCCAAGGTTCGTCTGCACGCGCAATAGCCGTTCCGCAATCAGAACAACAATAGTATTGTTGCCCGTTCCGATCTTCCATAAGTTGTAACGCATCTCCTAAGGATCTAACAAACTTTAGTTCTTCTTTTATATTTAACCTTTTCGTTGGGGCAGTCGCACGTTCGAGTCGCTCCCTACGAATCAGTTCCCTTTTAGTGATGGTCTGTTCTTCGTCTAACTGACCATTTTGAGCAATTATAACCCCATATGCATTTTCAGCCATTGTTTGAGTAATATAACCATCGTACAAATCTTTTAATACTACATTTGGATCTCGTTTAATTGGGTCTCCAAGACCTCCTCCGCCCCCCTCAAATTGTACAAAAACATCACTAGAAGTAATCGGCAATACATGTTTAGGAGGGAGTAGTTCCTTTTCTCCTTCTAATTGTCCAATGTTAGGCAAATGTCCTTCTTGCATAAGTTTTGTAGCATTGGAATTTTTGACTACCCAGTAACCACTAGTTCCACCAGGATAACCGCCCATTATTCCGCGAGCAGGAACTTGCCAGCAAGCTGTACTTACAAGTTCATTTCCGCCTTCGGTTCCCCATGGAATCCAGCCGAACTCAATGCCTTGTCCTCCTCTATATTTACCTGGTCCACCAGAGTTAACGTTTAGTTGCCTCCATAAATAGAGTACTGGGTTGGAAAGTTCATTAATTTCAATATCAGGCAATCCATTGCTTAACTGAGTAAAGGAAGCTCCTGCATCTATACCGTCGCAGATCGTTTGAGCACCTCCACCTGCACCTCCACCATTCATATCAAGGAATACAGTTGGCTTGCCCTCTTCGTCATTTCCAGCAAATACTCCTACTACCCAACTATCATGGAAAGCAGCCATGGCATGACTTTGCATCCACTCATCTTCACTTTCCATCATAGCGCGGCTAAGCAATTCTGTTACAACCTTTGTTATGCGCATCCCAGCCTCCATATGTGCTGATGACACAGGAGCTGGCATTTTAGCATTAACCACTGTCCCTTCAGGCAGGATAATATTGGTTGCTCGGAATATTCCTTCGTTAAAAGGAATATCTGAGGTCAATACAAGCATAATCGGAGTGACCGCACAACCAATGGCAGTCCCTTCTGTAGTGTTGACAAAACCATTGGTTTGAGGAGCAGATCCAGTGAAGTCTAAAGTAAGACTATCTTCATGGACGGTTAACTTACAATTGATTGGCCAAAGATTATTTTCATGACCGTTATGTTCGATCCATTCGGTCGCTTCGTATGTCTTTTTTGGTAATTTTGCAATCCGTTGACGGTATGCTTTTTCAGTTAAATCTTTATTCAGTTCTACATAATGATTGAATTCGTCCAATCCATATTTATCAACCATATCGATAGTTCGTTTTTCACAAGTATTACACGCTGCAATAAAGCAACGAATGTTATTAATATCATGTTGTGGTAAGCGGAAATTTACTTCCATCAGATGTAACACATCTTGAACGATCTTACCTTCGCTAACAATCTTAATTCCAGGAAAACGCAGTGCTTCTGAATATGCATCAGTGGCAGCTACGGCAAATCCTCCCGGCGACATTCCCCCAACATCTAACAAATGACCTTCTGCCCAACACCATGCAATTAGCTCACCCTGATAAAAAATCGGTTTCACAATTCCTACATCAGGAGGGTGACATGCTCCCGTAGTATGTGGATCATTACAAATAAAGGCATCACCTGGTCGTATTTCTTCCTTAGAATAAGTATTCATTATATGACGAACGGATTGGCGAGCAGGTCCGGCATGCATAGTCATATACCCTGAAAAAGATATAATTTCCCCATCTTTGTCAGCAATAAATGTCGAGAAATCCACCGCTTCAGAAATTACCGGATCTCCCGACGTTCTTATCATGACAATACCCATCTCCTGAGCGATATTATATAATTGTTGACGAATAATCTCGGCTTTAATCAGGTTCACAGATGAAGCTTGATTAATTTTTCCCATGGAATAATCTCCTTTCTAATGTGGAATTAAAGGTCTAACAAATAATTTCGGTAGCTATCCATTGTGGCTTTGACACCGTTTGGAATAAATATGGTCGTTTGTGTCCTCTCGATAATTGCCGGTCCAGCAAACTCAGATCCTGGTGTAATTTTTTGGTCATCGTAGACTGGAATATTCTCCCATACATGTTCCATCGGTAAGTAGACTTTTCGAACCCCTTTTTGAGCTGCTTCAGCTATAATCGGTTCGCTTGCAAAGTCTTTTTGTTGGAACTTCTCAACATGACCTATACCGGTTACCCTAATTGTAAATAAATTCACTGGAGAATAAGCCCATGCTGTACCAGGACCGTATTCAGCTTCATAAAGAGGAGCAAAGTTGTTTGCAATTTCCTCAATAATCTCTTTCGTAATTTTTCCTGATGGAATTGGAACCGGTAATTCAAAAATTTGACCTTCGAATTTAAAATCACCCGTTCTTTGAATTTCATATTCTCCTTCTTTAAATCCACTTGCAGATAAACTAACTTTGATTTGCTCTTCCATTTCTTCTATTGTTTTATTAATATGGTCCACTTCTTGGCCTGGTTTCCAGAAACAAGACTTTACAAGGTTACGTACATCATCTCCCGCTAATAAACCTTGTGCGGAAAATACAGCAGAAGTACTAGGAATGACAGCCTTACGAATTCCAATTTCACGACAAATCTCTGCAGCAAAAACAGGTAATGCCCCACCGTAAGCTACATACGTAAACTCGTTTGGATCATTTCCTCGCTCAACACTTTGTCCGCGAACTGCATTACTCATGGAAGCAACGATTAGTTGGTAGACCGAAGCCGCGGCCTCAATGGTACTCATATCTAACTTAGAAGCCAATTTTTCGTGGTATACAGCTTCTGCCCGTCCTTTGTCTAACTTCCTTCTTCCACCTAAGAAATAATCTGGGTCAATGAATCCTAATAATACGTTGGCATCCGTTACGGTAGGTTGGTCTCCACCTCTGCCATAACAAACCGGGCCAGGGTCAGAACTAGCACTATGCGGTCCGACTTGAGGAATTCCCCGTGAATCTAACCAGGCAATTGATCCCCCGCCAGAGCCAATCGCTGTTACATCAATTTTACTAAGACCTGTTAAGAATTCACGCAGATAAACACGTTGTGTTTTTGTAAACTTGTTGTCTACAATTATCGAGCAATCATAACTCGTTCCACCCATGTCACCTGTGATCATATTTTTAATACCTAACGTTTCTCCAAGGTGATTAGTACCTAATACACCTCCAACTGGTCCAGAGTCAACCAATGAAATAGGTGCAGCCCGCACTTCATCAGCACTCAAACTTCCGCCAAATGACTGTATAAATACAACCGGAGATTTTAGTCCTTGTTCATCGAGAGTTTTTTGGACTTGATCAACGTAACGAACTACTTTTGGTCCTGTAAACGCATTCAAAGTTGTAGTTACCATACGCTCATATTCACGCATTACTGGATATAAATCAGATGATATCGTTACATAAATTGATGGATACTTAGATTCAATAATTTGTTTAATCTGCTGCTCATGTTCAGCGTTTAAGAAGGACCAAAGAAAACAAACTGCGATCGCTTCTACATTTTGTTCCTCCACTAACTCTTTTACTACATCTTCCACTTGCTGTGAATTGATGTTAACTACAACATTACCATTTTTATCAATTCTCTCATCAATTTCAAAAATAGATTTTCTATCTACAATATCAGGTATATTTAATTGTTTATGATGATCCCTATCATCTATTCTTGGTGATCTAGCAATTCGAAGAGTATCACGAAATCCCTTTGTTACTAAAAGGCCAACTTTAGCCCCTTTTAATTCAGCTATACTATTCGTAACAATAGTTGTACCATGAACAAATCTCGAACACTGGTTTAATAACGAAGTGTTTGAGATTCCCATTTGTTCAGAGACATTTTCGATACTCGCTACTAACCCTTCAATTAAATTTTTGGGAGTTGTATCTGCTTTATCTGTCCACATTTCCCCTTTTTGATTAATAACTACAATATCGGTAAATGTTCCACCCATATCAATTCCAATTTGGTATAAATCAGCCAATTTTAGTCCCTCCTCAAATTTTATAATTCACTATTATCTGTATTTTCAGTCTCTTTTTAAAGGAAAATCACCCCCTATAGCTTCATTAATAATTCAGTTATAGTGTAACTTTCTCGATTGCTAATTTTTTGTTTTATCCCACGCTTCCGAAATGTTGTATTTTATGCTGTTACGATCTATCTTCCCATTTGGAAGTTTTGGTAACGGGGCATACGTTAGTTGAATATATCTTGGTATCTTCCAGTCTGATAATTTCTCCTTACACCACTTTTCTACTTCGTCAGGGGATAATTCAGCGTGGTGTCTTACAACGATTAAACTAGCAACTTCTTCCGTTCTAATCTTATCTGGAACGCTAAAAACTACACATTCTTCTACAGCACGGTGCGACATAATCGTAAATTCTACTTCTTCACCTGAAATATTTTCTCCTGATCTTTTAATCACATTTTTTATTCTTCCTTCAAAATATACTCTACCTTCTTGATCAATTCTCCCTACATCACCAGTTTTTAACCACCCATTTTCTAATGTTGCTTTCGTAGCAGTTTCATTTTTATAGTACTCTAGCATGATATCTGGATGATAAAATACTAGTTCACCCCCTTGATTTGGCCCGAGATCACTTCCGTTTTCGTCAACTACTTTGACTTGGGCATTATCTGGAAACGGCCACCCAATAATCTGAGGCTCATACCGGTCGTAGCTTGGGTAGGTTAGTGTTCCCATACCACCAATTTCAGTTAGTGCCCACGTTAAGCAAATATCAACATCAAAGCGCTCCATAAATTCTTTAGGGCGAATATGAGAAACAACAAGGTTTAAAGAATGATCTCGGTCATTATCTTTTTTCGGTAAACTCAATAGAATAGATACCATTGTTGGCAAAAGGATTGCTTTCGTAACTTGATGTTTATCTACTGTTTCCCAAAATGTACTGGCACTAAATTTTTCAACAAGAGAAACTGAAGCACCACAAGCTATAGCAGCAGCTATGGACATATGAGTTCCCGCTGCATGGAACAAAGGTATTGCACAAAGAATAGTATCTGTTTTTTTGTAGTTTAGCCTTTTAGATAATCCTTTTCCACAGGAAGAAAAACTAGAATTCGGTAAAACGACTCCTTTTGGTCTCCCAGTACTACCAGACGTATACATAATTGCCATTGGGTCTGCTGGTTTGGATAGAATACCCTTAGGTTCCTCAGCACTACTACTTAATAATGATGTAATAGAATGTTCATCATTATTTGTATCATCTACTAGAATAATCTTTTGTAAATGATTCAAATCCTTTTTTATACCAATAACATTTTTATAATTTGTTTCGTCTGTGAATAAATATTGGCTTTCTGAATGATTTACTACATATTTAATTTCTTCTGAAGTTGAGCCATTAATTAGAGGTATTGAAATAGCACCGATCTTATTAATTGCAATGAAACATTGAAGATAAGTTGGGCTATTTCTAAAAAGTAAAGCTACCTTATCTCCCTTTTTGCAACCTAAGTTAAGTAATCCATTTGCCAATTGGTTAGTTATTCTATCAAATTCTTCATAAGTATATTGTTCATTACCAAACTTCAAGAATGGTCGTTCGCTGTAACTTTCAACGGTATTTCTCCAAAATTGCCTTAACATATTTGACCTCCATAAAAGCTTATATCACCAGTCATTTCCAATAACCTCATCGTCTATTAAATCTGATAATATAGTTTTATTTTTTAAAGGTTTCTAGAATTAGCTCCATATTATCGATTACTTCTTCTTCACTAACTTTGAACGGAATTAAAGTTAACATGGGTATACCTGGATAATCACTATATCTGAGTAACTTCTCTTTACATTCATCCGGTTCCCCGGCTATAGAAAAATGATCAACCATCTTGTCAGTAATTAAAGTAGCTGCTTTATCATAATCTTTTTGTTCTAAAGCTTGACTAATTGCTTCAACTTCTTCAGTAAATCCTTCTTGTTGCATTACTGTTTGATAATGAGGATACTGAGCAGTATACATTATAGATTTTCTCGCTCTATCATAGGCCTCTTTTCTGTTTTGGGATATAGAGCATATCTGTCCATATATGATATTGAGATCATCAAGGTTTCTTCCTGACCTTTCCGCCCCAATTTTAAGATTGTGGTAAACGTTTTCCGATAAATATCTAGGTGAATGTAGGGCTCCGATAACTAAACCATCAGCAATTTCACCAGCTAGTTGTAACATTTTAGGTCCTATCGCTGCCATATAAACTGGAAATGGTTTTTCTAATTCTACTGGTGATTTGTATTTTTTAATTTTAAATAATTCACCTTCATAATTAAAACGGTTGCCGGATTTAGAGGTCTGTATCCCTTTTATGATTTCAATAGATTCTCGCATTTGTCTTAGTGGCCGACCATAATGACTTCCATACCAATTCTCGACAACAAAAGGTGTACTTAAGCCTAAGCCCAAGACAAACCGGCCATCCGAAAGTTCCTGAAGATTAGTTCCTTGTAAAGCCAATGTTGTTGGATTGTTTGGAAAAACTTGACCAACACCAGAACCAAATTTTATCGTTTTAGTTTTCATAGCAATTGCTGTTAATGGTACAATAGTTTCTCGCCATGCTTCAGCAAACCATACTGCATCAAAACCATTTTTCTCAGCTTTTTCTGCTAATTCGGTTACTTTACTGATAGGTGTTTTTTGAGTGATTAACCAAAGGGACAGTTTCATAATCAACCTCCTTATAAATGTTATATAACTATATTAATGCAAGAATCGTGCCATTCCACTTTTAAATCGTTTTCAAGTAATGTTACAATTTTAATTTAATTTTCAATATGTTCTGTCAATAATACTTAACAGACGTGTAAACTTACATGTCCATACTTATTTACAACATAAGTACAACCTCACTCTTGTTCTTTTGAAAGTTACATATAGTGCCTACTTATCAGGAAATCGTTGTTTTCATTGTTATCGATACTTAATAATACACCTCTATATTTGTTAACATAAATAATATAATCAGCAATCATTTTAGAAGCTAGAACTTCTTCCTTTGAAAAAGGCTTTTTAAATTGTGCATAGGGGTTTAATGAGCCATTATATGAGTTTTTTTCAGCAACTAGCGCTAAATCTTCCTTTGACCAGCCATATTTATCCATTTTTTTCTTATGTTCATGGCGAATATTGATGTAAACTGCAACAGATATTTCCACAAACTTCAATATCTGTTGCAGTTGATTAAGCTTCAATCGAATTTGCTGTATTTCCAATAAACATCTTTTCTACACCTACTGCCAAGACTGGCCAAAACCGGCACTTACGTTGGAGCACGGAAGGACTGAAACGGCCCTCCCGTGGAACGCGTCTACACGGTCTTCTTCTCGTACGAAGAACGAAGTTCATTCAGTATGGGCATGAGGGCTTGTTTAAAGGCTTCAGGGTGCTCCGAAGGCGGGAAGTGGCCGACTTCTGGCATGCGCGTCACCTTCAACCCCTTGATGGAAGCCTCGAGCTTGTCGGTGTGCTCAGGATAGCAACTATAGTCCTCATCGCCTCCTATAACATAAAGCCCTTGTTCTTCCGCGTCGATTTCTTCAAGGAATGGGCGAGCGTCGTGATCCTTGGAGGCGTAATAGAAATCGCCGCTGAGAACCCCTGGACCGCATCTAGCGTAAATCCACTCGACTTCCCGCCTATATTCCTCTGGAGCATGTGATGAAGTAAGGCTCCGAATCAGAGGACGGATGACGTTCGCAGGGTTGACCTCTGGATGCACCATCCACTTCGACATCTCGGCCCACGCAGGCTCGAAGTCGCGGGGCTGTAAGGCGATGAGCCCTCCAAATTTCCCTGGGTGCTTGTGAGCGATGTCCAACATCACGTAGCCGCCCATAGAGCAGCCCATCAGGATTGGTCTGTCGAGTTCGAGTGCCTCAGAAAACGCGATGATGAAGTCCATGTAAAACTGTTGGGTGAGCTTGTACTCGTTCTCCCACCAGCCTGAAGGCGGCAGGGAACGCCCATGCCAAGGCATATCGAAAGCGATGACCTGAAAATTTTTCGTGACGTCTTCGTCGGCCAGCAAGTGCCGGTACTCAAGCGCATCCGCGCCCGCCGTGTGAAGGCAGACCAGTGGTATCCCCGAACCGTTTGACTCGAAGTAAGTCCGGTATTCGATCCCGTCCACATTGACGTGGACGTATCTTCCGATCATTGGCTCTACTTTAGCCATCCTAAGCCACCTCCTTGGTCGTGCGAATTTTGGAGAGTATCACATACAGAGGCTGTAAATTTGCGTATAACTTCTGGTAATTCCCTTCCATAACCAGATGACTTTTTATTTCTCCCGTTACGCTCATACCACCTTGCATCATCATGACAAGCGGGTCGCGGTACTCGGGATCCGTATCCCCACTTGTATAGCGCTGCCAAGCATCACCGCTGCCGCGAACCGCAAAATCCCACGGCTCTTCTGTGTTTGGGTCTGCTATTAACTTGATGTCTCCATCATTAACTTTTAATAGATAATTCCAGTCCCCAATCTCGATCAGGCAGTTAAACCTGGCCCACTGTGTATTCAATTTCACTTCCAGATCTTCCGTTATCCGTTGTTGGAAATTGTCAATCCACTCTGTGTCCGTCATTTGTACCTGCATTTGCTTCCTCTCCCCTTTCTTTTTGACGACTTTTCTTTTCACGAACCGTCCGTTTCCACTTGTCGCATTGTTCAGCGGCATCCAATAATCTCTTCTAACCACCCCCTTTCAGGTCTGAGCATTATGATCCAATTTTGTTTCGTCTGAATTCCTAGCAGGTTAAACTTACAGCTTTGATCAGTTTCTTATGCTTTTAATGATTTCCAAATAAGGTGTATAGTCTGTATGCTGACTATAGGAATGTTTACGCCAAAAGGGTTTTCGGTTGCTTCTCTAACTAAAAGAATCTCTTCCTCGAAATTTTCAGGTGTACGGCCGGCTGAGCCAACCTGGCCAAAACCTCCTCCGTTCGAAACAGCCGCAGCAAGTAAGCCGTTCCCGACATATGCGAGCCCTCCTTCAATTACGGGCACATCTATTTCTAACAATTCGCAAACCCGGTTCAAATGCAGCTTTTCCATATCTCCAGTACGATGAAACCCGTCTGGTGTCCTGGCTTTCTCCGTTTCCTCGTTATTTTTATAATATTCCAAAAATATTGAAGGCCCTTTCGTTGCAAATTCCCCTTCTTCCCCGATAGCGACTTCGTTTCCTTTCTTATCAAGAAGACGGACTACCATAAAGGACGGACGCTGCCCAACGCTGGCTGATTTCCGTAAAACATCCTTAGGCCGCAAAATGGCTAATGGGCTTACCTCTGTAGTTCCGTAGAATTCGGTAAACTTACAATTGAAGTTCTCAATGACACGCTTTTTCGTCACTTCTGTCATCGGCGCTCCTGCTGACACAAGCAAACGTAACGAAGAGAGGTCATATTGATGAAATGAAGGCGATTCAAGCATCAAAATGTATTGTGTTGGCACAAAAAAGGCAGATGTAACTTTGTAATCTTGAATCAAACGTAACGTGTTTTCTTCCTGAAAATTTCTTGTAATGATCAATTTGCATCCCAATAAGCTGACATAGAACGCGTATAAATGACCCATTGAATGATAAATGGGAACCGTTACTAAAATGACATCATTGTAGTTAAGGCTCCATTCTATTGCAAAGGAGTAAGCCCTGAAAACTTGATTCCCCTGAGTAATGACGATTCCTTTAGGCAAAGAAGTCGTCCCGGACGAATAAAGGATAGCAGCAACATCATTCGTATCCACTTCCACATTTGACGGCTCAATCGATCCCTTCGCTAAAAAAGGTTCATATGGAATGTACGGATAGGTTATGGCAATGGGTTTTCACTTTTTCAAAAGCTGACAACGTTTCTGCTTCGATAAAAAGATAGTGAGCATCAGAGTTATGGATTAATGTTTGGAGCGTCTCTCCTTCAATCATATAGTTAATCGGAACCGCAACCGCTCCAGCTGCAGAAACCGCATAAAGAATTTCAACCATTTCTATTCGGTTTTTCTGACAATATGGTCGCCTTTTCTTACTCCAAGATTCACTAATGAATGAGCGAGTGCGTTGACTCGTTCATAATGCTCCTTATACGTTCTTGACTCATTGTAAAATACAATTGCTTCCTCATCCGGTTTATTATAAGCATGGACGGCTAATCCGGAATGTAGATTGCCAATATTCATCCTCATTCCTCCAGTTGGATTCTTCACTTTAATAAATGCAATTACTATGCCATTTTATAAAAAAAGCATCATACACTTGATAGGACCGTTCTTTTTTATTTTGAAAATTCAAAATTTATATTCTGAATATATTTACTACTCCGATAATATTTGGTTTAATGTAATCAATAGACAACAACTAATAAACACTGTGTAAACAATAATGTTCATTTTAACTAACAAAACCATTCAAGAGTTTCTACAAGATTGAACATGATTAAAACTGAAAAAGGATTCAAATAGGGCTTATAAAGGAGTGAAAAGTTTGCAGGTTAAAGAAATCATGACTGATTCTTTCCAATCTTGTATAGTGAACACGCCGCTTATTGAAACTTTTGAAATTTTTTCAAAATACAACTTAAATATCATTCCGATTGTTGACGAAAAGAACGGGTTGATCGGAATCCTTAAAAAGAACAAAATAATAAAAGCAATTTCGAATGGATCCTCCCTCACAGACATGATAAAGCCATTCATAAATTTCAATCCTATTTATGTATATCCGGATACGGACATTTTAGAAATTAGACAACAACTGTTACAACATATGATCGGACATGCTCCTGTTGTAAACAATCAAAAACAAGTAATTGGCATTGTTTCTACTTCTCAAATTTTATATGGTTATACGAAAACCCTCGACATGCTTCAATCACAACTCCAGCTATTATTTGACCGACTGCAGTTTGGTTTATTATCAGTGGATACAAATATGAAGGTGACCGCCAATAACCCCATGGCCAGAGATATACTTCAGTTTAACGAGAATAAGTTTCTCCAGAATAACAGAATGATCAAGGAAATGATTCAATACACGATTGTTAACAGAGAAAAATCTCCTAAAAAGAAGTTAAATGTAAATGGATACAGCTTTTTAATTGACTGTTATCCCTTATACGAAAACAAAAGGTTAATAGGTGTAATGGTGATCATTGACTATTTAACCAATATCGAAGAATTAGTAAATGAACTCCAAATAACCAAACAATGGGAAGAGAAACTCCGGACATTAGTAGAATCAGCTTATGACGCCATTGTATTAGTAGATGAATCCGGCGTCATTACCATGGCAAACAAAGGGTTCTGCGAACTCTTTTCCACCATCGAAAAAAAGCTGCTTGGAAAATCAATCTTCAATAATTTTCCTGATTTAGGGATCAAAGAAGTTCTTGAAATGAAAATCCCATTAAGCGGAATTTCAAAAATTATTAATGCAAAGCAATGTCTGGTAACCAATTTACCTTTTGACAATGATGGGGAAATTGGCGGCGTTGTAAGCAAAATCACCTTCCGAGGCCTTAAACAACTTCAAGACGCTTTAAACAAAGTTAGTAAATTAGAAGACAATATGACAATCGTGAAAAATGACCCAAAAAATGAAAGCGGCACCAAATATTCCATTGTAGACATTATTGGTACTTCGAGTAAGATAAAGAAAGTAAAGAAAGAGGCTTTTGCAGCTTCCCAAAGCAGGTCGACCGTTTTGTTAATCGGTGAAAGCGGGACCGGCAAGGAATTATTTGCCCACGGCATTCATGCCGCCTCATCACTTCCCCGTTCTTTTATCAAAGTAAACTGCGCAGCAATCCCTGGAGATTTGTTAGAATCAGAGTTTTTTGGATATGCAGACGGCGCATTCACCGGCGCAAAAAAAGGAGGCAAAAAAGGGAAATTCGAGCTTGCGCAAAATGGAACGTTATTCTTGGATGAAATTGGGGACATGCCGATAAACCTGCAGTCAAAACTGTTAAGGGTACTGCAAGAAAAAGAATTTGAACCAGTAGGAAGCAATAAAACAATAAAGCTGGATATTAGAATCATTGCAGCCACTAATAAAAATCTTGAGTCAATGATTAAAAAAGGTGAATTTCGCGAGGACCTCTATTACCGGTTAAATATCCTAAGGCTAAATATATCCCATCGCTAAAAGAACGCAAAGAAGATATACCAGCCATTACTGATGCGATCATTGAACGCTTGAATCATTCTGGCTTTTATATGAGAGGGATTACCTCTTCCGCATTAAACGCGCTGCTAAAATACAAATGGCCCGGAAACATCCGGGAACTCCAAAATGTGATTGAACGGGCTGCAAATCAAAATACAGATGGATATATAGATGTTCCAGAACTGCCTGATTACATTCTAAAACACCAAGAAATCGATTTTACAGTTGAAGAATACACGAATGTCGATGAAGAGGACACTTCACCTTACCCTCTAGATTACAAAAAAACGTGAATCTAAAAGAGAAAGAATTAATCTTGGAAGCATTAAAACAAGGAAATGGAAATAAAACTACCGCCAGCAAAATCCTGGGAATCAGCCGGACCTGGCTATATTCAAAAATGAAAAAATATAATATTGAGGTTTGATATAGCAGGGAGGATTAAGGGGATCTTGCCACATTTAAAGCTAGAGCCATTTGATGACTATTTTGATAAGTGGGTAAATCTTTATAAGTCCAAATTAAGTGGCTCAACAAAGTATAATTATCAATATACTTCAAAAGCAATTAAGAGTCATTTTGGAAATACTCCTTTCCAGAAGGTTAATCGCCATGATTACCAATTATTCTTAAATAAATTTGGTTCTACTAAGTCTCCAGAAACCGTAGAAAAAGTTCATTCACATATTCGATCTTGTGTTCAAGATGCTATGGAAGAGGAAATTGTAAGGCACGATTTCACTAGGAAGTCCCAGTTAACTTGGACAGTACAATCTAAAAAACCTATTGATAAACATCTAAACTTTAATGAAAGTCAAGTTTTACTTAATACACTTTATAAAAAACTTGATGATGGGTTAGCTTATTATCTAATTAACCGGGGAGAGCGTAAGAAGTTTTGTGTAAATGGTTATACTTTCCAATAAGGAGATGATCATTTATGCAAGACTATGGAAACAAAACAATTAAGGAATTGGCAAAAGAATGCCGTACTGTTGAAGATGTCCACGCCATGTTAAAAAACTTATTTAAGGATACAATTCAAGAGGTTTTTGAAGCTGAAATAGAAAATCAGTTAGGCTATAAAAAGCACGACGCTTAAGGAGATCATACAGGGAATAGTAGAAATGGCTATAGTAAGAAAACATTAAAAATGAAACAACGGCGAACGGACTTGAAGATCAAATTGTCGCTCTTTACGCTAAAGGTATGTCGACTAGGGATATTTAATCTCACATGAATGATATCTATCGCATAGATGTCTCTCCTACGATGGTCAGTAAGGTGACGGATAAGATTATGCCGTTGATTTCAGAGTGGCAATCGCGTCCTTTAGATCGTGTATATCCGATTGTTTTTTTAGACGCCATTCACTTTAAGGTGCGTAAAGACAACCGAATTATCAATAAGGCTGCGTATAGTGTTTTAGGTATAACTGTCTCAGGTCATAAAGAAATTCTCGGCATTTGGATCGGCGAGAATGAGAGTGCCAGCTTTTGGCTAGGCGTATGTACAGACTTGAAAAATCGAGGGGTTGAGGACATCTTGATTGCTTGTAAAGATGGTCTTTCAGGGTTTTCTGAAGCTATTAATTCCGTCTTTCCTCAAACGGAAATTCAACTATGTGTAATCCATCAAATTCGTAACTCTATGAAATATGTTTCTTACAAAGAACAAAATCGCTAACGCGACTTAATCACGTCCCGAAGTTACTCATTAACTTCGGGACTTTCACTCGCTACTCGTAATGTGCCGTTACATTCTGGACACTCTAATTCTACTTCTTCCCCTTCTTCTAAATCATAGGAAAATTCACCAATAATAAACGCAGGAACCTGATCGATACAGCCACAATCAATACACTTAAATATTATGAACTCTTCTTTTTCACTTAAGTCAAGCCAGTCTCCAATGTCCTTAAATAAGTCATCTTCTTCTAGCTTTTGTTTATCCTGCTTTTTCTCGCTCATCCCTTCTTCTCCTCCAATGTTTGATCATTTCAATTTCGTCCATATAATGATAGACCCAGCCATACTCCGAATGCCATATTCCTACTAGATCCATTTTCCCTTTACAGTGCGGACATTGAAGAGGATCAGTTTCAAAAGCTTCCATCATTCGTTGACGGTATGTTTTCTTTCTTCTCTTTTGTTCAAAGAGAAATTCAATCTGTTTCGTACGCATAAAGTTCCACACATTTATAATCTTTTTTGACTGCGTATTTTTTCGACGGCTGTACAGACCAAACCGTCCTACCATTCGAAAATGTTTTGGTGGTATATGTTGAATGAGCTCATAAATAAACCGATAAACAGACACTTTTTTATCGATCTTTTTGCCAGTCTGATGATCTTCGTACCAAAAGTGAACAGAGTTATAGTGATACTTTTCAATTCGATATTCGGCAATCGCTGGTCTAGCTAAATATCTCCCGATATATTTGGCAGCTCCTTTCGCATTCTTCATCTTTTTTTCTGCATTCACATAAAAGCCATGAGGGTACCGTATGTATAGCTGATCAACTAACTGTTTAACATCGGCTCGATTTGGAAACCATTTCATCATTAAATCCATCAATAATTTTTGCCAAGACTTTCTCAAATAATTATAAGGAATGAAATCAATTGGAACCCATTCCTTCTCCTTATCAATTGCGCCCTCAGTAACCAATGCATGAATATGTGGGTTAAATTTCAGGTCTCTTCCGAATGTGTGAATAACAGTTATGACACCAACTTCTAACTGTCTTTTCTTATTTTTCTTCTTATACCAAAAATCAAATACTTGTGCTACTTCTTTAGCTAACTCATTTAATTTTTTACGATCTTTAAAGAACACCTGGCGAAGCTCTTTTGGTACAGTGAACACCATATGACGATGAGGGACATCTAATATACATTCCACTTGTTTTTCGGTCCATTCATCTGTATATTTCTTTCCACACCTGTGACAAAAACGACTCTTACCTGTAAAACATACGACAACAGGGTCTGGATTCCCTTCACACCCTAAACACTCGTACTTTGCATATCCCGTATCACTAGATCCACAACGCATCGCTTTTTCCACTGTTTCTTGAATATCCTTTTGTAGTTTTTCTGGAAATAAGTTATTGTGTAGCTTCCAAAATCCATCAAAGTGATCCTTCAAAATTTGTTTAACAATACCTTGCTTCTTCACTGTACCGTTTCCTTCCTGATTTTTTTAATTCTATTTTACAACACACTTATCCACAGATTAAGAATTTTATAATTTCCTATACAAGAACAAAAGCAAGTGATGGCAGATTTAAAGAAAGTCTATCAAGCTTTAACGATGGAAGAGGCCGAACTAGCCTTTGAAGAGTTTAAGGAAAAATGGGGCAAGAAGCACCCAATTATTATCAGGTCTTGGGAAGCGAACTGGATTGAGTTGACCGCTTATTTTGCTTATCCACCTGCCATTAGAAAAATGATTTATACCACCAATATTATTGAAGGTTATCATAGACAGCTACGAAAAGTAACCAAAACAAAAACAGCCTATCCAACGGATGAGGCTTTAAGGAAAATTATTTATTTAGCTACCATGGAAGTATCAAAAAAATGGACTATGCCCCTAATAGGTTGGAAAGAATGTATATCACAGCTAGCCATTTATTTTGAAGATCGGCTTAAGTCGGAACTATCTGCATAGCAGTTTATAAAGTTCCGGCTTGACATGGAGCCTCTACGGGCATGGATTTCTGGCGATGGGGCGATCCTTTGAAAAAAGTATCGCCTGGCTGACAAGCCTATCATGCCCGCCTCTCCATGTAAAGCCTTCTTAGTTTATTGAGTGCAATTCCCATTTACACAAAATAATTTATACTCCCCAACGATTTGTTGCATCCTCATTTGCAGTATTATTTTACAATCATGACTGGACATTTCACGCGTTTAGCGACTTTATGACTGACACTTCCTAGTACCATGCTTTGAAGTTTGTTAAGTCCTCTACTTCCTAATAAAACACAATCAAATTCATGTTGATTAGCATAGTCAACAACAGTAGGACCTGGTTCCCCGTGAAGTGTTTTAATTTCATATTGAACTTCTGATGCCTCTAACTTCTCTACAATCCCTTGAAGTCGTTCTTTTCTTTTATTCGCGATTTCAAACGATCCTCTATTTTGAAGGACATCCGCTTTTGATGTTGCACCATCCACCACATAGACGACTTCAATCACAGCATCATCACTACCAGTCACTATTGCAATCGCTTTATCCGTTGCTCGTAAAGAATGATCTGAACCATCTGCTGCTACTAGTATCCGTCGAAACATGTTATCACTACTCCCCTAAATATCTCTTTTTATCTTTTTAAAGGAAATGCTATACCACAAATGATATAGCTTTTCTGATCACTAATGTCCTGAAGCCTTTGAAGCTCCACCCATTTTGTCCATTAATTTTGAGCTTTCTTTATTTAAACCTGTATACTCAACCTTAATTTGATTTTGATCAAACTTCATTTCAATTTTATCGAGAGCACCAACCGCGGAATCGTCCCATAAATGAGCTTCTGATAAATCAATCTCTACTGTTTCTACATCATCTTTAAAATTAAAGTTCTTAATAAAGTCAGTTACAGATGCAAAGAAAATTTGACCGCGAACACGGTATACTCTCTTTTTACCACCATGAGCCATCATGCTCGTAACATGAACCTTCGAAATCTTCGCTGCGAAGAAGATGGCACTTAAAATAATTCCTGCAAAAACACCTTTTGCTAAGTCATGTGTGACAACTACAGTTACAACGGTCACAACCATAACAATCGCATCCGTTCTTGGAAGTTTATGGATCGTTTTTAATGAATTCCAATCAAATGTTCCAATCGCAACCATGATCATAACACCTGCTAGCGCAGCCATAGGAATTTGTACAACTAGATTACCTAACATAACAATAAGAAACATTAGAAACACTCCAGCAACTAACGCTGATAAGCGACCTCTTCCTCCTGATTTTACATTAATCACAGACTGACCGATCATTGCACAACCAGCCATCCCCCCGAAGAATCCTGTAACAATATTAGCAATTCCTTGTCCACGACTTTCTTTATTCTTATCACTGTCTGTATCGGTCATATCATCAACGATGGACGCTGTTAAAAGTGACTCAAGTATACCAACTAACGCAAGCGCTAAAGAATAAGGAAAAATAATCATAAGAGTTTCAAAGTTTAATGGAATTTGCGGAATCATAAACATTGGTAAAGATTGAGTTAATGTTCCCATGTCACCAACCGTTCGTACTCCAAAGTTAGCAATAATCGCTATTGCTGTAACAACAATGATCGCTACTAACGTTGATGGTACTGCTTTTGTAAATCGCGGTAAAATATATATAATCGCTAGTGTTAAAGCAACTAGCGAGTACATAATCCACGTCTCACCTACGAAATGTTGAAGTTGAGACGTGAAAATTAAAATAGCTAGTGCATTAACGAAACCTACCATAACAGAACGAGGAACAAACTTCATATATCTCGCAAGCTTAAATACTCCGAATAATATTTGAAGAATACCTGTTAAAATCGTTGCTGCTAATAAATACTGAAGTCCGTGTTCTGCAACTAATGTAATCATGAGTAGTGCCATCGCTCCAGTGGCAGCTGAAATCATCCCTGGTCTTCCACCGACAAAGGCAATAACAACTGCGATACAAAAGGATGCATATAACCCAACCATAGGGTCTACACCAGCGATAATGGAAAAGGCAATCGCTTCAGGAATTAACGCCAAAGCAACAACAATCCCAGCTAATACGTCACCTCTCACATTACCGAACCATTCTTTTTTAATTGCTTGTAAATCCAATGCTGCATCTCTCCCTTTATTTTATTTTTTCATATTGATTTTCGACTCTCACGAAAATCGGGTCCGTTGTTAACAAAGTGATATTATCACGTTTCAACTGAAATAGAAATCTTCATGTAAGCGTATGTCATAGCTTGTTTTCTAACGAATACTCTTGTTTTCGTATTTTTTATGTCATATTCACAAAATCGACATTTTTTATTAAATTAAATAGTTTCTTTATGCATAATTTACCTTTTTTTTTGTGCTTTTAAATTCATGAAGAAGGATCAGATATCACTCTGATCCATAAATCTAATTAACAGTATCACAGTAGCAAAGCATTTGCAGATTAGCGAAATGAGTACTTATATAAAATTAATTAGATTTGGTTATAATACATTCAATTATAATTCAAATATCTGTTATTTATTTTCTAATAATTAAAGGGGTGACATATTATGTATAAAAAAATTTGTGAATCATGTGGTACAACATCATACTGTGGATCGAACGAAGAAACTTGGCTTTGCCCAAGCTGTCAACATGATATTACCCATCTTGATGCGGTAGAATTGAGTCAAACAACAAATTAAAATAAGAGTTTGTTCTCTACTACTATGGCTTGACGATGTATTTGAATAATAAAAAATATGTACATTTCGTCTGCAGATTAGTTTTTTAATCATATTTATTAATCAGTTTCATATAATAAATAAAAGGCTCATTGGCCTCTTTAAAAGTTTAAGAATAGCCTCCAGCGCTGTTTCATGTTCATTTAGTGGGGCCACTAATTCCTCCTTTGTAAGTCCAACTATTAGTTGGACTTACTTTCATTCATAAGGCTTCTAAGTTTCATTTGCTTTAAACCACCGTGGATGATCTATTTTTTTTGTTTCTCTGCGTTTCTCTTCAATTAATTTTATCTTGGACCTTAAGACTGGATCACTATAAGTAACCGAATATTTTTCAGGGTAATCTTTTCGTTTGTATTCATCCCATAAACCATTCAGTTGCGTTTTATGAAAGTTCCTACTTTCCTGTGTTGAAGGTATTTCATAAACGAGTTGACCTTTTATGTAAATAGACTTTAACAATTCCTTTACTTGGAATTTGATCACTTTATTTTTAAATTCGGGGCTTCTTACGTCATTTAGTTCGATTTCTTGTAATGACTTTACATCCTCTTCTTGAAGAGCGACATAATCTCCTTTAAATTTACCTGTATTTGAGTCAATAATTCGATAAGGAATTTTATAACCAGGCGTCGTCACTTTTTCAAGACTTGATGATATCTGAATTAGCGGGACGTACGTACCATCTACTTCTTTAGCGACAATTTTGTAGACTGCACCAAACGCTGGTTGTTCATAAGCTGTGATCCTTTCGTTCCTATTAAAAATACATCGATTTTCGCTTTTTGTATCGCTAACGCAGAAATCACATATTCATCTAAGTCACCAGAAGCAATGATTTTTACGTAATCAAGGTTTTGTTCATTGAGCATTTTTCTTGCTTGTTTCGATAAGTAAGCAAGATCCCCACTATCAATTCTTATCCCTTTTAAAAGATATCCTTTTGCTTCTAGCTCTTTAGCAACTTTTATTGCATTCGGGATTCCGCTGTGTATCGTATCGTACGTATCGACTAAAAATACACATTCATCTGGAAAAACGTTGGCGTACGTACGAAACGCTTCAATTTCACTTTCGGCAAACTGAATATCTGCGTGTTCCATCGTTCCACCAACAGGAACGTCAAAATCCATCGCTGCTGAACAGAGACTAGTACTTGAAAATCCTGCAATATAACTCATTCTTGTCCCATAATAGGCAGCGTCAATTCCTTGCGCCCGTCGCGCTCCTCCTTCAAGGATCGTAGGCTGTTCTGCAAGACCTCTAACCTCCGCATGTTAATTATATTTAATGTTCCACCAAAAACAGAGTAACCATTTTTGAATGGATTTTTACGGTAAAAAGCATCAAACACCACACGCTGTTGATGTTGATTTTCCTTCCAATAAATATACATCCATCGTGGTAAATAATAATCTACATGTAATGCAAGGTTACGTTCCTGATTGATACTCATATAACCTCTCCTTAATTATGACAAGCTTTTTAAGTTTCGACCCTCTCAAGCTTAGCAGAAAGAGTATGTACCTTCTTGGCTAGCAGTTCATTTCAAATTAAAGTTTACAATGAGAGAACCTATACTTAAATAGTATCCCATTTACTTCTGTAATTATTGTGAGTTCCTACATTCCTATAATCTTTATTTCTTAAAACTAATTATTTTTAATGGGATATAAATTTACATAATTACTACACAAATGTTACTTTTTGTTTTATAATTAAATTAATTTAATTTTTAGAATATTTAATTAATTGTACGATCATTATTTTCCCCCCCCTATCTTATAGCTGAAAGGAGTCGTTGCTATTGTTTGAATCAATCTATGCGGTGGACGAATTTTCAAACGTTCAACACCTTGGCTACGCTACTGAAGAAAGGATATATAATTTCACCCTTGTTTTTTCAGAACAATTTTTTGGAAAGACCATGGTGATATGTCTCCAAACTGGCAAATCCACTTTATTAGACTTCGATGACGTACGAAACATATCCGTTATTAAAAAGGCTTTTCATATTAAAGAAGATCCTTCAGCTCATGAAATATCCGCATTATTACTATCGAAAATTCCAAGGTCTAATCATTTTGAAGAATATTCATAAGGAGGTTAAACATGGCGATCTTTTCTTTATGCTATCCTTGTAAAGGTAAAGGAATTGAAACATTGAGATACTTTCTTTTCTTTAAGAGAAAAACTCCTTGCCCTATATGTAAAGGAACAGGAAAAAATAAAGTCATCTCTTAATAAAAGAAATATGACAAGTTGTTGCACTTACCTTATACGGTAAGCAACAACTTTTTCGTGATGGTATACAACTAAATCTGTGAAGTACACTTTCCCACCGTGTATTTTTTGAAACTACGTATAGGAGCCAGGAATAATGTCCATAAAGAAAAAGACATATCCTATTCGGCAAAAGGTACTCATAGCTCAGAGTTTAATAATTACTGTCAAGAAGCACATCGTTAAACGAACTGAATATTCTAGTAATATAAGAGTAATTTCCAATATAAGATTAAAGTAGGACAACATTATTTCCGAAGTTTTCAGTTCTGAAATTTTTGAGGAGGTGCAATGTGTTTAAAAAAATTCTTCTAGCTACTGACGGTTCAGAGAATGCTTTTCATGCTGCAAAAACAGCCATTAATGTCGCTCAATCTACTCAGAATGCAACCATTTATATTGTTTATGTAATTGAATTCTCTAATGCGAAAACAGATATATTACAGAATTGGAATTCGAATGAACTTGATAAACAAAGACAAGAAAAAATTCAGTCAACTGTTGAATTAATCAAAGCTAGTGGAATTAACTACAGGACCCGCTTCCTTCGGGGAGAGCCTGGATCTGCACTCGTCAAATACGCAAATGAAGGATACTTTGACCTTGTCATAGTTGGTAACGGTAGAAAAAATAAACTACAGGAATTATTAGTTGGTAGTGTTAGTCATAAAGTTGCCAAAGGCGCTACATCTCCTGTCATGATTGTAAAAGCACAAGAGTTCAATAAGTCTCGAAATGTAAGCGCTTACTTCAGTGCTAAGTCACAGTGACGCCCCGAAAAATGTCGAAACAGTAAAAAACCATTTAGCTCATGATGAGTTAAATGGTTTTTTTAAATTAAGTATTACAAACCTTTCGTAAGCAACTGATATAAGTTCATACTCTATTTACCCTGAATAACTATTGTGGCTTTTTATTAAAAAAGGCTTTGATAATGGTTTTTAATACTGGCTCAGTCTCTGCATGTGTGCTGATTTTCTCTAAAAAGGGAAAATCAGTTGGAGTAACTGATAACTTCGCAAGTGGCTTTACACTTTGCTCACATATCCACTCATCCCTAGTCCCACCTGGTTTAAAGAGATTTTTTGGCAAAAAATAAATTGTTCCACTTGTCCAAATATCATGAACATTTTGATTATTAATAGAAAAATAATAATAACGCCTGATCCCTTTTTTTTGTTGGAACTGTCAAGCATAGATTTCTTAAAGAACCTATATATCCTCTTCTGTTCTTGACAGCAAAAAATATGACCACACGCCATCGCTTGTAGCAAAAACCGCTTTAACAGGTCTACCATTAAAAAGCGCACTATCTTTTGGAGTAAAATTATTGATCGCGGAGCTATTAGAGCCGTGTACTAATACATTTTTAGTCTCAACGATGTAATTTAAAAATTGATATATTGGGTACTTACTATGATAAGAAATTAAATTACCCTCTCCTACTAGCAGATATTGTTTATAAAGTTCATCAAATTCATTCATTGCTTGCTGAGACAAGTCTAACTCTTCGATTTTGAGTAAATGAAATTTATCTAATATATGTCTTTTTATGCAGTTTTGTATTTTATTTGTCCTCATACATCCTCCTAACAAATTATTCACTTCGGCATACTTTCTCTAATGTTAGAAAAGTATATTTCTTTGTTCAAAATTAATAATCCTGCCCCGTTGTTCATTCACAGTGACGCCCTGAAAAATGTCGAAACAGTAAAAAACCATTTAACTCGTGATGAGTTAAATGGTAAAGATGGATTATTTCTACTTCATCTATTTCCTCTTACAGATTCTAAACGCATTACACGTTTATTTTCGACATACTTCGTAAATTCTGATGCACAGCAGTACTGAAGGTGGAAAGTCAATTCGTTTTGTGGTTCTTCGGTGCCAGAAAGCAATTCATACAAAAAACCACTTCAGTTCTTTATTTTTTTAAATTGAATAACCAAAACTACTTCACTATCAAATTATGATAAAATTATGTGTGCATTAAAATTGGCTTTGGAAAGTCGTGATACACAATGAACTTATTTGAGAAATTGTATACCCTTATTATTTTTTCAGCAGTAATGATCGGTATAGGTATAGGACAGGTAGAACTCATTAGAACTAACGCGGAAAGCTTTATAGTTCCTTTATTAGTAGCTATGATATATATTACTTTCTTACAAATTCCTATTGAGGAAATAAAGAAAGCCTTTAAAAACATCAAGTTTACATACACTTCAGTGATCATAAATTTTGTCTGGACACCTATTTTAGCATGGCTGCTAGCAATGATATTTCTAGGCAACAATCCTGCCTTATATATTGGATTTATTATGCTAATGGTCACTCCATGTACGGATTGGTACTTAATCTTCACAGGAATTGCAAAAGGAAATGTTGCACTATCAACGGCGATCTTGCCTTTGAATTTAATCTTACAAGTCATATTATTGCCTTTATATCTCCTGATTTTTGGTGGAACCACTGGAGTTATTGAGTTAGGATTTCTAGTAGAAAGTATTCTAATTGTTTTATTCATACCTTTGGTCTTAGCAGTTCTAACAAAATTGTTCTTGAAAAACAAGCAACAATTAAGTGAAAGCCTCATCTCCAATCTAAGTGTGTTCCCAATTATCTTCCTAGGTCTTGCAATCGTTGCCATGTTCGCTACTCAAGGACAATTATTACTTGATAACTTAGATTTATTATGGCTAATAACACTTCCACTGCTTTTGTTTTTTGTTATAAACTTTATCGTTGGTCAAAAGGTAGGGCATGTTATGAAATATTCGTATTCAGATCGAACCAGCTTAAGTTTGACTACATTAGCAAGAAACTCACCGATTGCTTTGGCAATTGCTATGACAGCATTCCCTGACCAACCCTTGATTGCCTTAGTATTAGTTATAGGTCCATTATTGGAACTGCCTATCTTAGCCATTATTACTCAACTTCTATTATTTTTTAATAAAAGCAAAAATCAGTGAAAATAAAAATCTCCCAAACTTTATTTTAATTTGGGAGATCTTCTAAACGATTTTACACTTTTTGCAATAAATTCTCGAAAGCTAAATAGCTTAAGGTCCGACTTTTCTATAAAAGGTTCTTAACTTTTATAAAAATTGACTAGTATCGACTCTAGTAGAACTTTTTCCCTTTACTTGCTTTAACGATGCGACTATAAGAAAGCTAACAATTACTAATAAGAGCCATGAACTCAGCTTTCCTAAATGAACGAGACTCCATGCATCGGTTTGGTTTGGATATTCCCAAGCTCCGAAGAACGTTGCGATATTTTCGGCTATCCATATAAAAAAACCAATGAGCACAAAAGAAAGTACGAGTGGCATACGGTAACGAATTCCATCAACCTCGTATGAGACCCATGATTGCCAAAAGACGATTATTACAAGTCCTGATAACCAAAAGCGAATGTCAATCCAATAATGGTGGGTGAAAAAATTCAAATAAATCGCAGCTGCAAGAGGTACAACTACCAAAAAAGGTGGCCACTTAATAAGTTCAACCTTCAATCTTCGCCACGCTTGGCAAAGATAACTCGCTACACTTGCATACATAAACCCGCTATACAAAGGCACTCCAAAAATTTTGAAATATCCTTCCTCTGGATAAGACCAGGAGCCCATATGTACCTTGAAGACTTCAAGAGCAAGCCCTATAAGGTGGAAAAGTGTGATAACCTTTAGCTCATCCCGTGTTTCAAGCCCAGTACGAACCATCCACCACTGCATCAAAAGGCAAATGACAAGCAGCCAGTCATACCGTGGTAGTAAGGGAAGTGGCATGATTTGTGTAAAAGCCAAAGAGGCAAAGATAACGACAGGAAACAAACATGATAGGGCTTGCTCCCAACCAAAACGAACGAGTTGTTTTAGTGCTCTCATGCTTTGTGCCTCCAACGGGTTTTTCTGAATCTAGTCTTATTATGGTAAATAATCATACTTTATTAATCTTGAGTGTTTTCTTCACTTTGGTATTCTAAAATATCTCCAGGCTGACAGTCTAAAGCCTTACAAATCGCCTCTAAAGTTGATAACCTGATCGCCTTTGCCTTTCCATTTTTCAATATGGAAAGGTTAGCCATCGTGATTCCAACCCTCTCTGAAAGTTCTGTTACGCTCATTTTCCTTTTAGCCAACATTACATCAATATTGATGATAATCGCCATGTTTTCACCTCAGACCGTTAAATCAATTTCTGATTTTATATTAATAGCTTCTTGTAAAAGTCTTTGGAGAACAGCCGCAAATACAGCAATCACCATGGGAGCAAAAATCATGACCATTCCGATGATTATCAGACCTGGTGCGTCATCTACCTCCGCTAAAATATAGACAAATGGTATAGCTACCACATATAAGCCACTGATTGTGATAGCACAGATTTTGATTTTCTTTAGAGCTCTTACAGATAATTCCGAGAAAGCTTGGTTCTTGTCAATATAGGTTAAAAGGTTAAAAGATTGATACAAAGCGAAGTAAAATGGGATGGTCGAAACGTACATAACCATTAAAATTCCATATACCACATAAGCCAAATCTGAGCCTCTTTTTGCCGCTTCATTTGCTTCATTTGCTATCTGTGGCAACAAAAATAGACACAAAGCAAGAACTGGAATGCCAATAAAAATAACAGCTACCTTTAAAAAGAGTGTTGAACTTCGTTCCATAAAAACACCTCATTTATCAATTGTCAATTTAATTTAGCATAGAATTTATCGTTTTACAATAAATTATTATTGAAATTAATTATATTATTATTGTTGTATTTTAATTTCAGACAAAATAAAGAGCATTCCTCAATACAGCGAAATGCTCTATAACTTCAAACTATTAAATTGGAGCTCTACCTCTTCTCCTTCCCACCTCCACGAAACGATAGCCTGTGAAAGGTATTAATATACACAAACAGTTCTTCTCCAGTTATCTTCCTCGAATCGGAAATGAGAGGGAGGTACATGGCATGGTAAGTTTCAGGGACCCAAATGTAGTGATGGACATACTCCGTGAGTAGAAAACCGCATGATTGCCAAAAGTGGATACGCCTTCTATTATCTGGTGTTTCCGTTGACTCGGCCTCAATTAATAATTTCTGATACCCCTCAGCGACTGCTTTCTGTCGCAGGTAATCAACAAATTGGTTGCCGAGCCCATGACCGCACTCTTTTTCAGATACCGCCAAATAATCAATGATCATCACACCGTCAGCTACGAGTTTCCCTGTGAGAGCCATAACAACCGCTGCAGTTTCGTTGTAACCTACATGAAGCTCGGCAATTCCTTGTGCAAACATATTTTTGATGATCTTAGTCGGCTTTGCCCCCTTTTTTCCAAATGCATCCAAATAGAGGGCGCTCACCTCCTGCCAAAGTTTATCATCCCAATTACAAACGGTTATAATTTTCATAAGGATTTCTCCCATCTAACTTGTTGTCCTATTCTACATCAATCTTTTCAATGTTCTATCAGTATTTAAGGACCGTTTAAAGGGGCCCTTTATTTTGTTCGTACCAATAAATTAGTAAACGGTATATCCCTGCTTCTTTACTTTCTTCCTGCAGCTTTCATTTTTTGCTTTAAGATTAGTTTCGTGACAGGCTCATGAAACATCCATTCTACAAGTTTCACTCCGTGCTCGGCACACAATTCTTTCTTTCTTTGGTCAAGCTGCAACCGTTTTTTCAAAGCGTCGTCGCCGCCGAAAAATTCAACTGGCAGAAAATGCTGAGAGCCTTGGTATTCAAAAGCGATGTTCATATCTTCAATATAAACATCTAAATGCTGTGGACTGAGCCAACCTGGAGAGGCATGCATCTGCGCGGTAGGGTATTCCTGTTTAATGATTCTAAACATTTCTGCTTCGGATTTCCATTTCGTCGGGATTTGCCCCTTGAAGATAAGGTCTTCCTCTACTTGCTTCATTTGATCGGCAAGTTTTATCTCACCTTCTTTAGATTGAATATATTTATTGTAAAAATTCATCGCTTTTCCATACTGATCGTGTAAAGGCACTAAATAGGTCCTTTGCAGATATGCTTTTAACTCACGACGATACGAAAATTGATGGACGTCCATGAGCGTTTTTTGGATGTGCCGAAACATTATCTTTTCATCGTGTCTTTGTCCATAAACCCTGGATCCATAATTTTGGCGTAGTCTGTGCCGTATCTTCCAAATATAGCACCAGTATGTTTAACTAATTGCTCCACATTTACTCCAAATAGCTTATGACTAAACAAAAAGTCAATGCCTGTTGTCAATGTATAATGAAGCAGCAAAATATCCTCAACTTGATCCATGGAAAAGCATGCTAGATGATTGATACTGTCATCCTTTTCATACGGACTTTCGAGTAGAACATTCCACTTTGCGCGTTTCGCAATTTCATTAGCTATAAAATATCGACTAGATGTATGATTCGCAAATTGAAAAACAATGTCATCTGAGTCTTCGTGAAAGTACACTTTACGAAAATGTTCTTGTTGCAAAGCAACCGTTTCCTCATTAAACGTGATTGTATCTTTGGAGTCATTTTGTCGATATCCACAAAGGTTCGTCCCTATCAGTTGTTCATCGTGGAAAACATACGTTTCAAGTTCTTGCACATTCTTTTTATAGCGTTCGACTTCAGCGACCGTTCGAATTTCATCTTGTTTGGTCGCATAAAAACGTATATTTTTAAATTTTTTCCCTAATACATGCTTTTTACCTGTTTCATCAATTACACAGATTGTATTCGTTAAGTTCTTATTATATTTCGTGTAAAGAACCTTGAAGAGACGATCTCCCTTTTCTATGACGATTACTGTTCCAGAAACGTTACGGTCAAGAAACGTTTTCTTTTCACCATTTTCGATCATATATAAAGAGCCTTGATAATCAGAGTTAGCATATTTATCGATGAACAAAACAAGATCTGCTTCTGGAGATACGTGGATAAGATGTACATTTGTGCCAACCTGTTTTGGCTTCTTGCCCTCGAACAGGATATAGAGGTCCTCTTTTGGGAAATGCTTTGCTTGATCGCGATAAATAACATAATCTCCGTTTTCTGAAACGTAATAATAGGGGCTGGAGCGTACCGTCAGTACCTCTTGCTTCCCATCTTTGATCATCCGCAATTGACTATCTTCTCTTCTATAAAAAATCTTTAACATATGCTTTTTCCTCGCTGTAATTGTGCCTATGCTTTAGACGGATTTTTCTACTTCCTTCATTACCTTTAATAATTCACCGTAATCATCTGCTTCGATCAATTTTCCGTTGATGACGGCATAAGAAGTTTTTTTACATTGTTCACACTTACTTAAACACTCATATTCTTTATAGTTCACATTAACCTGATTGAAAAGCTCGTTATACTTAGAAACATGTTCATCTGTTAAAAATTGATCTATATTATTTACACAAAACTCAATATTAATCTTCGGCTTTCGTAAAAATCGGAACAGCTTCAAGAATGATCGCCCTCTTACTTAATCGTTTATTTTCATGGTTTTTTCTTTAAATCCCTAACAAGTTCTACTATACACTAATTCTACCTTTTCACTTCAACACAACGATGCTAGTGTAAATAAACTTTAACGCAAACTGAGGTAAACAGTTTGCAGTGTTTCAAATTGGTTTTATTTTCGATATATATTTTTAATATTGAATAGTGTCTATATATATCCATTTTACATATAATGTCATATGTAATAATTAAAAGAATTTTTGCAAATATGAGGAAGGTAATGTTGCACCTCTAGACCAATAGTACCGATTTATAGGAGAAGGTTGTACTATGAGAAAGAAACGCACTTATCATTCTGATCTTCGTGAAAAAAGAAAACAATCCACCATTGAAAGCATTATTGAAGCTACTTACACGATGCACTCAGAAGGGGTCACCGATATAAAAATAATCGCAGAACATTCTGGAGTTTCGATACCCACAATTCGTAAATATTTTCCGACGAATGAAGATTTATTTCGGGGATGCGCGAATCACTTTCTGAAGATCAATAAGTTACCTCAAATTCATACGTATTTACACTTACACGAACTTGATGAAAAAGTCACACTGATCGTAACTGACTTTTATTCCTTCCATGAAAATACGATGGAACTCGTTTGGCTCTCGTTTCGCCTATCAGAACAATCTAAAGTTATGAGGAATTCGGCCTTACAAAATGAGGCTCTAATTAAAGCCGCTGTACAGGTCTTACTCCAGGACACGGCTATTCCAAACGATCGAAAAGAACAAATCGGAGGCTTCATCCGCAGCTTGTTACACCCCCTCTTTTACCGAACGTTAAGAAAATTAAGTGGCTTGGACAAAGGTATATGTATTGAACAAACAACAAGAGCTATTTTGCTAAAACTAAAGGAGGAAACCCTTTGAAAACTGTAAATATTAACAAGTTACCTCTATTGGATTTGTGGTACGACAGTGACAAAAAGAAAAAGTGGAAAGCCAATTTACCATTCACCCCACAGTTTCCGCTCTGGTCTGGCATTAACAGTACTCAGACGACGGTTGTCTATTTTGAGGTAGAAGCAGGAAACGAGCTTGGAGAACATTCTGAAAGCAGTGAGGAAATTTTATTTGTTTTAAGCGGAAATGCAGAAGTAATGATTGGAAACGACCGTTGCACCATAACCGTTGGCGATCTCGTCGTTATTCCACCTTCTGTTCCACACTATATAATAAATAAAGGCGATGAAACTGCAAAATTTTTAGCTTTTTTTGCTAGCAAGGATTCCCATTCTACCTTTTCAGAAGAGGTATCTCCAGTTGGAATGAAGGTCCTTTAAATTTTATACTACCACAGAAAAAATGAACCCAAACAGCTATTCATTAGCTGTTTGGGTAATTATATATTCAACAGGTCATTGCTACTACATTGAAACATCATCTCGTAATAAATTCGAGAATTTTTTTACATTTAGTTCTGCAAGACTAGCTGTTTTATTTTTTAATTTAAATTCCACAAGCAACGGATCCATTTTTCTGAAAGTACTTTTGATGATACTCTTCTGCTTGATAAAACGTTTTGGCTGGCGAAATTTCAGTGACAATTTTTTTAGCGCTCGCTTGGCTAAGATCCGCTTTTATTTTACTTGCGACTTCTAATTGTTGAAAATTTTGAAAGAAAATAACCGAACGATATTGAGTTCCTACATCAATTCCCTGGCGATTTAATGTTGTTGGGTCATGACATTCAAAAAATTTAGTCACGAGTTCTGCATAAGAAATTTTCCAAGGATTATACCAAATTTCAATCACCTCAGCATGACCAGTCTTTCCCGTTTTCACTACTTCATAGGAAGGACTCTCAACATGACCACCTGTATACCCTACTCTTGTCTCTTCAACTCCACGAATACTTTCAAAAAACGCTTCCACTCCCCAAAAACAACCTGCACCAAATACTGCTTTTTCCATTTTAATTCGCTCCTCATTTGAGCGATAAATCTTCTTCCCATAAGAAAAACCTCTCTAAAATATAGAGAGGTTATCGTATTTATATACGATCCTCTCATCTCCCAAGGTATACACCTTGCAGGAATTGGCACCGTTTAAATCAAATATGATTTAATGGTTGCCGGGTTTCAAAGGGCCTGTCCCTCCACCACTCTGGATAAGAAGTCTATCGCTATTAAATTTATTGTTATTTGAATAGTATTATAGATGATAATTAATTATTTTGCAAGGGGATTTATTTAAAGTTAACTTTTATTGATTGAACCATCTCTATGATTTTTTTCAAGGCTTTAGAGAGCCACCCTAAAATAATATACTGAAATATCAATAAAAATATTTTACTTCGATTGCCGAAATGTTAAGATAGACTTATAGATTGTAAATTATGGAGGAATTTAAAATGATGAAACGTCCTATTACAACAGAAGACTTAACTAAATTTAAGTTTGTCGGTGATCCTCAGGTTTACCCTAACAGCGACAAAGTGGCCTATGTCTTAACTCATGTAGATCAAGAAAAAGATGGTTACTATTCTTATATCTATGTAACTAATTTAAAAGGTGAAGGCAGACAATTTACCTCTCATTATTCAAACGAGACATTAGTTAAGGATACGACTCCACTGTGGTCACCAGATGGAAGCACGATTGCTTTCCGTTCAAACCGTACAGGAAAAAATCAAATATGGCTTTTACATACAGATGGTGGTGAAGCTATACAATTAACAGACGTCAAGCAAGGAATCGGTGATTTTGTTTGGTCGCCAGACGGCAGCCAGCTCGCTCTTACGATTAAAGGTGAATTAAAGGTGACCTCTGATGAGGATGAAGAAAAAAGTGATGTGAAGGTGATTACAAGACTTCGTTATAAAGGTGACGGAGTTGGTATTTATAACGACGACCGTAAGCATGTTTATTTATTTGATATAGAGACAAAAGCTTATACAAAGGTTACCGAAGGCGACCATGATTTTGGTCAACCTGGTTTCTCACCAGACGGAAAAAGCTTATTCTTTGTTGGAACGAAGGCAGATGATCAAGAGTGGGGCTACCTCCCTGCTATTTGGAAATATGATATTGCTTCAAAGGAAGAGACGTTGTTCTATCAAGGAATTGGAAATATTATGGCACCTTCTCTTTCACCAGACGGTAAATGGCTAGCAGTGGCAGGGCATACACGTGGTGAGAGAAGTCAAGGGAATGCGAATGTTCTCCTCCTTTCTGTAGAAACTGGTCAATTAACAAACTTAACGGAACACTTTGATTACACCGTTGGAAACCTTGTAGGTGTCGATGCGAAATATGACACCGCAGAATTGAGATTAATTTGGGACTCGACTAGCACTCATATTTATTTTAGTGCAACAGTTGGTGGTGATTGCCAGTTATTTAAAGTAAATCTAAACGGTGAGGTAACAGCAGCCTTATCTCCTACTGTCGCAACTGTTACGTCCTATGATATCGTCAACTATGATCAAGCCGTCCTCGTTCTTGCTACTCCTCATTCTACTGGAGATTTAGTTACACAAGATTTAAATAATGTGGAGAACGTGGAAACGTTAACGAATTGGAATCAAGAGATTTATAATAAAGTTCATCTAAGTACTCCTGAAAATTTACATTATAAGAGTACAGATGGTAAAGAAATTGAAGGTTGGATTTTAAAACCTTATGGATATGAAGAAGGTAAAAAATACCCGATGATCCTTCAAATTCACGGTGGTCCAGCAACAGCTTATGGAAATGGTTTACACCATGAAATGCAAGTAATGGCCTCTAAAGGTTATGTGGTGCTTTATACGAATCCAAGAGGAAGTCATGGCTATGGTCATGAATTTGTAAATGCGGTAATTGGTGATTACGGTGGTATGGATTATGAAGATATAATGGCTGGTGTAGATTATGCCTTAGAAAACTTTAACTACATCGATCACGACCAATTATTCGTTACAGGAGGAAGTTACGGTGGTTACATGACCAATGTCATCGTGACTCGAACAGATCGTTTCAAAGCGGCTGTTACGCAACGTTGTATTTGTAACTGGCATAGTTTCTATGGAACTAGTGATATTGGGTTCTTCTTCACTGAATGGCAGCATGGACATGCTGATTTATGGGATGATGTTGAGAAGCTATTAAAAGTATCACCACTCACCTATGCTCGTAATGTGAAAACACCAACACTCATCTTGCACAGTGAACAAGATTTACGTTGTCCGATGGAGCAAGCAGAACAATGGTATATTGCCCTTAAACGATTAGGTGTAGAAACGAAGCTCGTTCGCTTCCCAGATGAAAACCATAACCTTTCACGCTCTGGTAAACCGAAACATCGCTTAGAGCGTCTACAACATTTAATGAGTTGGTTTGATGATCGACGAAATTAAATAATTAACTGAGAATTCCATAGTGACGGTTCTTGCTACTGAATTCAGAAACAGAAGAGCCGTCCTTTTAAGTGGAGAAAGTTAGGGGCTTCAACTGGCGTTTTGAACGAAATAATTTATATTGAAACAGAACAAACAACATAAATAGTAGTAGAAAATAAAAATGAGGAGATAATTTATGTTATCTAACAAGACTCCATTACCACCTTTATCGATGTATAGAATTACAGCTAAGCTGTTTAGTCATATAGAGAAGTCTGTTACTTCCTCTTTTGATACAGAAGGGAAAAAGTTACTTCAAAAAGGCCTTGAAAATTTCGGATATAAAGAGGCACACGATATTGCTGTACTAGCTTCACGTGAAGGTGAAGATCACGTGTTAAGTGATTACATTCCAAAGGACTTTGATCGCGCCAATAAATATTCCGAAATAACAATTTATGGTTTAATGGCTAAATTATTTGCTCAAGTCACTAAAGTTGTTGTAGATGTCTACGGTGAAGAAGGTAAAGAGGCAATCAAAGAAGGTGTTCGAACGTTTGGAGAAGAACGTGGAAAAGGAATTGTTCAAAGAGCCGCTCACCTTGGTATGCCGAATACGATTGAAAATTATCTATCAAACTATGATATGGGTCGTAGCAATCTGTTTGAGTTTGAAAACATCTTCAAACCACAATTAATTGAACAGACATTTACGAAATGTCCTTTTGGTCAGCAATGGGCGGATGATAACATGCATGAATATGGAATTTTATATTGTCAGATGATTGATCCAGCCGTAGCCAAAGGGTATAACCCAAATTTTGAAGTGGAACATGATCAATATATTTTAAAAGAAGGAGTATGCCACTTTAACTTCAAATTAGAAGATCATACGAAAAAAGACTAATACGTAAAAAGAAAGGTCGCTGTCTTCAAAAATTTAATTTTACGACAGCCCCTTCTCCTCTCCATCAATGGGACTATAATTCAGCCAATCCTTTAAAAAGTTCAACCGCAGTCTCGATCATCTCATCACGGAAGTCATATTCCACAGTATGAATCGGAGGGTAATCCTCTCCGTTTCCGATGTAACAAATCGCTCCCTTTGTCTCTTTTAAATAATGACCAAAGTCTTCTGATGCACGAAAGGCTTCCTTCATTTCACCAAGCTGAAGCCCTTTCTTTTGACAGGCATAACGAATTTTGTCTGAGCTTTCTTTATGATTCACAGTTTCAGGAAAGGTATCATTGTAAGAAAAACTCGTCTTCAACCCATACTGTGCAGAGAGTTCTAGAGAAAAATTTTCAAAATTTTTCTGGAGCTGATCTAACTCTTCTTCATAAAATGCGCGAATGGTTAAAAGTAAGTTTCCTTTGCTTGCTGAAACTCCAAACGCTCTTTCACCAATATCTACTTGAACGACGGTGCATAGTACCTCCCCGTTATTTTTCTCACGTGAAGTAAACTCAGGGATTGCTTGAATAATCTTTGCCATGGCAAATGATGGATTGACTCCATCCTCAGGCTGACTTGCATGTGCTGGCGTACCTTCCATATGTATCGACATTCCCTTGGATGCGCAGTGAGCCGTTCCATCAATGACATGTACGGTGTTAAGAGCCATTCCGCTCATATTATGAAAAGCATAAATTTCTTCAATATGATTTTCCTTAACTAAAGAAACGCACTGAGCCGCCCCATCCCCTGTTTCCTCTGCATGCTGAAACAAGAAGAAGATATTTTTATCAGACCCCTTCTGGTCGATTTCAAGGGCAAACCCAGCAAGGCATGCCGAGTGACCATCATGCCCACATTTGTGAGAAACTCCTGAGAACTTTGAGGCGTGAGGAACATCTATCGTTTCCGCAATCGGAAGTGCATCAAGATCTGCACGAAATGCAATGTTCTTTTTAGCCTCCTTTGCCCAATGAATGGCATAAAACCATTTCCCTTTGTCTACAATTTCTAGGTGTGTATGGTCTTTAAGAAAATCTATCAAACGCTGCTTCGTCCATACCTCTTCGTTAGAAAGCTCTGGATGCATATGTAATTCATGACGTAAATTTTTCGTTAAGGTTAGGTTATAAGGTTCCACTGTAACTCTTCCTTTTTATTCAAAATTCTATCATAGTCATTACACAATATCCATTCTCCTAATAGATTAAAGGGGGTAAGAGAACATTAGCATTACTAAAACGCTTGGGTTATTCCCTACACCCAAACGTTTCGATCTCGATTAAGTTTTAATTAATAGTTGCTAGGAGGCTACGAACCTACAATTCTTTATTTTCATAAAATGAATAAGTTTCCAGATGCAAAAGGACAACAGGTACGCTATGTTACTAAACCTAACGCTAAACATCCTCTTTTTATTGCTTCCTAATGATAGGAGTGTTCCTTAAATAAAAAACAGATCGAATCATAAAACCAAGCAGAACCTGCGGAAATTGGGTTAACGATAAATGAAATAAGAGAATAGATGCTTCTATCTATATTTACAGAACGAAAGGACTAGAAAGAATATTTTTTATTGAGTTTTTTTTAAAGTCTGCCATTGGACTAAAACTCACTTCGTAAAATAGGGTGATATGCTGCTTCGCGTTGAAGCACCTCACCAATTCAGTATACAATCCCAAAGAATAAAGCAGCCTCCTTATTCTTTGGAATCAAACCAGATTAGTCTAATTTTTCCTCAATGGAAGCAACGACGTCCTTATACTAATAATAGCTCTTCTTATTACAAATATGTTGGTACCTTTTCCTTCACATCACAATCCACATAAATGCAACCGTACTGATATCGAAAAGGTAACCTAAGACTATCTTCTCTTTCAATTGTGCATGTTCTGTTTTCCATAAAGCATTTGGGCATCTATCTTGTCATATCTAATCGGTTGAACTTTCTTTTGCGTCCTCATTATATTTTTTTATTCAAAAGTGCTGCAAGTGCGATTTTCATGAATGGTTGCGACGTTGAACTTCGGCGTTTAGATATTTCATTGTTTCTCCAAGAATTTTTATTTATTTGATTCACTCTATGTTTATGTTCATTCACTTTGGACTCAACTGTAAAATGGTGCATCATAGAAATCCCTCCAACATTTTCTAATTATAACCTTACCCTTATTATAAGATTCCAATATTTAGCTAAAAAGTGTAAAATAAAAATTATTATTATCACGTTTTTTCTGGAGGATATTATGAGGCTAGAAGAACATTACTTAATATTGCGCGTTAAATATTCTGTATTTTCTGAATGTTACCCCTTCAATCTAACCATCCACGAAGTGGCTGATTTGTTAGCTTGCTCGGAACGGAATGCAAAGCTTATTATGAAAAATATGAAGGAACTAGGATGGATTACTTGGGAAGTATTTAAAGGGCGAGGAAAGAAACCATTGCTCACCTTCTTGTATTCGAAATCAGAAATGGAGCATTTTCTCGTTAAAGATTTAATTCAACAAGGGAAATATACAGAAGTCATCGAGAAGCTCAATAAATATGATTTACATATTCAAGAGGAATTGGAACATTTTTTAGAAGGTTATTTTGGATTATCGTTAGAGCAGGAACAGAATAGTCAAGCTGAAATTGATGTATTAAGATGTCCCATTCGGCAAAAAGTGAAGAGTATAGATCCGTTAAAAAGTCTTACGAGACAAGAGCATGAGATCACGCAACACCTTTTTGATTCTTTGTTTACGTTTGACTATGAATCTCAAAGCATTCAACCTCATATTTGCTTTCATTGGGAACATTCTGAGGACGGAACCGAGTGGTTTTTATATATAAGAAAAGGGGTTTACTTTCATCATGGGAGATGTGTAGATGCCCACGACGTAAAATTTACGATCGAACATTTAAGTGAAACAAATGATTATAAAGATAGGAATGAATCGGTCCATTATAAAGAAATCACTGTGATCAATAAATACGCACTAAAAATTACACTAAACCAACCTAACTATTTATTATTAAATGAACTATGTAGTAGGCGAACCTCAATCTTACCTAAAGAGTGGAAAGAATACGTGCTTGAAAAAAATACTCCTATTGGTACGGGTCCTTATAAAGTACTCAAATGGAGTGAAGAAAGAATTATTCTCGTCGCTCATGAGCACTATTTTCAAATGAGGCCACATATTGACCGAATTGAATTGATTTACGTCAATCAAAACTACCAAACCGACTCACTTTTATTTAGTTATCCTGATATGTATCATGAAGGTGCCCATTGGAAACCAATTTATCAAACTCCCAACGGTGCCTCCTACTTATCAATTAATACAAGCAAACCTGGCATACACAACCACCCCGCGATTAAAAAGGCATTATATCGAATTATTTGGAATTGTAAGAATCATGCAACAGATGAACTGACACGACCTGCTTATCACTTTTTATATGAACAACATTCTGAGCTAGGAGCCGGCCCTCCCCTTTATGATACTAACATGATTGAACAGTTATTAACCGAAGCAGACTATCAAGGGGAAGTCTTAAACTTGGTTGTCCCCTATGTGGATATAGAAAAGAAAAAAGACCCTCTAGTTGAAAAAATCATAAGTTTTTGTAGAGTTTATGGCATTCACTTAGAAGTACAATCCATGTCGATTTCGGATCTCCTGATGGAACAACATCGTAATACAGCCGATATCATTTTGGTTGGCGTTATCGTGGAAGAAGATATTGTCCTTTCACTTACCCGCATATTTAGTAGTCCGCTAGGTTTTATATGCAACACGATGGCTGAAAAAGAACAACAAGACCTATTTTCCAAATTAGACCAAATCACAACGATCCCTAAACGGGAAGACCAGCTCAAAGCCATCCTTGCCATTGAACAACATTTAATCGACAGTAACAAAGTACTATTAATCCACCACAATACCTTTCAATTATTTTATAACGAAAAAAAGTCAATGGAAGGAATCAACTTATTTCAAACTGGAGGAATTAATTATAGTAAGGTATGGTATAAGAGAAGAAGGTAGTTGAAGATTACCGATAGATAGTGCGGGCCTGTTCTTTAATATCTCGTGATTTCTTTACCTCTTTCTATTAAGAAGCTTTCTATTTTTAATTATTTGTCATACCATTAATCAAAGTCCTAATGTAAAGGGAATATTCTTCACATTAGGACTTATATCTCTCATATATAGTTGCTTAATCTTCAATTTCAATCCCAATTTTACCGAATTGTATTGCTTCGTCTATACGTTTTAAAGCTTCTGCTGTTTCTGTTATTGGGAACACTTGATCGATGACTGGTTTTACTTTGTGTTTTTCTACAAATTTCAACATCTCTTTGAATTCATCTTGACTTCCCATTGTCGTTCCTAAAATTGAAATTTGTCGATAAAAAATTTCAAAAAGATTAACATTTAAATTATATCCTGAAGTTCCCCCGAAACTTGCAAGTCTTCCACCATCTTCAAGGAGTTCTAATGATTTATTGAATGTTGCTTCGCCAATACTTTCAATGACAACATTAATTTTTTCTTCTTTAAGTTCTTCTTCCCAGTCTGTGTTTGAATTAATCGTAACATCTGCACCAAGCTTTTTCGCCATTTCGAGTTTCGCTTCTGATCTGGAGCTAACAACTACTCGGTTACCTAGAGCTTTTGCAAAAAGTAATACAAACGTTATGGTTCCACTTCCGATTCCTGGCAAGAATACAGTTTCATTTGGTTGAATATTCGCTTTTGTTATTAGGGCACGATAAGCAGTCAAAGCGGATAAAGGAAGCACTCCTGCTTCCGCCCAACTTAAATGGGCTGGCTTTAATTCTATATTTTCTGAGGAAATGACGATTTTTTGTGCGAGAGTACCCGTATGGTTTCCACCTAATATTTCAAAACCTTGTGGAGCCCCATCACTTTTTTCTTTCCATCTCAAGCTTGGATTGATAACCACTTCATCTCCAACTTTAAACCCCTTAACGTCAGTACCAATTTCTTCTATTACACCAGCACCATCTGACCCTATGATAAGTGGTGGATCTCCTTCGTTCTGTCTTCCTAATACGAATAAATCACGGTGATTTAAACCAGCATATTTTAATTTCACTTTCACTTCATTTTCGCCGATTCTAGGGTCCTCGATTTCTTCATAAGAACCTACCTGGTCTCGATTCGTTACACGATGATAAAATACTTTCATTTTTCACACCTCACCTTTAAATTAGTTAGTATTTGTTTGTTCTTCCTCAGATGCATAAAATTTAAAAAAGCCTCTTTTCTTGTGAAAATTCCGAATAACGATGAAAAGGATTTCCAAGTTTACAAATAGAAATGCAACTGGGATAACAAACAGAATGTGATAGTAAGGATAGATTCTTCCACCTGCTGTAAAGGAAGAACCAGATGCCGCACCGCTAATCGCAAACTTCATTGAATAGTAAATCACGAACGCAAATAAGATAAATTCAAAGATTAACAAAGCATTAGCCGTGATAAATTTCATTTTCCCTTGAGACTTGTCGATTAAAAGCTCCATTCTCGGAAGGATACCGCTGCCGTACACAAGGGCTAAGCCTGGAATGACGGCAAGAGGCATTAAGTAATATTGTATAAACTCAATACTTCCATTTATAGAGCCAGAAAGGAAATTTCGACTGAATACATCCGCCACAATGAATAACATCATCGCAAAAATACTAATTCCACATATAACAATCCCGAAAGACTTGATAGATTGAAAAACATTATAGATTTTCTCAAGCATTTTCATTTTTAAATCACCCCATCTGCAAAATTATCTCATTAAGTTAGGTAACCATAGTGCAAGATCTGGAAAGGCAATCATCGCTCCCCCTACGACTATCGACGCCACAATGGCGAAAATTAACGTAAATCTAAATATGGAGTCGGATGATAATCCACTTGCCCCTGATACAGCATAAACACTAATACCAACTGGTGGGGTGATTAACCCAATGGTTCCAATAACGGAAACGAAAACACCAAACCATAATGGATCAACACCTAAAGCATTAACAATCGGAATAACAACAGGAGTTGTCATTAAAATAACAGCAGCCCCTTCTATAAACATGAATAAGAAGAAGTAAATAATTAGTAGAACACCTAACACAATCGCTGGATAAGCCATTATCGGCTCGATAACTTCTATTAATCTTCTAGGGATTAAAGATAGTGAAATGAAACGACCGAATACTTTCGCACCAATAAGAATTAACATAACCATAACCGAGATTTTTACGGTTTCACGAATGGACGTCATCACAAATCTTTTATTGACCTTTCCTAATACGAGAGCACAAAGGAAAGCAACAAACGCCCCAACAGCACCCGCCTCAGTAGGTGTAACAAACCCCATATAAATACCACCGAAAATGACACCAACAATAATAACGGCAACGGATGTAATGATAATCAACCGAGTGAGTGGAATGGTTATATTTTCTGTCAGGTCATTTGATTGGACTAAGTTCCGCTTATTCCAAGAGGATTTCATTAAAAAGTACATTACTACAATAAAAACAATAGTTGTTAGGACCCCTGGTAAAATAGCACCAATAAATAATTGGCCAATCGGTGTTTCTGTTGCAATTCCATAAATAATTAATGTAATACTTGGAGGAATAATACTAGACAAAGATCCACCCGTAGCCGCAATGGCTCCAGAAAGTGCTGGACTAAATCCTTTTTTTGTTAATTCAGGTACGGCAACTTGTCCCAATGCTGCAGAAGAAGCCGTTCCCGAACCTGATACAGCTCCTAAAAATCCACCCGCTACAATCGTTAGTCCTCCTAGAAAGCTACCACTTCCACGTGACAAGCGATGTACTATATTAAAGTAGTCTTTGACAATATCAGTCTGTAAGATAAATTGGGCCATTAATACAAATAATGGAATAGTAGATAATGAATAGGTAGCAACACTATGATAAGCTTGATTACCTAGTAAACCTTCTAGTATTCCAAAACCATCTAAAAGGATCAACCCAATAACCCCTGAAGCAAGTAAAACCGAATGAATATATAAACCAAATAGTAATAGTACAATAAATAATATTAATACTACGATAATAGTAGCTACAGCATCCACTTTAAGTCACCACCAAACGTTTATTTATTAACCTTCAATCAATTTGAGAAAATGAATCGATACTAAGTCATTTATTTAGGCTCTTTTCTCAAGAATTGTTGCTATTTGCTTTTGGACCGTAAGCAGCTTTGAAAATAAAATAGCCGTTCAGACAAATGAATTTGTCTAGAAAAGGCTATTTTATTTTCAAAAAACGGTCCAAAAGCAACACAGTTTACGAAAACAGCCTTTATTTAATTTTTTTTCACCTAGTTTAATTCTATATTGTGGCATTCAACGAGTTAGCACTATGTATTGTGGTGCTATAGAACCTTATTATTAATTTCATTTATCCCCGCCATAATTTACTATTATAGTAAGTGTAGCGGGGATAAAATATTTTAATAGTCTTCTAAATTCATTAACTCATCAGGTACATCCCCACCAGCCTCGATTAAGAGGTCACGCCATAGGATGGCAATTTCTTTACCAGGGTTGCCGTTGCTTTCTAAGAAATCAATATAGTCATACCACGTTTTAACATTGGCTTCTGTGATATGCTGTTGAACATCTTCTGGTAAGTCAAGGAATGAAATAAACTGGCCGCCAGCTTCTTCAACATTATACGCTCTTGTTTCTTCTGCACGCGTTACCCATTCTTGAATTCCATTTTCGTACATTTCTTGCTGAGCTTGGTTCATCGCATCTTGTACATTACTTGGTAAGCTATCCCAAGTTTCTTGTGTCATCGCAAATACACCGTTGGAAGACCCTAAGAATAAATCATCAATTGTGTATGTTAATAAATCTTGGAAACCTGCACCTGTCCAGTCCGCAACGGTATGGAAGATCCCTTCAAATGCACCACGATTTAATGCGTCGAAAGCTTCAACGATATTCATCGATACACTGTTTACACCCATGTTTTTCGCCATAAGTTCAAATAAAAGGTTTGGTGTACGCATAGAAATTCCTTTTACATCATCTACTGAATTGAACTCATGACCTGTTGTTGAAATCGAATAGACTGCACCAGCATTCAGCGCCCATGTCTTAAATCCATTATCTCCATAATGAGACTCATAGTAAGTTTTACCAGTATCACCTAACGCAACATCACTTTCCATTAATTTGTTTAATGCATCACCACTAATGAACTCATCTGTAAAACTAACTGGTAAGAATGTAATTGATGATGCTGGGAATAAATTTTCATGATAGAAAGGAATTAAGATCGCAACATCAGCCGTTCCATTCTTCAAAGCATCTGGCTCCTGAACGACTTCAACTAACTCTCCACCTGCAAAGCCTTCAAATTGAACTTGTCCGTCTGTTAACTCTTCAACGCGGTCCATCCAAGGAACCATAAATCCTTGCCACCAACCATGCTGTTCACTTAATCCAGTCGCTACACGAAGTTTAATTGTTTCACCTGTATTTGCTGCTTCTCCACTATCATTGCCTTCATTAGATGCCCCTTCAGAATTTGAAGGTTCAGATCCACCTCCACTACAAGCTGCTACCATCAATACAAATAATGATACAAACATTAAAATGATCAGATTTTTTTTCATCTACTCATGCCCCCACTTATAATTTTTTATTGTTACATTACATCGTGTGTAATGGTTTTCCTGTAGCCAAAAGAGCCACTTCCTTGATAATTTCCGATAATGACGGGTGTGGGTGAATAATAGAAGCTAAATCTTCAATCGTACTCTCTAAACTCATCACACTCGTTACATCGGCAATCAATTCATTTACATGTTCACCAACGATCGAGAAACCTAATATTTCACCATACTTCTCATCGACAGTGATTTTGGCTATCCCTTCAGCCTTACCTAAACCGTTAATTAATGCTTTACCATTTCCTTGCAAAGAAGCGGTATAGACGCCTACTTGGTCATATCTTTCTCGCGCTTGTTGTTCGGTTAAGCCTACGGAACTAATTTCTGGAGACGTAAAGACTGAGCGTGGTGTATATTTGTCATTAAACTCAACTTTGTTTCCAGCAATATTTTCCGCGGCGACTACCCCTTCTTCATAAGCGACATGTGCTAATTGCCAACCTCCAGCAATGTCTCCAACGGCATAAATATGCTCTGCGTTGGTCTGCATCTGTTGATTCACCTTGATGAAGCCCTTGTCGGTTTCAACACTCGTATTTTCAAGCTTCAACGTATCTGCGTTACTTGTTCTGCCAGCAGCGAGCAGCACTTTTTCTGAAGATATTGAAACTTGATTTCCATCTTGATCGACAGATAGTGTCACATCATTCTCTGATTTACTAGCCGATTCAACCTTCGCATTAAAATAGAATTTTACTTTGCGTTTTTTCAATGCTTTTATTAGATGATTGACAACATCTTGATCTTCATTGATTAAGGCATGAGGAGCTACTTCAACTACGGATACCTCAACCCCTAATTGTGAAAAAATACTCGCAAATTCCATTCCAATAACACCAGCACCAACGATTGTTAGCGATTTTGGCAGCTCACTCCAACTTAACACATCAGTACTCGAAACAATTCGGTCTCCATCAAATGGAATGATGATTTCAGCAGGTCGTGTACCTGCCGCAATTATGAAACGACTTGCTTCAACTTCTAGTGACTCTGTTTCAGTTACAACCTTTATTTTATGTTCTGAAACAAACTCCGCTGTACCGTTAATCACTTCGACACCAGCATGTGTTAGTAACGCATTGACTCCCCCAGTTAGTTTTTTTACAACTTTTTGTTTACTTTTTTGGAATTTGTCCATGTTAAGGCCGTTATAAGTGACATCAACACCAATATTTGCAAGGTGGTTCAGTTTTTGTTTGGAATTTGCAAATTCCACCATAAATTTCGTCGGAATACAACCGACATTTAAACACGTTCCACCAAGCTGTGCTTTTTCGATTAAAAGTGTTTTTAACCCTAATTGTGCAGCCCTTATTGCTGCAGCATAACCCCCTGGGCCGCCACCAATAACAACAGTTTGCCAATTTGTTTCCACGTTGTTCTCTCCTCTCTCTTATTCAACTATTTATTTAACCAAAAGTAATTTGGGGTTACCCATAATATGACTAAATGCTTTTTGGAATTCTCCAGCAGTCGCGCCATCAATTAAACGATGGTCGAAAGTTAAGCTATATCCAAGCATGTCACCGACGATAATTTCACGGTTTTCATTAACAATCGGTTTCTCTTTTATTTTCCCAATTCCTAAGATGGCCACTTCAGGTTGGTTCAAAATAGGTGTGGAGAAATATCCACCATAACTACCAACATTGGTAATCGTAAATGTTCCACCTGAAATATCATCGGAGGTAAGCTTTCCATGTCTTGCGCGATCCACTAATTCAGTGAATTGACTCGCAATTTCATTCAGTGATAATTGGTCGACTTGTTTGATGACTGGGACGACTAATCCATCATCTACCGATACGGCAAATCCAATATTTATCGTTTCCCAGTGGATAATTTCTTGATCCGTTATGCTGGAATTAAATACAGGATGCTCTTTTAAGATAATGGAAACTGCTTTGATAAATAAATGGTTGAACGATATCTTGTATCCTAAGTGATCCGCAAGTTCTTCATTTAATTCATCTCTAAACTGCACGAGTTTGCTAACATTAATTTCATTAATGTCTGTTAGTTGCGCAGTGGTTTGGAGACTCGCCATCATATGTTTAGCAATGTTTTTTCGCATTCCTTTTAAAGGTTTTCTTTCCGCCACTCGTTTCAACTCTGTTGTTTCCATTGCAGTTTCTGTTACAGGTTCTGCTGCGGGTTCTGGTAGGGTTGTCGGTTGCTCGGTCGGGACGTTTTCAACCTTATTTGCAATCGCTTTTAGAACATCTTGCTTGACAATTGCTCCTGAAGGACCACTCCCATTAATAGTGGATAAATCAATTCCATTTTCTCTTGCGATTGCTTTAGCTAGAGGGGTAGACCTCACTTTTCTATTCAGTTGGGCAATTTTGCAATTACTTGATCGTTTAGTACATTCAGAAGAAGTGCCATCCACCTCTAACTCTTGCTGTTTTTCTGCTATCGGTTCGGTTGCCTTCTCTGACTCAATTACTGGACCATCATTTAGTTGATCGTATTCATCTTGAGTCTGAGCAATTTTTGCAACAACAGCCCCAACATTATACTCTTCGCCTTCATTACCTATAAGGTTAACAAACCCGGAAACTGGTGACTCAATTTCATAGGTGACTTTTTCCGTTTGGATATTAAGGAGGACATCACCTTGTTCTACTTGACTTCCTTCATCAATATTCCACTGGTCAATTAATGCACTTGTCATTTCAACCCCGATTTTGGGTATTTTCAGTTCAGTAGCCATTGTTCTTCCCACCTTTTAGTGACACATCTCTTTTGCTTCTTTAATAATTTTCTCGACTGTTGGAAAATGCGCATCTTCGGCCGCTCCTAAAGGAATTGGGGTAAAGGCACCTGCAACCCGTCTAATAGGAGCATCTAGATCATAAATTAATTCTTCAGAAATCATACTGGATACTTCGGCACCAAAACCGCTTTCTTTCGTTGCTTCGTAAACAATCATTACCCGGTTTGTCTTTTGAACCGATTTAAATATCGTTTCTTGATCGATAGGAACCAATGTTCTTAAGTCTACTACCTCTACATCAATCCCTTCTTCAGCCAAAGCTTCGGCTGCTTCTAAAGACTGATGGACGGTTTTTCCGTACGAAATAATCGTTAAGTCTGAACCTTCTCTTTTGACATCGGCTTTCCCTAAAGGAACGACGTACTCCTCATCGGGTACTTCACCTTTTACGCTAAATAAACCTTTATGTTCGATAAATACAACGGGATTATCATCTCTTATTGCTGATTTTAGTAACCCTTTCACATCATATGGAGTTGAAGGATACACAACTTTTAATCCTGGAATATGTGTAAACCAGCTTTCTAAACTCTGAGAATGATGGATACCTGCTTTAAACCCACCCCCAGCTAGAGTTCTAACTACCATTGGGACTTTGATTTTTCCGTTAGATACATAATGAGTTTTTGCTGCTTGATTAGCCAATTCTTCTATAGCAAGTGACATAAAATCCATGTACATAATTTCAACGACTGGGCGATGGCCAATCATTGCTGCCCCAACGGCTAGCCCTGTTATACCTTCTTCACTTATCGGACTATCTTTCACTCTCCATCCACCATATCTATCGTAAAGTCCTCTTGTTAAGCCAAATACACCACCAGATTGTCCGATATCTTGTCCAATCAAAAATACTTTATCATCTCGAGCTAGCTCTTCATCAAGTGCTTGTGTAATTGCCCATCTAAAGTTCAATTTTCCCATTACAATTATTCCATCCTTTCATTTGCTGTTTATGCATAGACATTTTTAAAAGTATCTGATGCTTTTGGATGTTCAGACTTTAACGCAAACTCAATTGCTTCTTCCATATGTTGATTGACTCGATTTTCAATCGCTTCAATTTCTAATTCTTCGATGCCAGAATCATTAACTAATTCAGCTCGAAAAACAATTAAAGGATCTCTTTTCTCCCATTCGATCTTTTCTTTGTTATCTCGATATTTCATCGGATCCCCTTCGTAATGGCCATCTAATCGATACGTTTTTGCCTCAACTAAAGTTGGACCTTCGCCACTTCTAGCTTTATCAATAGCCTTTTTAAATGTGTGATAAGATTCAATAGGATTAAAACCATCTGTAATTACGCCTTCTACACCATATCCAGCTGCACGACCAGCAACATCCTCAACGTTCATATGTAAATGAACTGGAGTAAATTCAACAAATCTATTATTCTCGCAAACAAATACAATAGGTAATGACCATAACGCTGCCATATTCATAGCTTCGTGGAATGAACCTCTATTGCTTCCGCCTTCACCAAAATTACAGATAACCACATTGTTATTGCCTTCTAACTTATTTACATAAGCAATACCTAAGGCAATTGGCATGTTACTACCTAAAACTCCAGTTGGACCATATATTTTGGTTTCTACATCCATAATGTGTAATTCTCCACCAAGGCCGCCACAAACGCCTGTTGTTTTACCCATGATCTCTGCCAATATTGATTTAGCGGATAATCCCTTAGCTAAAAAGGCAGGGCGGTCACGATGGTGTGGAACTAAATAATCATTTTCATTCATCGCCATTGCAAGTGAAACACCAATAGCCTCATGTCCTTTATTAGAATGAATCCATCCAACAACCTTGTTGTCAGCAAACAACCCTTGCAATTCATCCTCAAAACGTCTTGATAAATATAGTTTTTCATAGAGATCGAGCTTAAATTCTTTTGTTATGTTTTTGCTCAAAGGTTACAACTCCTTTCATTATAAAAGCCATTACGCCATGACAATTCCGCCATCTACATTCAAAATTTGCCCCGTCATATAAATACTCAAATCCGATGCTAAAAATAATGCTACTTTTCCAACATCTTCAGGATTTCCAATTCTTTGAAGTGGAATTTTTGAAAAATAATCCTGTTTCGCTTCACTTTTCATTCCAGCGATCATTTGGGTTTCAATGACTCCAGGTGCAATCGCGTTCACATTTATTCCTTTTGGTCCCAACTCCTTAGCGACTGATCGTGTCAATGAAATGACTCCACCTTTTGATGCGGCGTAATGTGACTGAAATAAATTTGAGCCTGCTACACCTGCCATTGAAGCGATATTAATAATTTTACCTCGTCCTAATTCGACCATGTGTAACGAGGCGTGGCGGATGATATTATACGTTCCGTTCAAATTAACCTTAACTATTCTATTAAAATCCTCTTCTTCTAATTGAAAAATAGGTGTATTTAATCCCGCTATACCAGCAGCATTAACAACAATTTCTGGAGTTGCATGATTTAATGCAATATCATCTATTACTGTCTTAACTGCGTTATAATCAGTTATATCTAATGGAATGACTTTCGCTAATTCCTGATTAGGTAAATTGTTTAGAACATCATTAAGTCCCTTTTCATCTCTATCTATTAAATAGACAAACGCATTTTCTTGATTTAGATACTGAGCTATGCTACCACCGATTCCGCCACCTGCACCCGTCACTAGTGCGACTTTTCCTTTAACACCAAATTCCATTCACCTATCTCCTCCAATGTTTAGAAACATCTAAATCTTCAGTTAATTAATAGCGTAGTTTTACTTTTTAAAGGTAGTTCAATTTAATCATTGTAGATTAACACTTTAGCTCCATCTCTAGCTTCGCAAATCTTAAACGCTTCCTCCCAGCGACTTAGAGGATAGCGATGCGTGATAATTTTCTCTAAATCTTCGCCTGACGAATTTAAGATTTCCATCACTTTATCCCACGTAGCTAGCCCATGTCCCATCGAACCTTTGATGACGAGTTGCTTGTATAACACCGTATCTATATCAACGGTAATCTCTTTCCCGATTAGGCCGACCTGAAGAAATGTCCCTGTTTTTTTCAATACATCCAGTCCGCTTCTGACCGCGTTGGCACTACCTGAGCATTCAACAACGAAATGGACACCAAGGCCAGCAGTTTCCTATTTTACAACCGCCTGTAAATCTTCCGTTAATACATCAGTTGTTCTAGCACAGCCAATTTCTTTTGCGATATTCAAACGCTCTTGATCTTGTTTCGTTCCTGCTACTAATACTTTACAGCCCTTCTTCACTAAAACATATACCGCCAATAATCCAATCGGTCCCGGCCCTGATACTAAGACTACATCATCTTTTGTAATTGAACCTAATTCTTCAATCGGCTGTGTGACAACGGCCAATGGCTCAGACATCGCAGCAACCTCATAGGAGATATGGTCTGGCAGTTTATAACACATGTCCTCTCTAGCAACTACGTACTTGGCAAACCCGCCATTCACATGGAGTCCCATTCCTTGTCTTTCAGGACAAAGTGTATATAAACCTTTGTCACAATACTCACAGTTTTGACACGTATGCACATTCGATGGTAAAACGGCAACGCGGTCACCAACGCTAATCGTTTTTACATCTTTACCAACTTCTACAACTACACCTGACATCTCGTGGCCGATAATAATCGAATCGGTTACTTCAAACTCATTATGGTGAATGTGAAGATCAGTCCCGCAAATGCCAGTAAACTTAATCTCTACTTTTACCCCATTATCGTGACACCTTGGTTCTTCGACATCCAATAATTGGAGACGATCTCCTTGTTTTACTAAGCCATTCATTGACAACGTCACCCCATTTAAATTTTATTTTACACGGTAAGCTTTTTCTTAATATCCTCTCTCAGGACAAACTTTTGGATTTTTCCGCTCGTCGTCATCGGCATTTCTGCAATAATTTCAAGACGTTCAGGAACCTTTTGAATAGCTACACCTTTACGAAGTAAATAGTCTTTCATCGTTTCCAAATCTAGGTTTGTGTATTTATTTAGCTTGATATAAGCACAAGCCTTTTCACCCATTTTCTCGTCGGGCATGGCCACCACTGCAACTTGATTGACACTTTCATGCTCATAAAGGAGTTCCTCTACTTCTTTCACAGAGATGTTTTCTCCACCACGGATAATGATGTCTTTCTTTCTTCCAATAATTTGAATATATCCGTCTTCATCGATGGAAGCTAAATCTCCCGTCAGAAAATATTCATCATAAAAAGAGTCTTCATTAAACTCGGATTGCAAATACCCTAAAAACATCTCTGGGCCTTTGACAGCTAACTCTCCAACTTCGTTGACAGATAGAGCTTCCATATTATCGTCAAGAATTAGCGATGCAGATCCTTCCAATGCTCGACCATCTGTATAAGCGGTCTTATCAAAGGTATCAGTTGGGCCGCATAAGGTAAAAGTCGGATATTCCGTTGAACCGTACACACGTGTGACGAAACAGTTTAATAGTTTACTACTATTAATGACTAATTCTGGTGGTACATCGGCTCCGCCGCAAAGGATGTATTTCAATGGGATTTCTTGATTGGTTTCTTTCACAACATCGTAGATCCCTTGTAGGAATGGTGTAGCACCAAGTAAAAACGTACAATTTCCTGCAACGATTTTTTCCACGGCTGCTCTTGGTTCCCAAACATCTTGTAAAATTAATGTCGCTTGAAGCATGATAGGTAACTCAAGGCCATTAATAAATCCTGCAATATGTGTCACGGGTGACGGCATGAAAACGTTGTCATTTTCGCTTAACTGATACAAAGAAATCACGGAATGATTTTCATGGATCAATGTATTATGTGTATGTACCGCACCTTTAGGATTTGACGTTGTTCCTGAGGTGTACATCAGTAAGAAAGGATCCTTTTCCGTCACAGGTTCAACATTGGAATGAAGGCCTAAGTTATGACTAACACATTCTTCGAAGAAAACTTCACCTTTCTCATTTAGATCAGGTTGATCTGAATACTTATCCAAAATCACTACTTTTTGTAATCCATTTAATTCATCTTGTAATTCTCTAATCATCTGTAAATAATCAAATTTGCGGAATGTGTTTGGGACGATTAGAACTTTTGTTCGGGATTGATTTAATATATATTGCACTTCTTTTTTTCGATAAATAGGAATGATGGGATTACATACTGCACCGATCATCGCTACAGCATAATGAATAATTAAACTTTCTGACCAATTTGGTAATTGGAACGAAACAACATCGCCCTTCTCAACACCAATTTTTTTTAAATAGAATGCAAGTTTTACTGACTTATCATAAAGTTCTTCATACGTATAAGAGACAAAACCATCCTCAACTGCTATACGTTTCGGGTTACTTAAGTAAGCATCCATTAAATATGTAAAAATATTTTCGTTTCTCCAATACCCTTTTTTTTCATAATCACCCTTTGGCATCATGAGTTCCACTTTAGCTCCCCCAATACAAATTTACTAATAGCAAAAACTAAAATTAAAATTTCGTTAACTCGATTCAATGACTTGAGTTAGTATTATTATAAATATACCATTCCAAAAAATCAAATATTTTTTTAAATTTTGAACGATCGTTTTCTGAAAATTAATTTTAGTACCTTTTGATGATCGAACGCAACCCTTTTTTGAATGAATGTTGACGTTTTTTTAACACCATTGAAATCTCCTGTTTATCCTTGTTGATGAAAACTAATCAAGGCATTGGTCTTTATCCGACAAAAAGGAGAGGTGAAGTCATTCGCAAAAAAGATTAAGGACACGCAAAAACGCTCATATACTAAAATATGAGCGTTTTTATGCACGATGTATGCTGTTAATTTCTTGTTAAAATTAATACTTATAGGTGTACCGTAACCTATAGTAATCGCCTTTTCCGATCGCGTTACTATACGTCCTTATCTTTATTCGCAATAATATCTATAAAAAAATCAATATATTGATTACCTTTACTTAATATATCAAAGTTTCCGCTAAAATAGCACCACTCAATATATATCCCACGATAAAAGCATAAGATCATCTCAGCTACTTCCTCATTAGTCATATCATCCCTTATTTCTCCTCGGGCTTGACCTTCTGTTACTATCTGCAAGATTAGCTGATTAACCGTTCGGTCACCAGTAAATATATAAGGGGTCGTTTTCGGATCTAATTGACTTTTGGCAACGATGGTTACAAATTCAAAACCTAAATCTATAAATATATTAATACCTTCAGAAAGAATAACACGAATTTTTTCAGTAGCTAACATGTCTTTAGGTAATTTATGATATACACTTAAATACGTTTCATCGATATCTTTATATTGTTCTAAAATTACAGCATCTTTTGATTTGAAATAAGTATAAAAAGATCCCTTAGAAGTTCCAGCTTCCTTAGCAATTTCCTCAACATGTACTTCATCGAAACCCTTTTCTTTAAACAACCTTAAAGCACTATCAAGTAATGCTTTTCTTGTTTTCAGTGCTTGCTTTTGACGGGCTGTTAAAGTTTTGTGATTATTTTTCATCATTTGTAATTTCTCCTGTTTAAAAGTTAGCTCTACTATTAACAAAGCAAGTAACCTTTATATTTTTATTACTTTATTTCTTTTTTGTTATAATAGAGAATATAATAAATCATTTCTCAAATTCAATTTTTTTAATATATTAAAAAGAAAACTTACATTTAGTATATCAGAATTTGTTAGTAGTAAATTTTAGCAATTTTCAGATAAAAAGACAAGCCCATGATTGCATAAATATAATAAAAATTAATCAGACAACGTTCATATGTATGATTTTTCGATGGTAGATAACTTCCTTTTATACATGTATGAACTACTAACTTATGAATGATGTATCTTGAAATTAAACTATGTATGAGTTTTTATATAAAAAAGACGATAATATACAAAAAATGTATATTATCGTCTTTTAATCATTTAGATTATTAAACTAAAGCTCCAATCTTTCACAAACTGACTTTGAAATAAGAATAAAGTGTACCGCAAAAACCTCCATCTTTAATTCTTGCACCTTAACGTTTAATGATGGCGACTTGAATTTGTTTCTAAAGCGACAACTCCCACGTTTCTCCAACTAAATCCTTCCCAAAACTATGATGTTTTTCTTCATCCACAAGTGTAAATCCTTTTTTCTGATAAATATGCCGAGCTTCTTTAAGGACACTATTTGTCCATAAGACGAGTTTCTTATATCCAACCCTTCTAGAAAAGTTAATACATTCTTCAACTAATTGTGAACCGAGACCTAATCCTCGAGCCTTTGGGTCTACTATTAGTAAACGGAGTTTAGCTGTGTCTTCACTTCCTTCAACAACAAAAATAGAACCCACAATTTCTCCATTCATTTCGGCAATCCAGCAACGTTCACGTTTTGGATTATAGTTATCTATAAAATCAGCTACAATTTGTGAAACAAGTGATTCAAAATTCACATCCCATCCATATTCCTGTGAATATAAGATACCGTGTTTGTGAACAACCCACCCCATATCACCAGGTTCGTGTTGACGAAGGAAATATGGTCCTGAAAATTTAAGACTTTTCTTCTTAATAAGCAAACCTTCAACTGTTTTCAGAGCATTAATTAATTGTTGTTGTTCACTTTCCGACAATTCTCCAATGAGTTCAGCTATTTCATTGTTTGAACGTTCATTGAGCTGAGAAAATGCTTTTACTCCTTCAAGCGTAAGTTTTAGAATTAGTTGCCTAGCATCTCTAGTAGAACGCTCTTTCTGTATAATACCTTTCTCTTCAAATCGAGCTAATATACGACTTACATAACCTGCATCCAATCCCAAATCGTGAATTAAATTTGAAGCTGTAAGGTTATTGTTGTTAGCAATTTCAAATATTATCCTAGATTCTGTCAGTGAGTAAGGGCTATGTAATAAGCTCTCTCGCAAAGCACCAATTTGTTTTGTCATAAAACGATTAAAATGGCGAACAGCATTTATTCTTTCTTCCTTTGAAATATTTGACAAAATAGTCACCCCTTAAATTTAATTGCTTTTGTCAAATATTATGATTAAATTAATTGTTGAAGTCAACTTATTTTCAAATTCTTTATTAAATTAAGCTCTCAATAAGCAACTTTTCTTTTTCTACATCTTTCTGTTCTTTATGTTAATTAAATCTTTGAAGAAAAGGTTTAAGATAAAAGAGTGTCATAATAAAACCCTTTGATAATATCAGGTATCTCATGCTCCGTATATTCATCGGGATATATTAATACATAAGGGTTCGATTTTAACATCACACTTGCTTTTGGTATGATTGTCTCTTCTATCTTGAAATGAAGGCTTAATTATCGCGAACTTCATTAAAGCGATGGTTTCAAAAAAATTTTTCAACTCCATATGTGTTTTTCTCACCTTTACTCATATTTACATAGTGAAAGGGGGTGAGAACATGCTTACTAATTCTCGCTTAGTGATTGTATTCGAAACAGGGATCAACCAAATTGGTGAGCCGATCTTGAAAACGAAGAGTTTTAACAACATTAAGACTGGTGCATCAAACGAACAGTTAAAAGCTGTTGCCGATGCACTAACACAACTTCAAGCTTGGACACCGCAAAAGATCGAGCGAAGTAACACGTATAATCTTGAAGCATAATTCTATGAAAATCGTGTAGAAAGGAGGACTTACGATGACGAAAAGACTAGAACTCGTATTTGAAAATGAGCAAGCCAAAACAGTAACAATTTCTTTAGAAAACCCTGTGTATCCTGTTGATCCAGCCGCCATTGCTACGGCTATGGATGAGATCATCGCACAAAATGCATTTACATCTGCAGGTGGGAACTTAGTGGAAAAAAAGAGCGCACGTGTCGTTGACCGCACTGTAGAAGTTATTGAATTCTAATCAACCATAATGGTGGAAAAGGAGGAGGTCTTCCCTCTTCCTTTTTCATAGTTTCATTAAAAAGGAGGAGTTAAAGATGGAATTGTGGCTACCGCTTTTAAGTGAGTTTGGCTTCCCTGTGGTTGTGACCCTTTACCTACTTCATCGTGTCGAGAAAAAACTAGACATGGTCAACCAATCGATCCAACGGTTACCCGAAAGCCTTGCGCCACTTTACTTTAATCGAAACACTGAACAGAAGAAAAGTATTTAACTAGCGAAGAACCATTTAGCTCATTGGATGAGGCTAAATGGTTTTTTGATGTTATTGGACTCTAGCTGATAAAATTAAAGTCGATAATTTTACCTTTATTTTATCTTGTATATCTAAGCTTTACTATGTCTTGGCTCTAGTATTTCAATCGGTACAATGTTAGATTATTTAAGGTGTTTTGTTGGGTGTTCCATGAATATAACCAGGGGCAGGAGATAATTCAGGTGCTTGTCCTGTGCCGACTGGCTTCTCTTCATACTTGAACATTCCTAACCCATCCATAGAGGTACCAGATGCCCAACGTCCTTGTAGGCTTTCCGTCCCTTCTGAACAATTCATAAAAGTATAGGCAACATCTGATTTCTCATATTGTCTGTTAAACGTACTAGGAACAACTAAGCCTTCCTTCTCTTCTAACTCTGAAATGGCGGCTGCCCACTGATTTTGATGGTAGCTGTCACGGGCAATAAGGAAAGAAAGCATGTCTCTTACCCCAGGATCATCAGTCATCTCATATAAACGAACGACTTGAAGCCTACCTTGTGATTCGGCATTTAAGTTGGCTCTAAAATCGGCTAACAAATTCCCACTAGCAATAGTGTACCGAGCCGTCCATGGGTATCCTGTACTATCGTTAGGACTAGCGCCTAATCCGTTTACGATTGCATGTTGAGTGTTCATACCACCCATAACACTTGCAATGATCGGATCTTTCGCTGCCTCCTCTTGCTCTTCAACAGGTGCATTATCTAAAAGTTGGGCAATCATTGTAGCAAGCATCTCAACATGCGCCATTTCTTCAGTACCAATATCCAGCAACATATCACGATACTTTTTTTCTGCGTGGCAGTTCCATCCTTGAAATAGATATTGCATCATTACTGATATTTCACCAAACTGGCCTCCTAACACCTCCTGAAGCTTTTTTGCATAGACAGATCAGGTTTACTAGGTTTTGCTGTGTATTGTAATTCTTTTACGTTAAAGAACATGAGGACACCTCCGTAATATGTAATACGTTGATATTATTTCTTAAATATTTTTTCTTATACTTTTACCAATTTTCTCTTTTTACCTTGTTGTATGAGAGTATTTAAATTATAAAATTCCCTTCCTCTAATATTTGAGTCGAATGATGAGCTGTCACTTCTAAAGTGTTACAGTCAACTGAAGCAACTGAAGATTTTTTTAAGAAAAAGACATATTTGTTGACATTAAGAAAGTTTATTGGAGTAAGTTTTAATTTACAATTATACTTTGAGGTGAATATCTCAGTATTAAAAGGGTACATTAATTTTCGGGAGGTGTTAAAAATGACAAACAACAACAACAACAACAACTTAAACAATCGTAATAATAACCGCAACAACAATAACAACAATAATAATGACCAAGAATTAAACGTTGATAATGCTAACGTTGAATTAGCTCGTGATAATAACGTTGACAACATCAACAACCGCAACAACAATAACAATAATTAATAAGTCCTCAAAAAAAGTACTCTAACCTTGCTTAGTTTTCCAAACTACGTTGAAAGACCACCTATTACACGATAAGTGGTCTTTCCTTGTAAAACTTGTGATGTTGTAATAATACCCCTTCAATAAAACCATTGCTAACATCTTAATCCTCTCTTTGTCTTTTGTAGCATTCATATCGTTCTACGTAAAGAAAGGTTTCCTCTCACAAGGGACATGATGCCTTGCTTCTCTGTTCTCTCATATAGATTCCATAGGCTTGCCCACCGCAGATGTTGCCTCTTCGAGTTAAAAGCTCTTAAGCTTACTTATCGTTTACATACAAAAAAGCACAACCCACATGGATTGTGCCTGGTGCCTAGCGACGTCCTACTCTCACAGGGGGAAGCCCCCAACTACCATCGGCGCTGAAGAGCTTAACTTCCGTGTTCGGCATGGGAACGGGTGTGACCTCTTCGCTATCGCCACTAGACTAGACGGATTTTGATAAGCGGCGAATTTCTTCGTCAGTCTCAATTCTTTCGGTGTTCACGTATGTCTTGAAACGCTCCACTCCTCAGAATTTCACTTCCTCGAACTTCTTGCTTCTGAAAATCCTTTTTAAAATTTTGATAAGCTTCGCATTTATACGATGCTTATGATTGAGAGTCATTCTCTCAAAACTGGATAATGTACTAGAAGAATGTCAACGCTTTATGTTTGTCTAGCTTCAATGCATAGATTTTTGTGTCATTTCGCTTCTTCAGTTGAAGTGTCACCACTTCGCCTTCTAAAGCTTCAATGCACGGCAAATCTGACCAAGGCATTTCAGCTTTTCTATTTGGATAAGCCCTCGACCGATTAGTATCTCTCAGCTCCACGTGTCGCCACGCTTCCACCCGAGACCTATCAACCTCATCATCTCTAAGGGGTCTTACTTACTTAACGTAATGGGAAATCTCATCTTGAGGGGGGCTTCACGCTTAGATGCTTTCAGCGCTTATCCCGTCCACACGTAGCTACCCAGCTATGCTCCTGGCGGAACAACTGGTACACCAGCGGTGTGTCCATCCCGGTCCTCTCGTACTAAGGACAGCTCCTCTCAAATTTCCTACGCCCACGACGGATAGGGACCGAACTGTCTCACGACGTTCTGAACCCAGCTCGCGTACCGCTTTAATGGGCGAACAGCCCAACCCTTGGGACCTACTTCAGCCCCAGGATGCGATGAGCCGACATCGAGGTGCCAAACCTCCCCGTCGATGTGGACTCTTGGGGGAGATAAGCCTGTTATCCCCAGGGTAGCTTTTATCCGTTGAGCGATGGCCCTTCCATGCGGAACCACCGGATCACTAAGCCCGACTTTCGTCCCTGCTCGACTTGTAGGTCTCGCAGTCAAGCTCCCTTATGCCTTTGCACTCTACGAATGATTTCCAACCATTCTGAGGGAACCTTTGGGCGCCTCCGTTACTGTTTAGGAGGCGACCGCCCCAGTCAAACTGCCCACCTGACACTGTCCCTGAACCGGATCACGGTTCGAGGTTAGAACTTCAATACAGCCAGGGTAGTATCCCACCGACGCCTCCACGTAAGCTGGCGCTCACGCTTCCAAGGCTCCTACCTATCCTGTACAAGCTGTACCAAAATCCAATATCAAGCTACAGTAAAGCTCCATGGGGTCTTTCCGTCCTGTCGCGGGTAACCTGCATCTTCACAGGTAATATAATTTCACCGGGTCTCTCGTTGAGACAGTGTCCAAGTCGTTACACCATTCGTGCGGGTCGGAACTTACCCGACAAGGAATTTCGCTACCTTAGGACCGTTATAGTTACGGCCGCCGTTTACTGGGGCTTCGGTTCACAGCTTCGGCTTGCGCCTAACCACTCCCCTTAACCTTCCAGCACCGGGCAGGTGTCAGCCCCTATACTTCGCCTTGCGGCTTCGCAGAGACCTGTGTTTTTGCTAAACAGTCGCTTGGACCTATTCACTGCGGCTCTCTCGGGCATACACCCTAACAGAGCACCCCTTCTCCCGAAGTTACGGGGTCATTTTGCCGAGTTCCTTAACGAGAGTTCTCCCGAGCGTCTTAGAATTCTCTTCCCGCCTACCTGTGTCGGTTTGCGGTACGGGCACCTCTCACCTCGCTAGAGGCTTTTCTTGGCAGTGTAGGATCAGGAACTTCGGTACTTAATTTCCCTCGCTATCACAGCTCAGCCTTTATGGTAAGCGGATTTGCCTACTTACCAGCCTAACTGCTTAGACGCGCATCCATCAGCGCGCTTACCCTACCTTACTGCGTCCCCCCATTGCTCAAACGGTGAGGAGGTGGTACAGGAATTTCAACCTGTTGTCCATCGCCTACGCCTTTCGGCCTCGGCTTAGGTCCCGACTTACCCTGAGCGGACGAGCCTTCCTCAGGAAACCTTAGGCTTTCGACGGAGGGGATTCTCACCCCTCTTTTCGCTACTCATACCGGCATTCTCACTTCTAAGCGCTCCACCAGTCCTTCCGGTCTGACTTCGCTGCACTTAGAACGCTCCCCTACCCCTGTCCGTAAGGACAAGCCGTAGCTTCGGTGATACGTTTAGCCCCGGTACATTTTCGGCGCAGAGTCACTCGACCAGTGAGCTATTACGCACTCTTTAAATGGTGGCTGCTTCTAAGCCAACATCCTGGTTGTCTGGGCAACTCCACATCCTTTACCACTTAACGTATACTTGGGGACCTTAGCTGACGGTCTGGGCTGTTTCCCTCTTGACTACGGATCTTAGCACTCGCAGTCTGACTCCCGAGGATAAGTATTTGGCATTCGGAGTTTGACTGAGTTCGGTAATCCTGTGGGGACCCCTAGCCCAATCAGTGCTCTACCTCCAATACTCTTCCCTCGAGGCTAGCCCTAAAGCTATTTCGGGGAGAACCAGCTATTTCCGAGTTCGATTGGCATTTCACCCCTACCCACACCTCATCCCCGCATTTTTCAACATGCGTGGGTTCGGGCCTCCATTCAGTGTTACCTGAACTTCACCCTGGACATGGGTAGATCACACGGTTTCGGGTCTACGACCACGTACTTATTCGCCCTATTCAGACTCGCTTTCGCTGCGGCTCCGCCTTATCAGCTTAACCTTGCACGGGATCGTAACTCGCCGGTTCATTCTACAAAAGGCACGCCATCACCCGTAAATGGGCTCTGACTACTTGTAGGCACACGGTTTCAGGATCTCTTTCACTCCCCTTCCGGGGTGCTTTTCACCTTTCCCTCACGGTACTGGTTCACTATCGGTCACTAGGGAGTATTTAGCCTTGGGAGATGGTCCTCCCTGCTTCCGACGGGGTTTCACGTGTCCCGCCGTACTCAGGATCCGTCTCGGAGAGACGATCATTTTGGCTACAGGGTTGTTACCTTCTCTGACGGGTCTTTCCAGACCGCTTCGCCTATGATCGTCTTTTCTTACTCCATGTGAGACGTCCTACAACCCCAAGAGGCAAGCCTCTTGGTTTGGGCTAATTCCGTTTCGCTCGCCGCTACTCAGGAAATCGCATTTGCTTTCTCTTCCTCTGGGTACTTAGATGTTTCAGTTCCCCAGGTCTGCCTCCTCATACCCTATGTATTCAGGTATGGGTACCATCCCATTACGGATGGTGGGTTCCCCCATTCGGATATCCCCGGATCAAAGCTTACTTACAGCTCCCCGAGGCATTTCGCTGTTCGTCGCGTCCTTCTTCGGCTCCTAGTGCCAAGGCATTCACCGTGCGCCCTTTCTAACTTAACCATTCGACAAATGATAAGCGGCGGATTACTTCGTTGACTGCGCTCTCTGCGTTGCTCATGTACACTTTAAACGTACATTCTGCTACTTGAGAACTTGCCACCTCGTACTCCTTGCTTCTAATTTGTCTCTTAAATCTATAAAGGTTGTTGAATTCTTGACGACTCAAGTTACTCTTGGTTACACAATGTGCAACCCAGTGAAATCTTGATGTCATTTCTAGTCATTATCCAGTTTTCAAAGAACCACTGACGAATGATAAGCGGCGGATTACTTCGTTGGCTGCGCTCTCTGCGTTGCTCATGTACACTTTAAACGTACATTCCGCTACTCGTGAGCTTGCCGCCTCGTACTCCTTGCTTCTAATTCGTCACTTAATTTAGAAATATATCAATTGAAAGAAGTAAATTCTTTCAAAACTGAACAAGGCAACTGACTTCAATTACAACTTGAACAGTCATCTAAGTTATACTTCTTGCAGCCTTGCATCGAGGAAGCTTACTTCGAAGCGTTGCTCGTAGACACAGATGCAAAAAGTAAATCAGAGAGTTTTGAGTTCTCTCAAAACTGAACAAAAAAGACCAAAGCGTACATACTCGAAGTATGCATCGACTAGAGTAAATACTCCATAGAAAGGAGGTGATCCAGCCGCACCTTCCGATACGGCTACCTTGTTACGACTTCACCCCAATCATCTGTCCCACCTTAGGCGGCTGGCTCCAAAAGGTTACCCCACCGACTTCGGGTGTTACAAACTCTCGTGGTGTGACGGGCGGTGTGTACAAGGCCCGGGAACGTATTCACCGCGGCATGCTGATCCGCGATTACTAGCGATTCCGGCTTCATGTAGGCGAGTTGCAGCCTACAATCCGAACTGAGAATGGTTTTATGGGATTGGCTCGACCTCGCGGTTTCGCTGCCCTTTGTACCATCCATTGTAGCACGTGTGTAGCCCAGGTCATAAGGGGCATGATGATTTGACGTCATCCCCACCTTCCTCCGGTTTGTCACCGGCAGTCACCTTAGAGTGCCCAACTAAATGCTGGCAACTAAGATCAAGGGTTGCGCTCGTTGCGGGACTTAACCCAACATCTCACGACACGAGCTGACGACAACCATGCACCACCTGTCACCTTGTCCCCCGAAGGGGAAAACTCTATCTCTAGAGGGTTCAAGGGATGTCAAGACCTGGTAAGGTTCTTCGCGTTGCTTCGAATTAAACCACATGCTCCACCGCTTGTGCGGGCCCCCGTCAATTCCTTTGAGTTTCAGCCTTGCGGCCGTACTCCCCAGGCGGAGTGCTTAATGTGTTAACTTCGGCACTAAGGGCATCGAAACCCCTAACACCTAGCACTCATCGTTTACGGCGTGGACTACCAGGGTATCTAATCCTGTTTGCTCCCCACGCTTTCGCGCCTCAGCGTCAGTTACAGACCAGAGAGTCGCCTTCGCCACTGGTGTTCCTCCACATCTCTACGCATTTCACCGCTACACGTGGAATTCCACTCTCCTCTTCTGTACTCAAGTCTTCCAGTTTCCAATGACCCTCCACGGTTGAGCCGTGGGCTTTCACATCAGACTTAAAAGACCGCCTGCGCGCGCTTTACGCCCAATAATTCCGGACAACGCTTGCCACCTACGTATTACCGCGGCTGCTGGCACGTAGTTAGCCGTGGCTTTCTGGTTAGGTACCGTCAAGGTACCGCCCTATTCGAACGGTACTTGTTCTTCCCTAACAACAGAGCTTTACGACCCGAAGGCCTTCATCACTCACGCGGCGTTGCTCCGTCAGACTTTCGTCCATTGCGGAAGATTCCCTACTGCTGCCTCCCGTAGGAGTCTGGGCCGTGTCTCAGTCCCAGTGTGGCCGATCACCCTCTCAGGTCGGCTACGCATCGTCGCCTTGGTGAGCCATTACCTCACCAACTAGCTAATGCGCCGCGGGCCCATCCCGTAGTGTTAGAAATCCCAACTTTTACAATGACACCATGTGGTGTCATTGATTATCCAGTATTAGCTCCGGTTTCCCGAAGTTATCCCAGTCTACAGGGCAGGTTGCCCACGTGTTACTCACCCGTCCGCCGCTAACCTTTCAAGAGCAAGCTCTTGAAAGGTTCGCTCGACTTGCATGTATTAGGCACGCCGCCAGCGTTCGTCCTGAGCCAGGATCAAACTCTCCAATAAATTGAAAATAGCTTGATATAAGCTCACTTGCACAGGATGTGCTGGCTTCGATGTTGCGAACAAATTCTACTCGAAATACTTCTTCGCATCAATTTGCGACGAGTAATCGCAGGAGCAGGACGTTCGCGTTCTTAATCGAAGGTCATCATCACTGTGACGTTTTTAAAACATTGACGAGATATCATGTATCTCTTTATTTCGCTTGGCTTTTTGTTCAGTTTTCAAAGAACTTTTTAATCTGTCATCTCAGCGACAGGAATTTAATCTTAACACGAAGACTTCATCTCATCAACAACTAATTTTTGGTAAAGTAAATAGTTGAGAGTAAAATTAATTAATCCATCGTGCGTTTGTTGTCTGAGAAGCGACAAGAAATAATATATCATGTTCAATTTAATTTTACAATCTTTTTTAAGTGGAAAATAATCCCTAGTTATTTTCTTTCCTTTAACTTGAGTAAGCCATATATTAAATTCTAAAATGTTCGTCAATCTGTACAAAAAATACATCTCCAATATTAGGTACATTATAAGATAAGTCAGTTCACCCTATAACACTTTCCTAACGTGTAAACTCTTAATTACCCCTATACTACTTAAAAAAGTATAAAAGCAAAATAAAATTAAACCTGCCATACCAACTAATATATGAACATCTTTCATTAATATAAATACATAATATAATATTTGTGTTAAATCCTATCGTCCTCAAACAGCTCATAATACTCCCCTTGCTATGGGTCTTAATTTTTAGGAAAAGGAATGAGCTCAACTCCCAATTCTTCCTTTAAAGCCCGAATTGATCCTGTTGTTTTTTCGTTAGGTTTAAATAATGATTTTGCATTTTCATTCACTCTTTATCTTTTTCCAGTACTCATGATCGGTTAAAAATATGCTAGTATTCTTTCTACATATGATTAGAGTAAAAACAGACAGTAATAAAATTTATTAAAAGAAAACAAATATGGTATCTTCTAAATAGAAGTCAACAATGTAATTGTCTTCTATTAGATTAAGCTTTTGGGATAGGGTCATTTTCTTTTAAAACTCGACCTACTCCATAACAAGAGGACCAATTTACCAAATGGCAGCTGTCGTTAAACCTAAATCGGCTATAGTAGCGAACGTATTGTTATATACACGTAAGATCCCTTAATCCATTACCACGCTGGATAATTATAAATAAGTAAAGTAAATATCACTGTTAAACTAGCGGAAAAGGAGGAGGTCTTCCCTCTTCCTTTTCCACTAGTTTCGTACGAGAGTGTAGGATTTCAAGATTGATTCGTGGCTACCGCTTTTAAGTGAATTTGGCTTCCATGTGGTCGTGACCCTATGCCTACTTCACCGCGTCGAGAAAAAACTAGACTTGGTCAACCAACCGATCCAACGGTTATCCGAAAGCCTAACGGTACTTTACTTTAATTGAAACACTCAACAGAAGGAAAGGTATTTAACTAGTAAAAAACCATTTAGCTCATGGGATAAGGCTAAATGGTTTTTTGATATTATTAACTGCAAGCGGAAAGGCCATAATTCCAATCTTAATGTTTCCTGTAGTGGCCATTAAGGTCTTCAGTAGCAATCTTTAAAGAGGTTATTTTCAGTTCCATATCACTTAAATGTTTTAAGATAGAGAGCTTCTCCCTATAGGCGGTTGTTTTGCTCACTAGAGTTAGAAGCTTCTTCCCTATTTAATTAAGAGGATAATATGTTAATCGCTACCGCGGCATTTCCACCATGCAGTAACCCTCCAGCGTTCTGTGTTATCCCTAATCTAGGCCTAGTTGGAATCTGTCTGCTTTCTGCTTGACCTCTTAATTGCCAAACTACTTCTGCTATTTGTGCCAGTCCAGTTGCTCCCACAGGATGCCCTTTGGATATTAAACCTCCACTAGGATTAACTGGTATCCGTCCACCAATTTCTGTAGCACCAGATTCCAATAATCTCCCTCCTTCTCCAGGAGAACAAATTCCTAAGTGTTCATAAGCCCAAATTTCCCCAGGGGCTGCAGCATCATGAACTTCTGCTATTTGTATATCGGAAGGTTGAACTCCCGCTATCTCATACGCTTTAGCAGCCGCCCTTTCCGTACTAGAAGCACCTTTATAATCACTCGCATTGCCCGATAAGACGACAGATCCAGCTACAAATATTGGCTGATTCGTCAACTTTTTCGCAGCTTTTTCACTGCAGATAATAGCTGCTGCTGCACCATCACTAACTGGAGAGCACATTAATAATCTTAAAGGATCGCTAATAGTCCGAGAATTGAGGACGGCATCTAAGGTTTGTGGTATTTGATATTGCGCACGACTATTTAAGCTTCCATTACGGCTATTTTTTACCACTATTTTTGCTATTGTTTCAATACTTGTGCCGAATCTACTCATATGTTCACGTGCTTCCGCTGCGTAATAATCCATGAATAAACTCTGATTATCACGGTTCTCACTCTTCTCAGAATTCCTTTCCATATCCTCGACATCTACTGCCCCTTGCAGTGCTCTAAATGCCCTAGAACGGTCTGGGTGATTCATCTTTTCTGCACCTATAGCGAGTACCATATCATACATTCCTGAGGCAACTGCCATCCACGCCATATGAAATGCGGAAGAACCACTAGCGCATGCATTTTCTACATTAAACATAGGGATTCCTTCCAATCCAGATCCGGATAACATTACTTGACCTCGGATACACTCTTGGCCTGAAATAATACCAGCCATCGCATTTCCGATATATGCAGCTTCTATTCCTGACAAGTTAACACCTGCATCCAGCATCGCTCCTTGCAATGCTTCATTTGTCAAATCCTTCAGACTCCGATTTAAATGTTTTCCAAATCGAGTCATACCAACTCCTTGAACTACAACTTTTCGCATTAACTTTTATACCTCCCTCTTAATTTACTTGTCGAGCTTGATTTGCCCAATATGGAGCTCTCAAGGCTTTTTTGTCAATCTTTCCATATGCAGTGACAGGTAGTGAATCGATAAAATCTATTGATTTGGGCACCTCGTATTTAGCTAGGCGGCTTTTACAAAAACTCAAAAGTTCCTCTTCACTTATTAGGCTATCTGTTACAACCACTGCTTTAACCGCTTCTCCCCAATTCTCATCAGGGACCCCGATTACCGTAGCTTGACGTACGCTCGGATGTTCAAACAAAACTTTCTCGACTACTGTTGTATAAATGTTGAACCCGCCACTAATTACCATATCTTTTTTACGATCCACCATATAGAAGTAACCTTCTTCATCCTGATAAGCCATATCCCCTGTATAAAGCCATCCATTACGTATCGTTTTTTGTGTCTCCTCTTCCTTTCGCCAATACCCTTGCATCAAGTGTGGTCCACGGGTAATTATTTCTCCAAATTCCCCTTGTGGAACTTCATTACCTTTTTCGTCTACTATTTTTACTTTCGACATAATCACTGGGCGACCGCAGGATGCAAGGCGCTTTGGTTCTTCTTCAGGACCAATCTGGTGGTCCGCCTTAGTTAGTATCGTAGTTTGATTAGCTACCTCCATCTGTGAATAGCCTTGTAATAAAATAGGACCCCAAGTTTTTAATGCCTGCTCAATTCTTGCTGGTGCCATGGGGGCTGCTCCATAAAAAAGAGTTTTTAAACTCGAAAGGTTATATTGATGTAGATCTGGAAAATCCAACAAGTTATATATCATCGTCGGAACTAGAAATGCAAAGGTTACCCGTTCCTGCTCAACTTTTTTACAAAATGATTCAGCGTTGAAGCCGTAGTCTATAATGTGTGTCCCGCCACGTAATAGACCAGGGAGGATTAGAAAACCTGCTGCATGTGGCAGTGGAGCTACGTGCAGCATAGTCACACCTCGTTCAAGCTCAAATTCTACTATTTCACTATACATTAGGGATATGGTTGATTTATGGGTGTGCATAACCCCTTTAGAACGTCCAGTCGTTCCCCCTGTATACATTATTGCAGCTAAATCATCACATTTAACTTCTATTGCGGGTTTTTCTACAGTAGACAAATTTTGGAGACTTCTTAAGCTACTATCTCCACTATCACCGAGATGAATTACTAAAGGATTTATACTAATCTGTTCAACGATATTTATAACACTATTAACATATTCGTACTCGCAAATTACTGCTTTAACCTCAGAATCTTCTAATCTATACTGTACTTCTTGTTCACTTAAAAAAGTATTTAACGGGACACGAACAGCGCCAATTTTGGAAATTGCAAACTCACAAACAACATATTCAATACAATTCTTTGTCCAAAGAGCAATCCTATCACCTGGTTCAATACCCATATGTAAAAGGGCATTGGAACACTGGTTTACCTCTTCTCCTAAAGAAGCATACGTGATACTTCGATTAGGATCTTTTATCGCAATTTTGTCTGAGTATTGGCTCACAGCTTTATCAAACAACTCACCTAATGTTGTCTCGAGCATATCTACTCCACCTTTTATTAATTATTTATAATATGAAGATTTAAGAAGATTACCTCGCAGCTCTGTATAGCTGCGAGGTTATCAATTGATTTATATTATTACTACCTTACTAGTTGACGAATCTGGTTTAAGAGTTCGAGCACTGTTTCTGGATTTGCATTTTGTGGTATTTTGCCAAACAAAACACCTTGTGGAATACTCTTTTTATCTAAATTCTCTTTACGGTTCCAGAAGTCCTCGTTTAATCCTCCGCCAATTGTCGTACTTTTACTCTGTAAGGATTGCAAGCAACTGATGCTTTCACCACCAAAAAGAGTAAAATCCACCTGCGTTTCATAACCTTCCCATCTGCTTGAAGCATCTGGTAAGGAAAGTCCTGTAGCCCATTGGTAATGTTTAGCCAAATTCAGGACTGGTTGATAAAGCTCAAGGGCCTCCTGTAGACCAACTGAAGGGTCGTTTACCTCTTGAATGACAATTGCAGATATTCCAGATGTTGAAAATGCGCGTAAAAAGTCTGATAGATACATTGCTGCGCTGTCAATATCCTCGTTTCCTATCACTTGTTCCTCATTTGGTCGAATAATCCCACTCATCTTTTGCAGCCAATATTGTGGGGAACCTATGTTTAACGCAAAAGGTTTAGCATCTCTATTCAGTTGGGCCAATCCATTTATCATATCAACCAAAATATTTCGAGGCTCCTCCATCGCTAACAATTTCTTTAAAGCAAATGTCAGTCTCTTTCCATACCATGATTTTACATCCTCTGGATGAGTGTCAATCCATGCACTGTAAATCTGATCGACAGATAAATGGATAACGTCAGATTTAAGCAACCCTTGTGCTTGACTGTAAGTCGAGATAAGGAGGGCAGAATTCTGAAAAATATTTTGGTTACTAGATGAAAATAGTTGCTTAGCATAGTCAATATAATCTAGCCAAATACCACGAGGTGCCTTAAACAATGTTTGGACTGGACTTGTCATGGTCTCCCTCCTATTTACTTCCCAATTGATTTAGTTGAGCTTCCAACTGCTTAATCCGAACATCTTTAGGATCTGGAAGAGTAACTGGTTGTAAAGTATCGGCAGTCATTTTTACTTCTGGTGAACCTCCATAAACAATTTCAGGGTCTCCCCAACACCCAAACCAAGGTAGGTTTTCAGAAGGTTCTTCAGTGACCCATTGCTTAGCAAACTCTCCAAAAGGAACGCCTCGCTTTTTACGTGCTTCTCTTTCCACTCGACGTCGTTCTTCTGTCTCTTCTTTATTTAAAATAAAAGAACTCTCATCATAAGCAACATGATAGATGTTTTTAGCCACATATTCTGAAATTAAACCGTCTTCTAAGTCTTTTATCACTAGATTCGGATCACGATCCAATACATCTCCGTAACCACCACCAGCACCTTGGGAGAGCATATAAATTTCGCCTTCGTTAACAATTTCATATTGAAGTCCACGATGGTGAGTAGTATACTCAGCCCCCTCAAACGGCTGTTCATTCATGATTTCTTCCATTGTGTACTGGAATAATTCAGGGTTTTCTTCCATAATCTTAAATGCGTTAATTCCTTTCACCTTTGCTAGTGGATAGGCTGGACAACCATATCCACCAAATAAACCGCTTACAGTCGGATATTTAGAACCAATTGTTGTAGACATCAGCCCCCATAATGGACTGTCTTTTACGGCTGTAATAATCTGATAACCTTGCCCTCCTCGGAACTTCCCAAAGCCTTGGTTATCTTTAAGGAGTCTGCGTGATAAATGCATCATAGGGATTTCCTCTTCTATTAATTCTTGCTCTCCTTGTTCTGCCATTGCCGCAAATATTGGAGCAATAGCATGCTCCCCATCTTTATCTACTCTTGCTCCTCCAGGCATAGCATTTAAATCTGTCCCAATGTTCCCCACTATTTCACCGTTCTGGGTAGTTCCTCCATAAATGAACGTAGCGATCATGTTGTACCAAGGTGCCACCACTTTCGTATGCTGTTCTGGTGAACTATACATGAATTTAGCAAGGGCGTGCTGAGCAGCTGAAAACATCGGGAAGTAAGTCATCATACTTTGAGCGTTAGGTGCTTCATAAGAAGAATCATAAATCGATTTATATGTTACGGTAAACTTCATTGGCGCAATGACAGCCTGGTTACGTGGTAAATCAGGCCAGATAAACTGTAGGAATAGTTGAGCCATCAATCCTTTATAACCTGTAATTGTAGTATTATTAGGACGGTTAGCAAATTCGGCAGCCGAACCACTGACGTTAAAGTGAAGTTCATCGCCTTTTTTGGTTAGTTCTAGTTGGGACTTAATGAGGATGTTTTCGCGTAAGGTCCCGTCCATCACTGCCATGGTTCTCACAGTACCATCTTGCCACTTGGAAATTCTACGTCTTACTTCTGCATCTGTATCATCAAGAGTTTTACGCAGAGTCGCGATTACCGCATCAACTCCAAATTCCTCCATTGCTTCTTCAATCCGCTGTTTCATCCGAATAGTTGCGTGGAGCTTTGCCTTCATATCCTGTAGTTGAAGTTTAGGTTCCCTCACGGAATTCTGCATAAAAGTAACTAAATCTTTTTTTAGCGTATAATCTTCTGCAACCTTAATCGGGGAGAGTACTAACCCTTCCATAAATTTCGATTCTGCAGCAGATGGTATACCACCTGGCTCAACAGCTCCGTTTTCACCTTCATGTACGACAGCAACTGCCCATGCAACTAGTTTGCCTTCGTGGAAAATTGGAAGCATAATGCTGTGGTCAGCATTATGAACCCCTCCATAGCGAGCGTCATTATGCATAAAGGCATCCCCTGGATGTACTCCCACAGTAGGTTCATCTACCCAGTATTTACGAGTGAACTTTACCGCAAATTGAGCGGTAGTGGAGAAAACTAATACTCCACCTGAGGCCAGTGAGAGATCACCCTCCGCTGTATAAAAGCCCGTTATTAGATCCCCCCATTTCGCTCCAGGTGCTGCTCCAATTTGTTCTAACATTTCAAATGCTTCCATGGAAGCGGCCTGTAATTTACTACGCACTACACTAATTGTTGCATCTGAAGCATTTGCAATAGCTTCTTCCTCAACTTCCGTTATTGGTGCCATTCCGTGATCATATATAATCTCTGGGTCTGGACCTAGAAATAAGGTGGTATCCTCTAAAAACTTATCCACTAACTCTTTTTCGCGTTGTGATTGTTCCATTCAACCTTCACTCCTTTATCGTTGAGTTTGAACCTTGTTTAATCGCCCTTGAACGCCAGAACCAACCCGTTTATGTGTAATCCAAGCTGACCTTTGTGGCCCCATGGCCAAACTCCACTCTGGTTCAATTAAGTAAGAAGTACGTGGAGATTCAATCAGTGCTGGACCTTCAATAACTGCTCCGCATTCAATATCATCTGCATTGTAAACTTTTGTCATAATCGGATTCGGAAAACCGACATAGTAGCAAGGTCGCTCCCTTACTGGTACTGACTCACTCTTCTGATAGGATTTTCCTTGTTCGAACTCAATGGAATCAAGGGAAACATAAGAAGTTACACGGATCGTATTAATCCGTATCCCAGCTTCTGGAGATTGACTCCCCCGACCAAATCGCTCACCATAGTTTTCATCGAACTTAGCAATGAGATTAAAAACATCTTCCACATTATTCAGTCGATTAGTTGGGCTAATAACAGATGTCTCAGCCACCTGATTCCCATAACGCATATCTAGCTCTAGGCGAAATTGAATATCCTCTTCTGACATACCCTGACGAAGGAGATCTTCCCTACCAGCCTCTTCCAGATCCGAGACAGTAGAATTGAATGTTTCATACTGGTTCAACAAGCTACGTGTGTTCGAGTCGTAAATATTCATAAAGACATTCTTTTCATGGATATGCAACTGGTTCATAATTCCCGCACCTAATGCTGAGAAAATCGGGCTAAATGGAGGGACAAAAATTTGGTCTATACCTAGTACATTCGCAATCCCGCAACTATGCAACGGACCATTTCCACCGTAAGCTAAAAGGGTGAAATTTTTGGTGTCATACCCCTTAACACCAAGTTCTTGTGAAATAGCATAAGCCATGTTACTATCTACCTTTTTCTTTATTTGCATAGCAGCCTCAACTACGGAAATATCCATTTCATCGCTGATATTTTCGCGTATTGCAAATTCTGCACGTTTACGATTTAATTTAATAGTTCCTTCTGCATAATATTCTGGATCTAGATATCCAAGAATCAGGTCAGCATCTGTTACAGTTGGAGCCATTCCACCTCGATCATAGCAAGCTGGTCCTGGATCTGACCCAGCACTTTGTGGACCCACTTCAATCGTGTTGAACATTTGATCAAAGCGTGCAATAGATCCTCCACCAGCGCCGATAATCTTTAAATGAAGCATTGGATGATTTACTAGCCAACGATCAATCGTAGGGTTGAAATCATAGAATCTAATTCCGCCACCAACAGCCAAACCAATGTCACAGCTCGTTCCACCCATATCCATGGCAATTACCTTACCTGTGGAGAATTTCTCTGCAACATGTTCAGTTGCATTTATACCTGAAGTGGGTCCAGAGTGAATGGTCTGAAGTGCATGTGTTGAGTTCAGTTGGGCCATTCCGCCAGTATTATGAACGACAAGCATCGGCTTTGTATAACCATAATCTTTCAACGTCATTTCCAGGGAGCTTAAGGCATAATACATTTTGTCATGTAGATAAGCATCTAAGATTGCTGATGTAGTGCGCCCATACTCCCCTTTACGGCCAACTACTTGATGCGATAGAATTACTGACATCGCACCCAGCAAACTGGATGGATACTCTTCCATAATAATTTCTTCTACTCTTTTTTCGTTTATTGGGTTAACAACTGCATTCATTAGCGACACAACTAAAGCTTGTGCTCCGCGGTCAACTAGTAGCCGAATCTGTCTGCGTAAATGCTCCTCATCAAGCTGCATAACGATTTTACCTTTATAATCGATTCTTTCTCTAACCCCTGCTATCATCCTCATCGGTACAAGTGGTTCAGGACGATTTGCAGCGGCAAGGTCTTGTTGTTCTAAAGGAGTAAGCCCTTCACCATATCCACGTCCACGGCTTAACGGGACAGAATGTTCGTAACCAGCAGTTGTTAAAAGACCAATTTGCGGACCTTTTCGCTCAATTAAAGAGTTCGTTCCAAGAGTGGTGGCATATCGTACGGAATCGACCTCAGAGAGGACCGTCCTAACATCTAGATTTAACTTACTGCATCCCTGTTCTAGGGCTTCCATAAAGCCTATTGCAAGATTATGGTGAGTTGTTAATGCCTTGGTTTCCAAGTAGAAATCATCCCAAACTAGAAAACAGTCGGTAAAGGTGCCCCCAATATCTACACTTATTCTTTTCATGGTTTTACCCCTCTCTTTTTCCTTTATAACGCTCTTGCAAAGCATCGATATCAAACTGCATATCATATTGCGGTGGGTGTCCTGGTGGCAAATACTCAACTTCCATCATAGTGGAGCACTCTGGACAATAATACTCGACTATCTGTAACCAATTAGGGTCTGGGGAAAATGTATATTCATATAAATCTGGATTTAATATAGGACGATGTACTTCTCGCGGGTCTCTTGCATAAACTAAGAGTCCCTCCTTATAGTTTTTGCGCGCTGGTCCAACCTTATGGTTACATTTACTACAACACCAAGTTTCATCTTCTAAATTAATTTCCAAATATTCCGTGATTTTAATTTTCATTTGGGTTACTCCTCTCATCCTTCATAAAGATATCAGAGTTTTCATTTACTCTAAACGTCCAACCATCGAGTACACGACAAGTAAAGTATTCATCTTCAATTAATGCTGGACCTACTCCACAAGACCCAATCGCCATGTTTTCAAAATTGTAGACAGGTACCTCTTGCCATTCGCCAGAAGGAAGCAGAATACGTTGCTGCCTTACAAGTTCAGGTTTTTCTTCTTCTAACTTTACGTTCGTTTGTAGTTTTGCATGCGCTATCGGTTTGACGACCTTTAGATATACCTGAATATCATCATAGGCTTTGTCCTCTTTAAATAATTCATCAGCGTCAGCTATATCTATGTGCTTAAGTTCACCATTGGAGACTACTCCAATTGAAACATCTATTTTACACTCGGCAAGTGTAAATCCTTCAGCAAACATATCTCGCTCTGCTCTTGTTTTCAATTGGTTGACCTTTTCTTGAATAATTTCTGGTTTTCGTTCTTTTAAGCTAATTTGATACTCATGTGCAATGTCACTAAAACTGATTCCATATGCACTGAACACTGCTGCTAAGCGTGGTATGATAACTTCTTCAATTCCAGCTTCACGAGCGACACCGCAGGCACTCATCGGACCAGCTCCTCCAAAAGCAAGGAGAGCAGATTTACCTTCATTTTCTTGATAGATTGAGAGCCCCTCAGCTATTTTTTGCTCGTAAGCCTTTTCCATAGATAACAAGGATTCTTCCAAACTTACCCCTAGCTCTTCAGCTATTTTCCCCTCGATTGCTGCACTAGCCCGTGATTGGTCTAGCATCATACTTCCACCAAAATATGACTTAGAATCTAAAATTCCCATTAGTAGGTAAGCATCTGTAATAGTAGGTTGTTGGCCTCCTCGTCCGAAGCACGCTGGACCTGGAGCTGCTCCTACACTTTCTGGTCCTACTACTACTCTTCCATTTTCTACACGGATAATAGAGCTCCCTCCAGCACCAACACTAATCAAATCACTGAGACGGAAGGAAGTTGGTATACCTTCTACTTCGCCATACAAATCCTCAAGGATGTTATCGTTCTTTACTAACCCAATATCGGAAGTCGTTCCACCAATATCAAGTGTCAATAAGGTAGGGATATTATAATGTTTCGCTAGCGCTTTAGTCCCCTCCATGCCACCCCGTGGACCTGAACCATATGTTTTAATCGCATTTGTTTTAGCTACACGAGCCGAGTTTCCATCATTATGGAAAATAAGTAGTGGATTTTTTGCACGGTACTCCCTTAATACATTTTCAGCATTATATAAGAAACGCTCCATACCAGGGTGTAAGAATGAATTAATAAGTGCTCCCCATGTTCGCTTTATGTCATCATAATCTTCCACCATTTCATGTGAAAATAAGACTGGTACTGCTCCCAATAGATGCCGGGGATATTTATTAAGTATAATATTACGAACCTTCTTTTCATCTTCAACCATAGAAGGCGCACTTAGACTAACAACAAGTCGAGTAGCACCTTTTGAAAGTAAATCGTTAACAACCTCCACGACTTGCGTTTCAAGTAAGCTTTGCTCATCATTTACACTAATTCCTACAACTCTGTCACCTACTATAGCTGCAAACATTTCTTTCTCTTCTTTACCTTCTAAAAGGAACGAACGATCCACATCATCATTCAAAATCAAGCCTAAACGAGGACCCTTTTTCTGTACGATCGAATTAGTTCCTGAAGTTGTAGAGTATCGAATATATTCTGTTTCTCCTAGTATCCTCTGTAAGTTTTCCTGTCCGTACTTTTCCTTAGAAGCCGCTTTTAAAACTTCAGTAAAACATTTTGTTAAATCAAATGGTGTCGTCAATGTCTTAGCACGAATAACTTGTTCTTTATCCATGACACAAACGTCAGTAAAAGTTCCACCATTGTCAATGTTAATTAAAAGCCCCATTTTAATTCTCCTTCCCATGCCTAATTTTTTTGAACACATTTCCCCTTACTTCTGCACTGACCTCCTTTCGGTCTTATAACCTAAAATGCAAAAATCATGCCAACTTAAAAAAGGATATTGATGGCCATAAAGACTATCAATATCCTATGTTTATATTGCTTTTTTTGTTGTCCAGCAATTATTTGAAACAGATATAGTTACACTAGTTACAAATTGTTACAGCTGTTACATTTGTTACACTTGTTACACTATTCTGATTTTTCGGATAATTAAATGGTTACTACAAGTAGGAGATAAATTTACTCAGATAGTTTGATGAGGCATTAACACTTTTACTCCAACCCGAACTGTTTGAGCTTTCGATAAATCGTCATTCTTGAAACATTGTAAAACCGAGCGACTTCAGATATGTTCCCATTAGTCTTTTGTATAACATCAATTAAATTTTCCCGGTTTAATTTTTTCTTCCATTGACCTTTCCACTGACCAGGAACAGAAGCCTCAGTTTCTGGAACAGGTAAACCCATTATTACACTTTGTAAATCTTGAGGAATATCTTTTCTTGTAATTACCCCGTCATCGGTATGAAAAATTGCTTGTTCTATTACATTCTTTAATTGTCTTATATTACCTGGCCAAGAATAAGTGTGAAAAGCTCTCCAAACTTCCTCCTCAACCTGCGGACAATTTACTCCTTTACTTGCCTCCTTTAGAAAAAATTCAATAAGTAAAGATATATCATTTCGACGTTCTCTAAGGGGTAAAATCGTTAATGAAATAACATTCAATCGGTGAAAAAGATCTTCTCTAAATTTACCTTTTCTAATTTCCTGTTTTAAATCCTTATGGGTAGCAGCAATTACCCTTACGTCTATGGGCACTGGCTCTATTCCACCTACTGGTATGACTGTATGTTCCTCAAGTACCCTAAGAAGATAAACTTGAGCGTCTAAAGGAAGGTCACCGATCTCATCTAGGAAAATTGATCCTCCGTCAGCCAACTGGAATTTCCCCTTTTTCCCTTGAGATTTAGCTCCAGTAAAGGCACCTCCTTCATATCCAAACAATTCACTTGCCAATAGCTCCCTAGGAATAGCTCCACAATTAACACCAACGAAAGGCTTCTTTTGACGAGGACCATAGTCATGGATTGATTGGGCTAAAATCTCCTTACCTGTACCAGTTTCCCCGCCAATCAATACTGTATTTTCACTAAATGCTGCTCTTTTAGCCAATTTAATTAGTTGCAGCATTGAGGGTTCATTTGTCAACATATGGTCAAACCCATATCTAGTTCTATTCCCTTTTGAAGAAACCTGGGCAGATTTATCTTTTGCAATTTTTTCAAAAGTAGCCATCCCACCTAACAGGTATGTCCCCAACTTATAAGGCTGTATGGTGATACGCCACTCATTTCCTCCTTCTTTTTTGACGTCGTCTAGCACGAATTTTTTCGGTTTGTTGTTCAAATCCATTTGGTTTATTGGGGTTTCTAGTACTTTTGATAACTGCTCACCAAAATTTACGCCAAATAAATATCGTGCTGCTTCATTATGTTGTAGGATATTACCACTCATATCAAATATCAAAACTGGATCTTTAATTGTTTCTAGCAGTGAGTATATTTGAAAGACATTGCTATTTATAAGGTGAGTGCCAATTCCTTGTTGAATTTTTTGTACTTTATTTGTTACTAACCCCATATCGTGTGCCTTTACTAAATTTTTTCCTCCTGTCAAGTTCAATACCCCTATGATTTGCTTTGTAACTGGGTCAATTATCGGTGCTGCTGAACAGACCCATGGATGCGATTTTTGACAGAAATGTTCAGAAGAAAAGATCTGTACTGGCACTTTTTCTATTAACGAAGTTCCAATAGCATTAGTTCCAGCAACCTCCTCGCTCCAATCTGCGCCTATATGAAAATTATAACTTTGTAATTTCCTTAATGTGTTCAAACTTGCCCTTTCTTCGATGATTATTCCTTCATGATCAGTTAAGACAATACTCATATCATCATGAGTAAAATTTTGAAAAATCTCATCCAAAAAAGGCAAAAAGATATTCATAAGGTATTCATTTTGTTCCTTCTTCTCTTGTATAGACGAGATGATTTTCCCATTATTTTTTACAGGGTCTATCTGGTTTCGAATACAACGTTCCCAAGAAGTTAAGACGATATCTCTTTGGTAATTAGGTATTACTCCATCAGAATGAAAGCGCTCCCAATTTACTTTAAGCCTTTTCTCCAAATTGTAAAAATCATCAAACTGACTCACTACTCGATATGGCAAGAACATGTCCCTCCTTTCAAAAATGTAAGACAAAGATATTGTTCAGATATGTCACGTTATTTATTGACCGTAGCCCTTAACTTCAATTGCTCTATACTAGGAACTAACTATCTATTGAAAAAACGATTCCACAAGTACATTAGATAGTAATGCGGAAACTCTTTCAGCTACTTTTTACTTTGCTAGAGTAAGATAAAAATTAAGGTGATGAGTTCTATATGTAATACATGTAAGTAAAATTTTTTACAAAAAGAATTTAAACGAATTACAAAATCCTTGCAATTCAACCCATGTGATAAGTAATACTATCACAATTATTACTAAAATAGTTCATAGAAAACTTGTCATTTTGTAATGATTTCTTTGATTAGTAAGACACACATATCCTTATTAGAGTAACATTTGCAAGGCCCAAGATTTAGAAAGCTTTATTATAATGAAACGAAATATAATTGAAAATTGATGTCACTAAAAATTTAAAATATGTTTGTGGGAATAGTTAATTATACCAAGTAAATCCATACCATTATATTACATTCCTTTTTCGACCTTTTCAATAGCTACAGTATTCATTCTAGGTAAATTAATACCTTTTTCGTTTTCAATTAATTCCTTCACATATATATCTTTTTGTTCTTTTAAATAAGTGGAAAGAGATTCAATTGCATCTAGCTAGTAGTAATCATAGTATATGAACTATGTGAGTTTTCCAAGCTCTTTACACCATCTTCCATAGTCTTTGTAAAGAGTCCCCAAAGAAATGGCAAAGATTATGACTAATATGAACTATTCTGGTCCGTTAGCAGCAGGTGGATTGAAAAATGAATAAGGGTAACACGATTATTAATAAACGAATTCTTGTTCTTTTTTCAATTTTTTAAACATATTATTTATTTTGGGAGACGTTCTCGCAAATATACAAATGCATCCCTTCACCAAACTTCATTGTAGCTCCCAGACAGTTACGTTTATACATGATGAGGGGGATGTGCATGGTCAACTTCAGGTTTTTTCAAGGAACACTTACTTCGATTCAAGATTTTTTCGTTGGGGGTAATGGTGAAGGTGCAGGTTGTTATAAATTCATGTCTGTAGAAGATGGAATGGGAGGAATTGTGAACTTCGTCGTTTCACCGACAACCTATTTTGTAAACCAGGCAATCGTAAGAATCGGTGACCAAGTGACGGGATATTATGATGGCGATGCACCTGTACCGCTCATTTATCCACCTCAATACCAAGCCCTTGTGATGGTAAAACAAAGCCCATATCAAAATGTAAAAGTTGATTTTTTTGACTCACAGTTAGTAAGTCGTGATGGCCAATTAAAACTAAATCTCTCTCCTTATACCGAAATCGTTTTGACCAACGCACAGCCTTTTACAAATAACCCCGCTAACCGAAACCTAATTGTCATCTACGGACCTGCTACTAAAAGCATCCCTGCCCAAACAGTACCCTTTAAAATCATTGTTTGGTGTTAGTATAGAAAAATTTAATAAATCCACCTAAAAAGTAGGTCCAGAAAGATTTCTTCTGCACCTACTTTTTATACTTTAACAATATCAATCCTGTTTATTGAAGGTTTTCCATATTGTGAATTTTCCTTAACAACCCAACCATGTACTTATCGTATTTTTGCTGAAAAAATAATCAATTTCTTCATCAGTTAATTCCCTTTTATCGTCGTACATCATCTTCCCATAAGTCAAAACTGCATCTACCATTCTATCGAATCAATGATCCTGCTCAAGTTCAGTACCTATGAAATCCTATACTGTAAAAATCCATTTTTGCACGAAAAACAGTGTGTTACTCTTACCACTTAGCTACGTAAACTCCCTCTTAACCAGGCACGTGGACGGTATGAACCGACGGGAATTTGGATCAAGCTTGTTTTTCCTTTCGATCTGATCCTATAGAGATCATCACATTGGTTCGCATCGAATCCTAACAACGGATGCCCCCCCATTCCTAAAGCACTCGACACTAAGAGCAGCCGTTGCACAAGAATGCCCGCTTCCATCTGTTGAATACGATATCCTCTATACCCTAATATCCCTTTGAGATGATCCTTTTCTCCAACCACATGAAAACAGAGTGGAACTTGATACAAATTTACATTCGGCATGGTTAAACCAGATTGTAAAAACTCCCGGTAATCCCCCTTTGTTATTCTCCGAAGTGCATGAGTGCCATATTCATAAGAATAGGCACCATTAGGAATTCCCTCTACATTATAAAAACTGCCATATAAAGAAACACGAGTCTCAACTTGGCCCTGTGTATCGTCAATGTCATTTTGATACGAGAAAGAAAATGTCTCTTTTAAAAGAGTAGATAATTGTGTTTGGCTTACTTTTCCTAACATAAAATCAATATCGGGAGAATACCGCTTCCTACAAACAGATGCGAGGTCGTACGAAAAACAGTCCGTAAATGGAAACAATACCATCTCCCTATCTAATGGAGGATTCTCACAACTAATTTTCTTGATTTTCACAAATGAATGCGTTGTTTCAAACATCGAAGCTTTATTAAGTTTTCTCAGCATCGGATAATCAATGACTCTCTTTGAACGATTATAGGAAACATGATTCAACACTGGAACTTCCCGACACAATTCAGATGCAGAAACCATTTCTTCTCTTTTTTGATCGTTGTCAACACAAGTAATTGAAGGTTTCATACTTAATGGGATTACCGCATATACACTTTCCTCCTGTTCGGATAACCCTAGCAAATGATTAATAGACTGATCAAGAAATTGATAATTTACCCGTGTAGAGAACCCCATTCGATTGGCTACTTCTAATAATTGCCCAATTAATACACCTGCGTCTAACCCTTGGAGTCTGTAGGAAAAATTATTGTATTTATAAAAATTTTTCCAAAAAACGGTCGAGACAAAAACGGTGCAAAAACAATCCGAAATAGGAAGACCATTTTCAAGACTTCTAAATAAGTAGAAATCGTAATTTCCTTCTCGTAACAAAATAAGACGATGGTGCGCTACATCATAATGATATATTCCTTTAGGAGCGTCATCCAGATTTACATACACATATAATTCATTAGGATACAAGGCACCGCCAGAGGGAACAAATCTCCGTAAAGATTGAGTAAAGCTCACATTCTTTTCCTCGGTTCCATCAAGTAAAATAGATTGAGAGTATTGAGTAAGACCGTAAACATACCATAAGAAATGACCAAGCTCTTCAAGACTAGGGTTTAGAGCATTTTCTCTCTTTTTGATTGTTAAGGGTACTTCTGAAGTAAGCGCGATCTCAGGTAATGCCTCCTGATATAATTTATAGGGAAGTGGTGCACCTTCCCAATCTACCTGCCAATCTGGTGGAAAGATTTTATCCGTGTCAAAATGTAGTTGATGAAGAAATGTATCAAGCTCCAAATCTTTTGTCCTCCTACTCTTCCATTATGGGAATGGATGGGGATATGGGTTAAGCTGTTCATACAATAACGGTTTCTTCACAAACCCTAGTTGCATGGGTACACTAAGTACCCTCTCCAACCCTTTTACACGGGTGAGGTGATGTCCAAATGTCATTGGTAGCATACCAGGAATCAATACCTTTACACAGAACAATCCATTGCGCTTGGTTATAGGCGTGGTTTGGTCAATCACAATAACATCAAGATTTAAACGGCGGAACCTCTGAAGGATATCCTGAAGATCATCTTTTAGATCAGTATTGGTTGGTGGTTCCTTAAATTCCTCAGCAAATGTACGTAAAGGTCGATGATTATCCAACAAAAAATTTAGTCGTTCCTCTGCTTCTCGCAGACCGTATAGCATACCATGGTCCTCCATAGTACGTACTGCGAACGGATCTTTAAGCATCCTTTTATATTTCTGTCGGTTTATCTCCAATTTTTCATCATCCCTAAACATCATTCCTGCAAGCTCGTAAATCGTGCTTTTTACAGCCCTTACAGGATCAGGGTTAGCACCTGCTGCACAAATAATGTTTACACCCTTGGATCTTCTGTTTTTTGCCACTGCCCAAACACTTGAAATTTCATGTTCCATCGTCGAATTGTAAAAATAAAGGTCATAACCTGTAACCTCAGAAATACGGTCGACCATCAGCTGTAATTCTATATCGTTAGCTGAACGAAGGTCAAGCCGCGGAAGAGGGAGCCTCGCATACCAGGTTAACAAGAACGAATCCCGCTCGACAACCTCCATAATAGCATGGAAAATGGCTTCCTCTAAAGTCCCCCCTAATGCACATCCGTTTGATGTTTCGTATATAAAGCCCTCCCCACAGCCCAAACTATAGTAAGCAAGTAACTCTGGAATCAGAATAGGACGTTCTTGTAAGAAAGAATAACCCCAGACCCAATTCATTGGGGCATCAGGATTAAAAGGTTTAAACGGAAAATGAGGCTTTTCATATTGATCCTTTTCATGTACACCAACACTTGTAGGATTTAGTGCTTTATTTTCTAAATGACGATAACTATCATGAACGACTGTCCTTTTTCCTCGAGGCTCGATCCCACAATATCTTTCCAATCCTTCTAAAATAGCAGTAAGCTCACTCATTTCATAAGAATTAGATCTCCCTGCTACTCCCTCATCTCCTCCAAACAGCGGCATGTTCACTAAAACATCAGCAAATGGTAGCCTGACATCCTGCATCTTCCCATTCATGAGCCCAGTACGATAATCAAGATAATCTTTGACTAGCACTGTTTTTAATTCATCTATCGAACGACTGCGATAACCGCCACCATTGATTTTAGGACTAGATTTTAACCGTATTTGAGCTAATTCTGATGTATCATTGGGTAATGAACTGCACATCGGGCACGATGGATTAGGCAAGAAAAAGTGACGAGAGTTCGATAACGTTCTCAGGTTCAAAATGAACACTTTTTCTTCGATGTTGCTGGATTCGCCTTGAAGAATCCGCCGCACTTCATTACTTATCAAAGTTGCCATTTGAAACAGACCTATTTGTGATGCCCAAGCATCTTGCAGTATAGCTTCTTCTTCTGGCATTCTTCCTTGAAACTTCCACATTTCTTGACGATCAGATCCCGCTATGATACGTCGCATGTCAGCACAGAAAGAACATCCCGATGTATCGGAGCGTACTAAGGGACCAATGATTCCCTCCCCAAACGAAATGAAACCTCGAAGCCAAGGGATACCAACGTCCCTGAATCTTTCTTCCGCTTTTTGATGAACCTTTGGATGCCAAGAATCGTGGAGCACCAGAGCCAATTCTGTTTCATCAGGAAAGTCTTCTAATATACTTTGACGCTTTATGAGAATGTTTCCGGACAATTGATTATAGACAAAATCTGCCAATAACCCCTTTCCATCCATTAGAATTAAGGATGCCATTATGATTCCTCCCCTCGAACTTGGACGCCAAAAACTCCTGCTAGTTGCTCTTTTAAAAAAGGTTCGATAGAAAGATCATAAACGAATAAGCGTTTCTTGTTTTCTGTTAGGACCTGAATGGAAGATTGTAATAGCTCAAATTGAGTTATTTCATCACAAGAAGGAATTTTGAGTTTGGATTCCTTCTTTTCAAGAAATTTGGCTGGCTCCATTTCATGCCTTTCCAGTGAATTCGTCTCGTTTTCAGTATTCAAAAGTGCTTGTTCTAATGCATTTCGTAATGCTAACGTTGTATTTAAACCTGCCTTAGTGGACCATCGACCATTATAACCTACTCCTATAACAGGGAAGCCTAGTATATCCTCTTTTTCATCGATGATTAGTGGACCATGTAAGGTAGTCAACGCATCTATATAAAATCTGCATTGTTTATCATCTATTGAACCTGGTTGCAAATCAAAAATCGTATTCCGTTGTTCCACCTTTCTTTCTTTTAATGTTTCATCTAAAAATCTTTGTAGCCCTCTACATACAGCCTCTTCGATTGTTTCCCCTGCTCCAATGCCTAATAAACCCTCTGGTATGGTTGAGTCAACATGATGATTCTGGCTTGAGAATCCCTTAACTTGTGCATCGATTAATTGTGTAACATACATTTCAATGCCAGTCAGCCCAGCATGTCTTTTTGCTTCCTCATGTGTAAAACCTGCACAAACAACTTTTTCAAGGAGCTCTGCTGGTCCGTAAGTCAACGGATTAACTGCTTGAACATAACATTGTGCCAGAGGAAGCTGTGGCAAATTACTTTCCTCCCATAAATGCAAAATTCCTATTTCTTCGGAAGTTAATCTACTAAAGTATTCCAATAGGTTACTAGTTGAGGTAATTCTGTTCAATTGCTGTTTAATCCTTAAATTAAGGTCTTCAATCAGCATGGTCGTTTTAGTTGTAGAGGTAACTAACGGGTGTGTGATGAATGATAACCAGTTTCCTTCTAATGTTTCAAAATTCAGCAGGTAAATTTGATTACTTTGAGTTGACCCTGCAATTCCTACAGCTTTCTTGAAAAATTCAAATACAAGGACATTGGCTAAAATCGATCCAGTTGTGTAAGAAAAATTGGTAGGCTGTCGATCGGCATGAACAGCAGCTTGATGGAGGCGACGCCATGCAGACTCCCAGCATCCATCTGAATCAGGATGAACGACTGGACCTGATAGCCCAACTTGCTCTAAACATATGGCAGGTAGAAATACCTTCCTCTCCTCTTTACACACGGAATTAAGTTCCCTTAGTTCATTTATATTTCCGTTCTGCGAGACATAAAGAACCCCATCATAGTCCTGCACCACTTGTTCCCAAAAACTTTTTTGCTTCCCTTTTTCAAAAGAGACCTCCATTACTTCAATCTCGGAATCAGTTTTTTGGGCATTCTCCACCAGTTCATAAATCCGGGTCCGATTAGTAGGTATTGAATCCGTAACCATAAAATGCAACTTAGGAAGTCCAGATTCGATTAATGCACTAACTAATGAAACGAGAATGGAGCCTGCACCGACTGCTAGAACTTTCGCTTGACGGTATTCTTGAAAGTGGTACGCACCAGAATCACCAAAATTCTCAATAAATTCAATTTGTGAAGAGTATTTTTCAAGAACTGTACGATTTAATTGGTGTGGACGATCTTGACTTACATCTCGTACAAACCCGTTCTTGTACAACGTTTCTCCAATCTCATATACTCTCTTCTTATAAGGGATTGTTAGTCCTTTTGTCAATTCACCTAATGTTTGCTCCCCGTTGAACATTGGCATCAGTGTTTCAATCCACAGATAGATGGTATTTCCTTTTATTCGGAATGAGCTTTCGTTATTTCTAAAATACACACCACCTTCTTGATCAGGTAGATAAAATGTATCTCTTTTTACCTTCAGACGTGCGGAAGCGTTAATTTTTGCCATTCAGCTCCTCCTTATTTCTAATCGATTCAAAATATGCACTACTATTTTATGTAGTTTTATTTGTCCCTTATGATTAATTAAAAAAGTAGTGCCCCTGCGATTAGACATGCAAGGACACTTTTTTTCATTAAATAACTAAATTTTCTTAATGAACGATTAACTCCCCCAACAGCGGAAACAGTTATGACATCTAAAACAGTTATGACATCTAAAGCAGTTAAAGCAGTTAAAGCAATTAAAACAGTTAAAACAATTAAAGCAACTGAAGCAACGAAAACCTCCACAACGATGGAAGCCTCCGCCTCCAAACAGACCTAATTGGCGTTCATCTTGACTATAAGTATCCATAGGCATTAACTCACCAACCTGGTATTGATCCATTTCCAAATTTTGCAGTTGGTTTTGATAATTTTGAAATTGGTTTTGATAATTTTGCATTTTTCTTCCCCTTTGTATTTAATTATCAGGTTAATCCAGCACCTGACTGGAGAGTTGAACGAAGTTTTTGATTAGATTTAAAAATATAAAAACACCAGATATTCCGTTTCCTCTCTTCAACAAAATATGATTCCTTTTAGGTAGTTGTTACTGATATCGGTGCCTATAATCCATTGAAGGTATCGTTAATACGGCTATGTAGAAATTTATTTCGGATGAATATTCATTTTATTTCTTACATGAAATCGATATACGTTAACAAAAAATAAATCCTGTACAAATGAATACAGGATTTGTTTAAACTTCTTAATGATTAAACTAGCTTTTTTTAACTTAAGCGGACTCTAGAGCTCTTATTTCAGTAAATCAAACCTAATATACCCTATTTATTGGGTAGTTAATTATATTTAAACATGCTGATCAAGTAGTCTTCTTCTGGAAAATCCCCGATATATTCAAATCCATTGTTACTATAGAACTCTTTTAACTTATCATTTCCAGCCCAACAGTCTAAATATAACGTTTGATTCATTTCTTTTACTAAGGAACAAGCAAATTGTGTGATTTTAGAACCATAATTTCTACCTTGATATTTTGGCAAAATAGCAATTTGAGATAGATATTTACTTATTTCACCAACAGATACCTCTTTGATCCTATCTATATCATATAAACAAAAGGTTCCTGTGATGGTTTCCTCACTGTTTAATAAAACATAAATGTAATGATTATTTATCTGATCTAAAACTTTATTTTCATCCCAAGGTTCAATCCATTGGTTGATTCCTTTTTGTTTCAAATCTAATGTAACCTCATTCAATATATCCAACACCCGTTGCAATTCTTCTACCTTTGCTAATCTAATTTGCATCTTCTAACTCCTTGTTACTATCTACTTAAATTCCTGCTTATAAATCCCAATACCATCATTTAACTGCCTTCCAAATCGTCCATCGATCTCTTTCAACGATCTTTCCATCTGTTGGCAAAGAATGATCGATATGATTGACTAAACGATTTAATTCTACATTATCTAGTTCATGCAAAATACTTCTTCCCGTTCTTTCACTTAAATCTTGTAGCAACTGCTCTTTCGTATCGTACACTTTTCTTGTTTCCCATAACTTCATTTCTTCAATGTTATTAAAACCAACTTTCTTTAGCGTTTCGATTACCAATTGACTCTTATGCCTGCGATTTAACTCTTTTTCCTTTAGTTTCGGAAAAAGTTCAAAGAAATACCCTCTAATATGACGATCACTACCCACTAAGAGGCAATCTTCAGGCGTACGGTCTTGAACAATATAATATCCACCATCCTTTAAGACTCGATTTCCTTCTGCGAAACACGAACGTAAGTCGTTGATATGGTGAATCAATGCCCGTTCAAGCAATAGATCATAATGGTTACTTTCTACACCTGTTTGAAAAGCACTTCCATTCTTAAAAGAAATATTTGGATAGTCTTTACAATTCTCTCTTGCACCTTCAAGCATAGCATCTGAAAAATCTACCCCCGTAACAAAATTGACTCCCATCTCCGAAAGTGCCTTACAGTATATTCCCCCACCACACCCAACTTCTAATGCAACAGATATATCTTCGATCGGCACAAGATGGGTTATCGCATCGCCCCATAACTTATCAGCCTTTCGACTCGTATAACTACCTCGGTTTTTGTTGCTATGAAAATCAATGCCCACTTCCATCCCTCCATTCCAATATAGTTTTTATCGTTATAACCGATTAATCACGTTCATTAACATAAATTTGACGCCTTTTCTTTCATACGAAAAATCGTTAAACGTACCAATTACATAGGTATCCAGCTTCGGATGATAAAACATAAACGCCCCTGTTATACCAGCGTGACCCCAGAGTGTAAATTTTTTAGGCATGAGAAGTGGCACTGGTTTAAACTGCATCATTCCATAACCATAGTCAATTCCGACACCATACTTTGCATTATCTCGCTTCATTTTCTCTAGCGTTTCTTTTTTTACTAATTGGTGAGAAGTTAATGCTTTCATAAACTTTAACAAATCTTCGCCTGTAGATACGACTCCACTCCCAGCATAGTCGATCCCTGAATATCCTTTGAAATTAGTGATATTGTGATGATTTACATAAAAATCTGCGACTGGTAACGTTTTTTTATCTATTGGATTAGATTCGAATAGGAATGATGAATGCGTCATTTCGAGAGGCTCGTAAATATATTGGTGGATCGCTTCATGAAGAGGTAATTGAGTCAATTTTTCAATGATCAATCCTAACAAATGATAGTTAGTATCGGAATATTTAAATCCATCACCTGGAGGGAAATGAGGTTTTTGATGAATTTTTGCCCAAGTGATGGCCTCCTCAGGGCTCAAATTAAAGTTGTGATCTTTTAGAAGTTGGTTTAATAATTGATGAAAAAAATCAGGTAAGCCAGATGTATGTTTTAGTAGATGTTTGATTTGAATTTGTTCTGTATAATTCTTTCCGTTATATACATGGATTTTTTCTAGCAGTGACGGTTCCAAATAGTTTGTGATCTTATCATCATACATTAATTTTCCATTTTCATATAACATACTAATGATAACGGATGTAAACAGCTTCCCGACGCTTGCCATATAAACGGGCTGATTGGTATCCATCAAACCATCTGCGATATTTATGTGAATGCCGTTCGTTTCCGAATGAACGAGTAAACATGCACTCTTTAGGTTTTTATCTTTTTGCACTTTTTTTCTAAATGAATGTTCAATGGACTTAATTATTTTTTCCTTCGATTTCGTTTGCATAAAAATCCCCCATTTCTAGTTTTCCTTATATGCGTTTCCACAAGACTTTCACCATTCAGTTACTTCCATACAATTTCAAAGATGATTTATTTCTTTCCAATAGCGAAACTATGGCTCCAGCAAACCATTGTGCGCTTCAACTCACCTTTAAATGATCAATGTTACTGATGTATTCCGTATATCGAATCAAAATGTATAGTTATGAAATAGTTTTAAGTACACGGATCATCGCTTGATAAGCCGCGCTATGACCTAAACCACTCAATTGATTGACTGTTCCTGTAAAGTATACATCTCGCTCGGGGTTATAAAAGGCAAATGCACCTGATTGCCCCCAGAAACCTAATACTTCTTGTATAGGACGAAAAGGTGAGATGAAACGAGGGGTCCATAGCTTTTCGAGGCCAATACCAAAGTAAAATTGACCAGGGAAATAAATCCTATTCCACCGCTTTAACATTTCAATCTCCTCTTTTTGAAAAAAACACCCACTGAAAAACGCCTTTAAAAATATCATCACTTCGTCCGCCGTCGAAACAATTCCCCCTTCAGGAGTAATGGAAGTCATATAATGAGGCAAATCGAGTTTCTTGGATTTATAATAGATCGGTGAGGGATTTGTATCATTTACATCGAAATAAACATACGTTTTGGATAAGCCAAGTTCGTCAAAAATAAACGTTTGAAATACATCTCTCATGCTCATCGTTGTTATGTTTTCTATGATTCTTCCAAGAAGTTGGTAGTTTGTATCCGAATAATTGACTTTGCTTCTTTGTCCTGGCTTAAATTTTGGCTTTAATTGCTTCACTAGCGTCAATGTTTCGTCTAACTTCCAGCTCCGATCGATCCCTTTGAAAAGTTCAGCTGCTACGGTTTTTCCATTGGGTTGTTTATAGGCAAAATAATCGGGTAGTCCCGATGTATTAGAGATTAAATGTTTAATGGTAATATCTTTTGAATAATCGACTCCGTCGAGTACATGAAGTCCACCGATGATATCTTCGGATAAATAGTTCGATATTGAATCGTCTAAATCCAGCTGTTTCTCTGTTTTTAATTTTAAAATGACTGCTGTCACATATAATTTCGTCACACTTGCAATAAAGTACGGATCATCATCTTTAAGGTTCCCAGCACTGCCTACCCAAGAAAAGTCATTTCCTTGTTCAACGCACAAAACCGCTCCAAAGTTGTTTTTCTTTTTAATCATTTGATTTACGATCTGTTGAAGGAATGCATCATCTACTTTTTTAGTCATCTTGCTCCTCCTCAAAAAATGAAAATACACCAAACTTCGCATGATTATCCATTATTCCTTTGCTTTACGTAATCTGGTCGCACTTATAATGTCTTCAGCAGCACTTCCAGAAAGTTCTATCATCTCATCCATCGTAAACTCCGTTGGAACTAGTCGATTTGCAACCATCATCGTCAAACCGATTTGAAAGGCTCTCATTTTTACGAAGATCATCATCAATTCATCATCTGTAAATCCCTGAAGGCCTGGATCCTGTTTCATGTGGGCGATAAAATCCATTTCTTGATCGTATTCTTGTAAATACTCGTTGGGATTCATTATTAAATCTCTCACAAGATCAGGATATTCTTCGGCAAATTTAAGACTAGCAATCCCAATATCTTTAAAGGGGTTCCCCGAATTTTGTTCTTTAAGCTTTTGTTCGCTTAATTCCACTATTTTTTTCATTACTGCCTTTTTAAGGTCCTCAACATCTGTGAAATTAACGTAAATTGGAGCTATGGAACTTCCGATTCGGTCAGCCACCTTTCGTATGGTAATGTGGCTAATGCCCTCTACTTTTGCGATTTCAAAAGCTGCATCTATAATTTGAATTTGTGAAAATTTCTTCTTTGGCGGCATAAAAAAATAGCACCCCTTAAATAACATTCGATATATAACATATGTTATATATCATTAATTATACATATTCTTCCTTTTATGTAAAGCCCAATATATTCGGATAGTCACAATGATATTAAACTTTTAATCTTTTGTATGTTCTTCTACTCTAGTCGCCACTACGAAAACTACGCCGATCGACCTTACCGATAGGCATTTTTGAAAACTAATCTAAATTATCAAGGAACGAAGAAAGTCCATTGCATGTACAACTAAAACACATTCCAAAAAATGAGGTAAATTACATTATAGAACTGATGACTTCATGGGAACGAAAAGGATTAGAAAAAGGGTTGGAAAATGGAAAGATGGGAAGGAATAATCAAAGGGAAAATCGATAAAGCCCGACGAATGATCCAAAAAGGCTTCTCCCATTCAAGGAATTATTGAAATCACCTAACGATCTGAAAATGAGATTAAGAAATTAAAGATACTGGAGAATCTATAAATTAATTATATGAAAAGGCAGACTACGCGTTGTATAAATCAAAAGAAAATGGTCGAAATCATTACATTAAGCGGACAATAGGATGTCTTATTGTTCGCTTATTAAACTTCACTATCAGTTCTGTCGAAAGCAAAGGTTTACCCCTAGATTTATTTGACCCCTTGGTTCACTCTTTCTCCAAGTAAACGAAATAATACATTTAATATTTTATTTATTGATTATATACTTCCCTTAGTTTTTCTATATCAATCTTCTTCAGTTGCAGCATCTCTTGCATCACTCTTGCTGATTTTTCTTTATCAGGATCTCGCATCATTTCTGATTAAGCTATTGGCACAACTTACCACGATAAACAATTATCCTTTATCCAACCACATGGTTCTGCTTCAAGTACTGCTGAAAGCCTTCCCACTGGTGGACTAGAATTCACTAATGATGCTGGTCTTTCTGAAAGATACATAATTGATATTGAAAACGGTAAAAGAAACCCTCCTTTCTATGTACTCTATAGTCTAGCAAAAGCAACCTGTACCTCTCCTACTGTCATTTATGAAGAAATAGAAACAAGAATGAAGATTTCGATATTAAATCTGACCTTTTGATAGTTTAATTTCACTGCAAAAAAAAGTAAAATAGAAGTCGGAAAAACATTCCAATAACTTATATTTTTTATTTGTACCAATGAATGGAGTTGAAAAATTTGGATCAGGAATTACGGAAACATCTTGAGCAACTTGCTGCGGCAAAAGGATTAACATTAAAGGAACTAATTGATGAGGTACAAAAGTTACAAGTAGAATCAATACATTTTACATTTTCTGCAGATTTCATAAATTTGCAAAAAGTATACCCAGCTCTCATTTTCCACGAATTTCATCGTTTAAATGAGCTGATTGAAGAAAATCAACTTTACGGTGTCTTTTTGCAAATAAAGGATGTTTTTGAGGTGATTGCCAAATATCCTGTCTTATATTATGTCAGTCTATTAAAACAACAAAAGTCGAAGCTAAATGATGAGCAACAGCAACTTATGCACGATATACTTTCTCAGGTGCTATCTTTAGGGCACTGGGAAACAGCCTTGAAAAAAATTACAAACATCTTTAAAAACCAAGATGCGAAATCGTCTGAACATGAAGCGATCGAAACGATTGCACAAACGGTTGGCAAGATTTATAAGGAGCATAAAATTGTAAAATGGCGTAATGATTACATTGGCCATGGGGCTTTGGGGAATGCCGAAAAAGAAGATTTCAAAGAAAAACTACATAAATACCTATCTATTTTAGAAAATTTCTTTCTCCAGAAAAACATCCAACAAGCTTTTCAACAACTAAAATATGTCTTACAGCAAAATGGTGTAGGTATTCAGTTAGCAAAAAAACAAGTACTTGAAAAAGCTTATTTAGAGAAAGAGGCAGATCACTTATTATTATTTGATAGTTTTTACTCTAATAAAAAACTGATTGGCTATTTAGATTACTCTAATGGGCAAAAATATTACCGTTCTCATAAACATATAGAAAAAGATTATCGAAAGTTTGTTCAATCGAATCATCAATCAAGCGTTCTTGATAGTTCACAACACATCCCACTTGATTTTATTAGTGAAGCATATGAACAACAGCTTCTAACCGAGCTAAAAGAAGATTTTGTGAAGCCAGAATATCTTTTCAATTGGCTAGAACACTTACTACACAACGATGTATCCTTCACAAAACACCTCATCATGGAAGAAGGAATGGGCAAAACGACGTTCATTCATGCCATTGATGAACGAAAAATGAATAAAGTGCCTAAGTCTGAAGGCTTTTCGCAGACAACGATTCGGACGATTTATTTCAACTCATTTATTCAAGATATTGAAAGTTACTTCAAAAATACCTTATTTGATGTGCTAACATCGATGAAAGTTCAAGGCGCAGAGCACAAAATTCCGCTCTATCCAATTGCAGATCACTTCCGCAATCAGCCAACAGAAAAAAATCTATTAGCATTATTAGACTTTTATCGAAAGATTTATGCTGAGTATACAGACAAAGAACAATTGCTAATCATCCTTGATGGATTAGATGAGTTGTCCCCTGATCAATTACAGTGGGTGCAAAAGCTTTTACCCATAAAACAAGCAGTATCAGATCATCTTTCCATTTTAGTAACGTCACGTCCAACAGTTACACTAGAAAAACCATATGACCGATACGTAGTTACAAGAGAACATCTTGATAACATTGAATTATTAGAGAAGTATTTAAAGAAACAAACCAATAAAGACGAACAAATCATTCGCACTCAACTATTACCTGTCACAGAATATCGCTTTCTATATACTCGTCCCATCGTGCTCGTTCAAAAATTTAATCAAGATCAGTTAACCACCTACAACGAGGTCGTGGATGAATTTTTAAAGATGCTGCATGAGCTATATACAGACAAGCATTGTTACATCTTGTATCAAGTCTTCGCTTTATTAGCAGTAGCTCCTAAAGCTTTAACTCTTGAACAAATCAGTTATTTACTCACTTTAGAAAGTCCCACCTTTAAAGTACTAGGCTTAATGCGAGATGTGAAATGTTGGTTAACGTCATACTGGGAAAATGATGCATATGTATACGAAATCCGTCATCAAAGCATAAAACAACAATTTTTACAAAACGATCAAATTCAAAGTGCCCTAGACATGCTTCAAAATATGTGGGATGCGATAGCTATCAAGCCTGTTGAACAGCAATTAACAGAAAAGGAAATGCTGTTGTTCTTACTATGTAAGGAAACTACAAAACAAAAGGCTGAGTATATACAAAACATTCATTCCATTATTAAACGTACCTATCCCTATGTCGAGTCGAAACGAGAAATGGACATACTCATTCTTTTAATGCGTGGTGCCCTTCCCTATGAGAAAAAAGAACGTGTTGAGCTACTCGACTATTATTTAATGGAGATGCATATAGTCAAAGGTGAGCAACAATCCGTTTATCAGGATATCAAAAAGGGAGCCTATCTACCAGTAATTACTTCGTCTAATTATGAAGCCATTGGTCGTACGTTAATTCTTGATATGATAATGGGCACCCTATTTCCGAATGAATACGTCTACGATAAAGAGCGTAATTTGGACCGTGCAATACTAGTAAAACCTTTCATTGATCAAAAAAACAAGCAACATATTATCGGTTTGAACATGGCTGGAAGTCGTATGATTGATTGGAAGAACTTCACTAAAGAATGGGCGAAATATCCTGAGCACCGCTATTTAATGGTGCAAGCGATTGATAGTAGAATCAATAAGTGTTTCAAAGATATGGATTGGGACGAAGGCGAAAAGATTTATGAACATTTTTTAAAGATAGTCAACCATCACTACCCAATTCCCATTTTAGCGGCTAGCTATGAAGTGCACTTAACTCATCTAAAAATGCTATTCAAGCGTTATGATCTAAAGCATGGGATATCAGAAATGCGGTTTAATTTACCATTCTTCGATATTGGTGACAATGAGTACTCCAACATTTATGAGCAAGAATCTATAGCGCTCTATACAAAGATAGTCGAAGCAGTTACTAACTTAACTGAACTTCAAGCTAAATTATTTGCTCTTAATCACCAAAAAGTTACAACTGATCATGCCCTGACATTAAGTTTTGTTCTAACTCAATCCATAGAGAGGAATATGAGTGGAGAAGTACTTTATCATCTTTTTGAAATTTGTAACTCTTATTTACGCTGGATTCATCACAGCGAGATCGAGAAAACTCCTGATCAAACAACTCTACTAGATATTATGGAAAAAACATATACGCCCGTTAAAGACACAGAAGTTAACTATACGAAAGAGTTATATGAAAAAGTTGTTGAACACATTCCAACATTGGATGAAAATACAGATCTCAACGATTTACTAGAAAATATCTTAACACTCGAAGATGAACAACTGAAAAGTCAATTGCTCTACCAAGGTTTACGTATAAAATATCTGTTAGTCCGCAATGGTGCCCAACCCATCGGTAACAGGTGGCATGAATATCTTTCGTATTTAGTAGAATCAACCAACTTAAAGCATTATTCCGATTTGGAAAAAGGGATCCTTCAATTCATTTATGCTTACGCCATCTATGAGCGGATGATGAACGATTCGATGGATGAAGCCACTTTTGGACCACTTTATCAGAAACACTTAGATGTATTAACAAAAGCCATCGAGATGCTACAATCTAGCGAACCGACTAACGATATGGATGTCTTGTTAAAAAAATTGGCCATGCTCTTTACCTACGAACAGGCCAATCTCGAAGCCAATGTATATCAAACAGGCCATCGCATTGTACAGCATCAAAGTTTATTTAACGTTGAAAACTAGGTATACAGTAAAGATTATGTATGACTACCTACCCTATTTATGAAAGGATGATATTCGATTGAATCCAATTCAAAACGACAGTCTTAAGAGCACGATTAGCGCAAAAGCGAATGAAATCTCAACAGACGGTTCTTTTAATCGACAAACGAATAGATTTACTACCCCTTTTGGAAATAACCCTGGTGAACTTCCTGTTGAAGCGAATCGTTATCGCTTATTATGGACACCCGCTTGCCCTTGGGCCCACCGTACGGTAATTGTTCGAAGTTTACTGGGACTTGATCAAGTGATTAGTCTAGGAACCGCAAGCCCTCTTCGTCCGAAGATTGCTCAAGTAGATTGGGAGTTTTCATTAGATGAAAATGGAGTCGATCCTGTTTTAGGCATTCAATATATGAGCGAAATTTATAAAAAAACAGATCCTGAATACAGCGGAAGACCAACTGTTCCAGTCATCGTCGATGTAACCAATCATCGAGTCGTCAATAACGATTATTTTAAACTAACAAATTATCTAGAAACTGTCTGGAAACCGTTTCATAAAGAACATGCGCCGAATTTATATCCTGAATCATTACGAGCAGACATCGATGCTTTAAACGAAGTCATCTTTCACGACATTAATAATGGTGTATATAAGTGTGGATTTGCTCTCTCTCAAGAAGCATACGAACAAGCATATGATCAATTATTTGCGAGATTAGATGAATTGGAGCAACGTCTATCGAACCAACGTTTCTTATTTGGAGATTATATAACGGACTCGGATATTCGTTTTTATGCTACATTAGTTCGGTTTGACGTAGCGTATTATTCTGCATTTAATACGAATCGTAACCTGATTAAAGAATTCCCGAATTTATGGGGTTACGTTCGCGACTTGTACCAAACAACAGGCTTCGGAGACACAACCGACTTTGACTCGATTAAAAAGCATTATCATATGTCCATTACAATTTTTGTAGATAAAGAGAATGTCAAAATTCTGCCAAAGGGTCCAGACCTATCGGGTTGGACGACTCCACATGGCCGGGAACGCTTAAGTAATCAAAAAGAAAAATTTTTGATCGACACTAAGGAGTGAAGATAATGATCCTACGTGATGCTCTATCAAAGGAATTACCCACCATCCGCCTGCAACGTGTGCAAGCTTATGAAGAATACGCCAGTGTACTCCCTGAAGGCCACTGGCAAGCGTTAAAACAATCGATCCTCTCAGAAGCCGATTTACAAGCTGAAGCGGAAATCATCGTCGCGGAAGTCGAAGGAGAAATCGCGGGCAGTGTCGTGCTTTTTCCCCCAAAAGTAAAAGCATACGAAGGATTTGGTGATGTACTCAATCACTATGAAATACGAATGCTAGCTGTAGCCCCTTCAGCCCGTGGAACAGGAGTCGCATCTGCTCTAGTCAAGGAATGCATTAACCGTACGAAAAATAAAGGCCATCGTTCCATCGGCTTACATACAGGGGAATTTATGAAAAATGCAATTAAATTATATGAACAATTTGGCTTCACCCGAATCCCAGAAGACGATTTCGAACCTGCCAATGATGGGATCATTGTAAAGGCGTTTCGGTTAGAGATTTAATTCCTGTACTAGCCCTTCATTGTCTGTTAGATGATGAGGGGCTATCCTTTACTAGATAAAGGGAATTCGCAATTATATTATAAAAACATATCCTCATCTTGTTAACGAATTAACTTATTGTGGACAAACTCAACACTTATTTTTGCAAGACGGAATGATAGGACGTCATCTTGCAAAATAAATACTAAAATATTCAATCAATTGCTCCAATCCTACTCGCTATACACACTTCTGTAATGACTCCAAATCCTGAAAGTGTCTTAGCCAGCCTGTTTTCACGGTAATAAACTCTAAGAATGTTAATTATCCTTTATATAGCTAAACCTTCTTTAGAACAAGAAATAGCAATATGATATCAATAGCTATCATATTGCTATTTCGCTGATTACCTAAAAAAATTATTATTTTACTAGTGATCTATCGGTTTAATTGTTATGTAATTATTTACTTTTTCAAGGTCGTTCTCAAAAGGTGCTAGACTTCCACCATGCTTGTACTTCACTTCTATAATAGCTAAAACATCTATTACCTCATCTTTTAAGTGACCTGTATGATCATCTAATCCATTTAAAACGACAATCGCCAAATCCGCAATCACTCCTTTATAATGAAACTCGGTAAAAATTCTTAAATTGTATTTAGCTAAGATACTCTGAAGTTGATTTCTCAGATGATAGTACAAAGCATTTTTTAACGTATCTTCTTTTAATAAGTAGGATGATTGGTAATCTTCAAATATATTTTTTACCCACACGTCCTTTATCGTTTGATCAATCAGTAATTGTAATTGTTTAACATTCACGTGATCACCTTTACTATTTTAATTTGTTTCTACATTTTCCTAAGCAAGGTCTGGTCTTTTGCAAAATTGTTATGTAAGTCAGCTATAAGAACAAAATCGCTAACGCGACTTAATCACGTCCCGAAGTTACTCATTAACTTCGGGACTTTCACTCGCTACTCGTAATGTGCCGTTACATTCTGGACACTCTAATTCTACTTCTTCCCCTTCTTCTAAATCATAGGAAAATTCACCAATAATAAACGCAGGAACCTGATCGATACAGCCACAATCAATACACTTAAATATTATGAACTCTTCTTTTTCACTTAAGTCAAGCCAGTCTCCAATGTCCTTAAATAAGTCATCTTCTTCTAGCTTTTGTTTATCCTGCTTTTTCTCGCTCATCACTTCTTCTCCTCCAATGTTTGATCATTTCAATTTCGTCCATATAATGATAGACCCAGCCATACTCCGAATGCCATATTCCTACTAGATCCATTTTCCCTTTACAGTGCGGACATTGAAGAGGATCAGTTTCAAAAGCTTCCATCATTCGTTGACGGTATGTTTTCTTTCTTCTCTTTTGTTCAAAGAGAAATTCAATCTGTTTCGTACGCATAAAGTTCCACACATTTATAATCTTTTTTGACTGCGTATTTTTTCGACGGCTGTACAGACCAAACCGTCCTACCATTCGAAAATGTTTTGGTGGTATATGTTGAATGAGCTCATAAATAAACCGATAAACAGACACTTTTTTATCGATCTTTTTGCCAGTCTGATGATCTTCGTACCAAAAGTGAACAGAGTTATAGTCATACTTTTCAATTCGATATTCGGCAATCGCTGGTCTAGCTAAATATCTCCCGATATATTTGGCAGCTCCTTTCGCATTCTTCATCTTTTTTTCTGCATTCACATAAAAGCCATGAGGGTACCGTATGTATAGCTGATCAACTAACTGTTTAACATCGGCTCGATTTGGAAACCATTTCATCATTAAATCCATCAATAATTTTTGCCAAGACTTTCTCAAATAATTATAAGGAATGAAATCAATTGGAACCCATTCCTTCTCCTTATCAATTGCGCCCTCAGTAACCAATGCATGAATATGTGGGTTAAATTTCAGGTCTCTTCCGAATGTGTGAATACCAGTTATGACACCAACTTCTAACTGTCTTTTCTTATTTTTCTTCTTATACCAAAAATCAAATACTTGTGCTACTTCTTTAGCTAACTCATTTAATTTTTTACGATCTTTAAAGAACACCTGGCGAAGCTCTTTTGGTACAGTGAACACCATATGACGATGAGGGACATCTAATATACATTCCACTTGTTTTTCGGTCCATTCATCTGTATATTTCTTTCCACACCTGTGACAAAAACGACTCTTACATGTAAAACATACGAAAACAGGGGCTGGATTCCCTTCACACCCTAAACACTCGTACTTTGCATATCCCGTATCACTAGATCCACAACGCATTGCTTTTTCCACTGTTTCTTGAATATCCTTTTGTAGTTTTTCTGGAAATAAGTTATTGTGTAGCTTCCAAAATCCATCAAAGTGATCCTTCAAAATTTGTTTAACAATACCTTGCTTCTTCACTGTACCGTTTCCTTCCCGATTTTTTTAATTCTATTTTACAACACACTTATCCACAGATTAAGAATTTTATAATTTCCTATACAATAAAAAAAGGGTCCTTGCTTTACAGCCTCGGACCCCTCATTTTATAAACGAGAACATTATTAAAGAAAATACAATTGATCTCAACAACGTTCATTCCAGGTACGTTTGGTTTAAACCGATGTAGCTAAGGTATTGTTCACAAACTGCCCGATATCCTTCGCTGTAATCTTCATGCTTTCAGCAAAAGGTGGGTAGCTGAAGTAACCGTGAATATGACCTTCCATGCAAATAGATTGGACAGGAACACCAGCTTCTTCAAGTCGATTTGCATATGCTTTCCCTTGATCACGAATGGGATCAAGCTCTGCTGTAATGACAAGCGCTGGCGGTAAATTACTTAAATCTTCAGCCATTATCGATGAAGCATATCGATGATCACGTTCCGATGGATGATTAAGATAATGGTCCACAAACCAGTTAATCAATTCCACGTCCAGTCCATACCCTTCCCCATACTCCTGTACAGATTGATAACCCAAATTTAAATCTGACCCAGGGTATAGTAAGACTTGTGCTGCAATCGCTGGCCCTTTACGCTCTTTTGTCAATTGTGTCATTACAGCCGATAAATTTCCTCCAGCGCTATCTCCACCCACGATGATTTTTGAAGGATCCCCATTCAGTTGCGCAGCATTCGCATGTACCCATTCTAAAGCTTTATAGCAATCTTCTACTGGAATGGGGAACTTATATTCTGGTGATTTACGATATTCTGCGGAGACGACAACACAATTACCAGCATTGGCAATTGAACGGCACCCATGGTCAACGAATTCCAAATTCCCTATGACATAGCCTCCTCCATGATAGTATACAAAGAGTCGGAATGGGCCAGTCCCATCAGGAGTATAAATTCTCACGTTAATTTCTCCATTATCCACAGAAATCGTTTGATCTTCAATTTTTGAAACCGCTTCCGGTTCTGATCGAAGTTCAAGCATGGCATCAATTGCCGCTCGCGCTTCCACTGGAGAAAATGAAGTGATTGGTGGTCCCGCATTTAGCATATCAAGAAATTGTTTCGTAATCTCATTAACTGTCATTCTATAACCCTCCTAGATTTTTCCTATATTTTCAGAAGTACACCTGTCTCCCTAAACTTTTATGGAAAAAGCAATTCGGAAGAAATCTTAATCAACGATGATAATAGCTGGTGGCTTCGCTAAAAACTCCATTAGATTTTTTACGTCTGCGGTTAATTCTTGTCCTTGCGGCGAACCCAAGTTTTGATTAAGCTCTTCTGCATTTTCAAATTCGAGTTGAACTACTAAGTATGGATTTAAATCGCTGTTTTGGACTCCCAATACACGATTGGCTTGAACACTCTTAACATTAGGTAATTTCTCAGCCAAAGGAACGTGGGTACCAAAATAATGTCCATCAAATCCTTCTTTGTTCGTTGGTTGATCATACACTACTAATACTTTTGCCATTTCATTTTCCTCCAAAATAATAGATTTTTTCATTTTTAAATATACTTATGACTTTTGGAACAGTAAAATAATTCCATTGAGTTTATTATATACAGAATTTTCTAAATTTTACAACCGTATTTCTGCATAATATATTCATCATTCGATAGGTTGAAAGAGTAGAAAGTAACTCAGTTGAATTTGTAGAGTGAACCGAGAAATTTACATTCTTTGTTTACTTGTTTTTAGCTCATTAAATAACATCTTAAGTTAAGTTTTAACTAATCTAGAATCTAGCATTCATATGAATGATTTATGAAACAGGCTGTAATGTACGTTTTTCCCAAAAAGTGCTCTTGAATAATTACGCATCTAGTTATTTTTCTGCAGCCGTGTTTTGCTTTGGTGTTAGTATTAACCCTTTGTAATCTCTAGCATTATTAAATAGTTCTTGAAAGGTTAAGTAATCCCCAGTATAACCTAAAAATGCACGCGGTTTCCCTTCGATATTTGCCCCTGTATACCAGCTGTCAACTTTTGCGTAAATTGACTGTTCCCCTACTTCATTCACATGGTTTGTCCACGTTTCTTCTGCTTCAGCAGTTGCCTCAGTTTCTTCAATCCCCTGTTCTTCAACATATTTAATACAATCAAAAATCCATTCTACGATTACCTCATTTACCGTAATCGCATTTGTCGTTAAAGGGAAATGAGGACCTGTAATGGAAAACATATTCGGAAATCCAACATTACAAACACCGAGGAATGTCTTAATATTTTCTCCGTCTTCCCATTTATCTTTTAACAACATTCCATTTCTTCCACGGATATTGGCTTTCATTAATGGTCCAGTCATCGCATCGAAACCGCTCGCAAATACAATAACGTCGAACTCATATTCACCTTCTGTTGTTCGCAATCCCTTGGTTGTACATTCAACAATCGGTGTTTTTTTCAAATTAATTAGTGACACGTTTTCTTGATTATACGTTTCATAATAGTTTGTAGCGACAACAGGCCGTTTCCCACCGATAAGGTACGTTGGAAGTAGATTCTCTGCCTTTTCAGGATCTTTTACAATTTCTTTGATCTTGGAACGGACAAATTCTGCTAACGTATCGTTAGCTTCATCGTCTAGCGTAATATCAGCGTAGGAAAATAGTAATTGAAAACCATTTTGTTCTTGCCAGAGACCTTCATAAAACTTTTGACGTTCTACTGGTGTATCTTCGAGTGCTGAATAAGGCCTTCTTAAATTAAAGGCAGGCGCCCCCATAAGATGTTCTCGTATTTTACGTCTTAATTCAGGAAAATTATCCTTCATTTCTTTTACTTGATCTGAAGTTAGTAAAGGATTTTTCACAGGGGTAACAAATTGTGCTGTCCGCTGAAAAACTGTAAGATGTTCAGCTTTTTTCGCAATAGATGTAATAGCTTGGACGCCACTTGAACCTGTACCGATAACGGCTACTCGTTTGCCATTAAAGTCTACTTCTTCATGTGGCCAACGACTCGTGTGGTAGGTTTCGCCTTGGAAATGTTCTAAACCTTTATTTTAGGAGCATGAGGTACTGACACATTTCCTAACGCTGGAATGAAATATTTTGCTTGGACAACATCTCCATTACCCGTAATGACTTTCCACCTTTTATTCCCCTCATCATACTCCGCGGATGTAAGCCTAGTGTTGAACTCAATATCTCTGCGAAGGTCTAGCTTATTGGCCACAAAATTACAGTAGTCTAGGATTTCAGATTGTTCAGGATAAACGGAAGACCATGTCCATTCTCTATGAATTTCTTCTGAGAACGTGTAACAATAGAATTCTGTTGGAATATCGCACCGTGCACCTGGATAGCGATTCCAATACCAAGTACCCCCAACATTACTACCTGCTTCATATAGGCGAACAGAAAATCCCTGTTCACGTAATAAATGAAGCATATACATTCCCGAAAAACCAGCCCCTACGATAATAGCGTCAAATTCTTGGTTTTTAGTCATACATTCTCTCCTTTCGTAAATATTAAGATATTTTTCTTAAATTTAATAAACTGTGCCTTTATGGTTAGAGCTTATAATAGCTTGCTTTTCCCATTTTATATCAGCCTTTTCACCCTTTCACGATTAAATCATTTCAATAGTGATTGCCTTACTTGAATATATTGCAAATACTATGCCAATTATGATTATAATTACGTGATCAGACCAACCTTATTAATTTGAATCAATCTACAGTACAACTCCCTTCGATTTTTTCTCAAAGAAAAGCAAGGTAAAAGAGATCTGTTGGCATCTACTTTTACCTTGCTTTATAAATTTTAATAGGGTTCCTTCTCCCCCGCTGAATGTGGTTCAGGACCACAATGTGGGCACACAGACCTCTCCACAGGACGTGGCGCATTTAGTGTAAACCTAAAAACTAAACAAATACTGATTAACATTACCATTCTATTGGTACGACAAGTTGAACCTATTTATTTTTTTATAGATCGTAACACGTGTTGTATTAAGCATTCGAGCGGTTTCAGAAATGTTACCTTTTGTCTCTTCCAAAGTCTGAATTAATGTATTCTTATCAATTTGCTTTTTCGAATACTTATTATTTCTCTTAAGCACAAAATGATGGTCATTGCTTTCACTATTTGATGATGGAGGAGAACATAAAAGTTCTTGAGGAAGATCACTCAAACAGATTCTTGAGTCATCCGATGTAAAAATCATTCTTTGAACGACATTTTTTAATTGTCGGATATTACCTGACCACTTGTAATTCGTTAAAACCTCTATTACTTCGTCGTCTATAGTCGGTGGCGTTATACCTTCTTTAAATTGCTCAAGAAAGTATCGAGTTAATTGTTCAATATCGTTCTTTCGTTCTCTTAAAGGAGGTATTCTTATTGGAATAACATTTAATCTATGGAAAAGATCCTCTCTAAATCGTCCTTCTTCCACTTCTTTCTCTAAATTTTTATGCGTAGCCGCGATAACACGTACTTGAATGGGAATAGGTTTAGATCCCCCAATTGGCGTGATCATTCTCTCTTCCAAGACTCGAAGTAAATATACTTGCACCTCTATAGGCAAGTCACCAATTTCATCTAAAAATATAGTCCCTTTATCAGCCAATTGAAATTTCCCTTTCATTCCTTTGGCTCTAGCTCCAGTAAAAGCGCCGCCCTCATAACCAAACAACTCACTTGCAACGAGTTCCTTAGGAATAGCTCCACAGTTTACCTCGATAAAGGGCATGTTGGAATTGGGGCCATACGAATGGATAGAATGAGCAATCAACTCTTTCCCCGTACCCGTTTCTCCATTGATTAATATCGTTTTTTCGCTATATGCGGCTTTTTTCGCTAACTTGATCACCTTTACCATTGAAGGGTCTTTCGTTAAAATATCGGAAAATTGGTATCTAGTAGGTTGGTCTACTTTTTTGGGTGGTTGTCGTAAATTGCGACACTTTTGGAAGATTGCGACTCCTCCATAAATGTTTCCTTCCCTCATATAAGGGTGGTATACAAGTTTCCATTCGCTTCCATCCTTCAAACGGAGCGGCTCTTGCATCCCCATCAAAAAATTCCTATCCAATGTACCTATCTTTAATTTAGACTCAAGTACTTGTTTCAAAGAAGCCCCCACCTTTGCATGGAGAACATGTTTGGCTACATCATTACATCGGAGGATCATTCCTTTATTGTTAAAAAGAATATATGGATCCTGAAAAGAGTCAAAAACACTCTTGAAAATCTCGATATTTTCTTTCAAAATACGTTCTCCTAGCATTTGTTCAATTTGATTTTTCTTTAGTTCTAGCAGTGAAACATCATGTGCTAAAACGACATTCTTATCTGATGCCATATGTAATACACCTACTAGCTGTCCTGTAAACGGATCATTGATCGGTGATGCCGATGTAACATACGGCTCAAATTGTTGAACAAAGTGTTCTGCTGCAAATACTTGAACGGTTTGATTATGTAGCAGTGCTAATCCAGTAGCATTGGTACCAATTGTTTCTTCACTAAAATTTTGTCCAGGGATACAATTTAAATGCTCAGCTAGTTTATAATATTCTCTGTTTGCTACGGTTTCAAGTACAATTCCGTCTGAGTCCGTAATATCCCAAACTAAATCACAATTATCCTGAAAATAACCTTTTATAATTGTCAAAGTAGCATCTAAATAAGCGCTATTCTGTTCTTTTTTTTCCTTTAATGAATTTCCCTGAACAGGAGGGACTGGTGTTTTTTGATATGGATTTAAACCATACTGTTTACATCTATGCCACGAATTAATGATTAAATCGTCCAATGTAACTAATGAATATTCTTTGTTATGAAAGCGCTCCCAATTTTGTTTAATCGTTTGATCCAGCTTAACAAATTCATCAAACTTTTTAACCGTCTTTAAATAGTTATACTGCATAGCAATCCTCCAAACCTATACAATAATATTTTTGATTAATAGAGAGAATTCAATCACAGTAGAGTAAAATGGATTTGTACTTTTAGAATAGATCTATTAAATGATGTGAAAGGAAAGTTATTAAATTAGGTTCGGGTTTGTGGTTTTGTTTGCGATAATATGTATTAACGCCGATTGAAGGGTATAGTATAACAGGTTCTCTTTTCGGTAATCTGTTTAGAGCTTCCTAAAAAATAGAACATAATAACATAATATTATCAATATTCAGAATTGTCAATGTATGTACTAGGTTATGATGGATTCGAATTTGTTTTTGTTATAGTTATTGAAAAACTAGTCTAGCAAAAAGCTCATTATTAGGTTATCCTATACAAAAATAAAGGAATCGATATAAAATCGATTCCTAAAGAATCATTTTACTTTAGTTTTTGAGTTATAACTTTGCTCAATAACTTAAATAGAAAGAACTGCTTCCTTTATCGGCGTATTTCCAGTTACTAGCTGGAATTCCTTCCCGATTGTTGAGTCATTTTCTAAAGTTGCCAAGATGACGCTTGCTACGTCCTCTCTTGGAATTTCATCTCTGGCCACTTCGTCTGCTGCCTTTATTTTTCCTGTACCTTGATTATTAGTTAGCAAGCCAGGATGAATAATCGTATAATCCAAATCCGTCCGCTTTAACCATTCATCGGCATAATGTTTTGCCGCCACATATGGCGCAAACGACGGAGGTGCAGCCAATATCGCTTCACGTCTCGTGTCAAACGAACTAATCATAATAAAACGTTTCACCCCTGCAACTTTAGCTGCCTCAATGGTTTTCACAGCACCGTCCAAATCAACCATAATCGTCTTGTCTTTCCCTGTATGTGCCCCTGAGCCTGCTGTAAATACAACCGCATCTACTCCCACCGCAGCTTTTGCAATGGTGTCGATGTCCTGTTCAAGATCAACTACTACAGTTTCCGCACCTAAATTTTCAAAAAATCCCGCTTGCTCCTGATTACGGATCATTGCCTTTGCTTTAAGGCTATCACTATTTTGAATCAATGAAATAAGATGTTTTCCAATTTGGCCATTTGCACCAACGACGAGAACTTTCAAGATCTCCACCCCTTCTAATTCAAATAAAGAATCCAACCAATTATGAATCCTGTATGGTAATCATAAATCAAAAAGGATGATAATGTCTAGAAACCAAGCTTACTTTACTAGGAATACCAATTTCTATTCGACTTGTTGATTAGGAAAATTCAAGGGGATATATTCAAAAAGTGCCTGTTCTACGTACAAATGCAGTACGAAGAGCAGACACCTCAACTTATTTATCTATTTATGTCACATGAGCTTCCTATTATAACCAGCCTACAAAAGATCAAAACTAATCAACAATTAAAATAGCTGGCGGCTTTGTTAAAAATTCCATTAAATTTTTCACATCTGCCGTTAAGTCTTGACCTTGCGGCGATCCCAAGCCCTGATTTAATTCTTCTGCATTTTCAAATTCCAGTTGAACGACTAAATATGGATTTGTTTCGCTGTTTTGTACTCCAACTACACGATTTGCTTGAACACTCCTAACGTTAGGTAACTTCTCAGCTAATGGAACATGGGTACCGAAGTAATGCCCATCAAATCCTTCCTTGTTACTAGGTTGATCATAAATTACCATTAATTTTGCCATTTTGTTTTCCTCCCAATCGATTATTTTTGCTGCTTCTATACATTGAAAATAGATGCCAGATAATTATTTGATGTCCTTATAATTCTTAAAGTTAATGTCAAATCTATCAAAATAACAAAAGTTAAAACCTATGTCCTCCGAACTTTTATTGCTTTTGAACAACAGGCAATGTAATGGAGCTCGGATAGGTTGGATTATGAAAAATGCTTTGTATCGCTGTTTGTGAATCTGAGGATGTAAGGCTATCTTGTCCCGTATTTAAATTTCGGTCCCAGCGTGGAAAATTGCTGCTAGATACTTCCACTCGAATCCGATGCCCAGCTTTAAACGTCATGGCTGTTGCCCACATGTCTACCGAATATTTATATATTCTTTCAGGCTCAATCAAACTTGGGTTTGTCGGTTGAAATAAGCCTGGCTCTGGATAACTTTCTCTAGCGCTTGCTCGGATAATACCGTCCGTAATATTCACTGCCTTTCCGTCGGGATGGACATCCACTAAACGGACAACAAAGTCAGTATCTCGTGCAGACGAAGCAGCGTACAACGTAGCAGATACATTCCCAATTACCGTATAATCCTGCTCTAGAACTTCTGACGTATAACAAAGAATGTCCGAACGCTCTTCTAATTGGGATTGATCAACCGCACCGCCTTTGACTTTTGCAGGCAAGAGAAGAGGACCACCTTTGGTTGGCACTGGTTGTTCAGGATCATACAAATACGTATCATGTTGTTCTTCCGTATTTGGTTTCTCCCAATTTAGGTGCCCATTACCAAACCTGGTATTGGCATGGCCTTCACTATGAAAATACAACCTTTCCTCTTTAGCATCAGGTACTGGCCATTCTTCATAACCTCGCCATTGATTGTCTCCCATCACAAAAATTTGTACAGGCGGGACATTTTGTAATGCGGCGTTTTCTCCTTTTAAAATCGCGTCATAAAACTTCAGATGCTGCTCAGTTATATTCCCACCGAAATTAAGCAATGCTCCAGATGAGAGAAATCCAAATTCTTCTTCTCCTACGAAACTATCAAATGTACCGTGCTGCCACGGACCGACGATTAGGCGAGGAAGAGGAATATTTAATTGTAAAGCCTGTTCCTTCATTGCTTGATATTGCTCTAGGGTTCCATTTAAAAACTTGTCATACCAACCACCCACGTGTAAATTTGGAACATCGACTTTGTCGTAACGTTGGTCGATATTGAGGTCATTCCAATATGAATCTCTAAACGAATGTTTCAACCAATCGTACATATAAGGTAAAACCTCTCCAGGGTCTGGAGAATCTTTTAAGGGTGCTGTTTTAAACGATTCTGTTAAGTTATCTACCAAAGCAACATTTTCTGCTAGAATTTGCGGAAGTTTCTCTGATTCACGATATTTTTTTAATACCGTATCCCAAGATAAAAAGGAGTGAACCCAATGTCGTAATGCTCCTAGTTCTCTAGCACCCCCACGCCAAAAAACACCTGTTAAGTAATTTCCCCATGTCTGACCTGGAACAATCGCTTTAAGGGATGGCCGTTGCATTACGGCGGCTTGCCACTGGGTCATTCCGAAATAGGAAATTCCCCACATCCCTACTTGTCCATCAGCATCTGGCAACTTGGCAGCCCATTCGACCGTATCATAACCATCATTAAATTCGTCGACAAAAGGGTCCCATTCCCCATCAGATTGAAAACGTCCACGCGAATCTTGGATGACGACAATATATCCATGTTTGGCGGCTTGAATGGGATCAAAATAGGCATGGAAAATTGGCAGATCTTTCGAATACGGAAGGCGCGCCAAAAGAACTGGATAGCTTCCTTTTTCAGCAGGGCGATAAATATTGGCCCTGAGAGTTGTCCCATCCCGCATCACTGCTGGAATATTATGTTATACGATCACTTTGCTTACAGTCATATACATCCCACCTTTCTGTTGAACCGTCTTGTATCTTTTACGATCCTTCTATACTGCTTTCTCTTTTAATAACTGCTTTCAGTGAGGGGTTCATTCCCCCCACTGAAAGCTAGTTCATGTCTTTTTACAACAATTTGTTCATCTATTATTTGGTCCTCTTAATTACCTTCTGATACAAGTTTTTCAGAAGCTTCCTCGTAAATTTTTGCTTCAAATTGATCAACGAGATTTAACACTTTTTGATCTGCAAACGGTAAGATTTGCGTTAAAACGACTCCAGTGATCTTGCTAACAGGGTCAATCCAGAAGTATGTGTTAGCTAGTCCAGCCCATGATAAGCTTCCTGCTCTTCTTCCAGTTGCTGCATCTTCCGTTGTAATGAGAAATCCTAGTCCCCATTTTTTATCCATTTCAGGGAAAGCTTCATAATCATTCGTTAGAGCTGGGTTCGTACTGACCAATGCTCCTACATTTAGGTCACCAATTTGATTTTTACCCATTTCCTCTATGGTTTCGTTTTTAAGAATTTGTTTTCCGTTTAATGTACCACCGTGTAATATCATTTGAAGTAATTTCATGTAGTCACCTGCCGTTGAATACAATCCTCCCCCGGCCATAAAAAATTCAGGTTCTTGAGGAATTTCAAATGGCATTGTCACAAGCTTTTGCTCCTCAGCTCTTGCATGCATAGCGACTAGTCGTTCACGTGCCTCTGATTGAATTACAAAATCTGTATCCTTCATCCCTAATGGACTAAAAATATTTTCTTGAAAATAATCACGTAAACTTTGACCAGTGACAGCTTCGATGGCTTTACCCACCCAATCTGTGTTAATCCCGTACTCCCAAAGTTCGCCAGGATCAAAGGCTAGCGCCGTCATTAAGGCGTCATTTTTACATTCTGTTATGTCTGGTAAATTTTTTGCTTGTATATATTTGATGGTATCTTCGTTAAAGAAGTGATAAGTAAATCCAGCGGTATGTGTTAGTAAATGACGTAACGTAATTGGATTTTTGGGTTCTCGAACGATAGGCTGACCATCGTTATCAACGCCTTCCATTACTCCGATTTCATTTAACTGTGGGAGAACACTTTTTAATGGTTTGTCCAATTCAAGTTTCCCTTGTTCTACCAACTGCATGGCAGCAACAGATGTAACCGCTTTCGTCATTGAGGCGATCCAAAATACAGAGTCTGTAGTCATTTCTACATCACTGTCTAAACTACGCTGACCAAAAGCCCCTTCGTAAATCATTCCTTGATCGTTTGCAACGCAAGCTACTACACCAGGAATGTTCGTATCTCCTATTGATTGTTTTAAGATATTATCAAGCTGTTGATTATTCATATTATTTTCCTCCTTTAAATTAACGAAAAAAGAATCATAGTATCAATGTATTGGTATTATTTTAAAAATATTCGGATAAATTAAGAGATTCTACTATCTCACAATTTTTCTTACTATCTAGTAAACGATTATTTCTTCCACTTAGACTTTCTTGTTCCATAAAGCCTTGGAAGTGGGAGTCTAATTATGATATCAAGATGACTTTTTTGCGGTGTCTTGTAAAGGTATAAATTTAAATCCTTTATAATCTCTAGATGCAGCTAGTTGTTCTTGATAGATGATAAAATCGCCTGGGTGACCTAAAAATCCGCGTGGCTTTCCTTCAATATTTGCCCCTGTGTACCAACTGTCAACCTTTGGATAGAAGGACTCGTTTCCTATTTCATTCAATTCTTTCGTCCATGCTTCTTCAGCTTCTAGAGTAGCCTCAATTTCTCCAATACCGTTCTCATCCATATATTTTATACAATCAATAATCCACTCTGCGAGTACCTCACCTACTGGGGGAACATTAATCATTAATGGGAAATGAACGCCTCCTATGGTAAACATATTTGGGAATTCTACGTTTGTCATCCCGAGGTACGTCTTTAAATTATTTCCATCTTCCCATTTTTCCCTTAACAAAATCCCATTTCTTCCACGGATATCAGCATTCATTAACGCACCTGTCATTGCGTCAAAACCACTCGCAAATACAATCATGTCCAACTCATGCTCTTCTTCGGTTGTTCGTAATCCCTTTTTCGTACATTCAACGAAAGGTGTTTTCTTCAGATTAACAAGGGAAACATTTTCTCGATTATACGTTTCATAGTAACTCGTTGCGCAAATAGGACGTTTTCCACCTACAAAGAACGTCGGCATTAAATTCTCAGCTGTTTCAGGATCTTTTACAATCTCCTTGATCTTGGAACGGACAAAATCGGCTAAAGTTTCATTAGCATCATCACTAGTTACAAGGTCATTGTATGCGAATAAAAATTGAAAACCTCTCCCATTTTGCCAGAGCTGCTCAAATAGCTTATTACGTTCTTCTGGTGAGTCATCAAGTGCCGAATAATCATTGACCAGCGGGAAAGAAGGCATACCAATAGGGTGTTCACGTATTTTGCCTCTTAACTCTTGGAAATTATCTTTCATATTCTTAATTTCATCTGGATCAAGTAATGGGTTTTTCACTGGGAAAGCGTATTGAGCTGTACGCTGAAAAACGGTAAGATGTTCTGCTTCCTTTGCAATGGCTGCAATCGCTTGAACGCCAGTCGAGCCCGTACCGATAACGCCTACTCGTTTTCCCTTCAAATCAACGCCTTCATGTGGCCATTTACTCGTATGATATTTTTCCCCTTCGAAGCTTTCTAACCCTTTAATATCAGGTGTATGCGATGCAGCTAAACTACCAATGGCTGGAATGAAATATTTTGCTAGTGTAACGTTTCCATCATCAGTACGAATTCGCCACCTGTTAATCGTCTCATCATACTCAGCTGATGTGGCTCTCGTGTTAAACTGGATATCTTTCCGAAGATCTAGCTTATCTACAACATAATTCAAATAATCTAGTATTTCTGATTGCTCTGGATATAAGGAAAACCAGGACCAATCCTTATAAAGTTCTTCTGAAAAAGTGTAACAATAGAATTCACTTGGAGTATCGCAGCGTGCACCTGGATAACGATTCCAATACCATGTACCACCAACGTTACCACCTGCCTCAAATAAACGAACAGAGTAGCCCTCCTTTTGCAATAAATGAAGCATATACATTCCACTATAACCAGCACCTACAACAATCGCGTCAAATTCTTGAATTTTCGTCATATCAATCTCTCCTTCTGTTCCTATTTAATGGATTTTCTTGATTTTCATAAATTTGCATGCGTGTTTTGTAGAACTTTTATCTGCTGGCCTCCCCCATTAGATCTCCTTTCCATTATCACCCTTTCATTATTTAATCATTTAATGAATGATTTCCTTACTTGAACATATAATTGCAATTACTGTGCCAAATAGGTGGTAATGACCAATAGTTTAATAAAAAAAAGTTGAAAGAACTTTCTGGTGATTAAATGAATGAACCTCTACAGTACACTCCTTCGATTTTTATCTTCAAAACAAAAAAGCAAGATAAAAGAGATCCCTTGGCATCTACTTTTACCTTGCTTATAATTATTTCTCTTTTATACGTTACAACTATTGATTGTAAACCTGTTAACTTTGTATATCAAACTTGTATACCCTGTAAATATTTCATTGTAGACCTAAAAACAAAACAAACACTGCTGAACATTTTCATCCTATTGGGTTCGACAATGTAAATCAATTGGTCGGACAACCGAGCGTTTTTCCCACTTTTGATATTTATCTTTCGTTATTTAATGCTCTCCTTTCAATAAGGAAATAATTTTCACCATTTGTTAAAAATAAAATTTTTTAGAAATAGCAAACCATATATAAAAGCTCCACAAACTAAAATAAACAATCCTATCATCAGTCTCCCACTTTCAGTTGTCTTAAAGCCTAGAAGTAGGCGTCTTAGCGCTGGGAGTATTCAATAAATGTTTAATAAGTCTTTGCTCATTTTCTTTGGCATCATCATAATGAAACACATGTGAAGATTTTTCCGACCAATAAAATGTTTTTCCTTTTTGGGCATCAAGTATCTCGTAATAACGAGTAATGAGTTCGGACATAACATGCTGCTCTTTGATTCCATGTATAAACATGACAGGAATCTTTAATGTTGTCACCTCTGAAAAAAAGTCAAATGTATTGATATCCTGTATTAAATCTTCAGTATAAGAAAGCTTGAAGCCACGAACAAGCGAATTGTAAATGTCAATTAGAGCATAATCTGGTGAGCGAAGCATGATGTTGAGGCCTGAAAAAAAGGATGCTGACTTTTTATCACCTGCATCATAGAACATCGTCTTGTATTTTAACTGCCATTTGCGAATAACGGACCACTGTTTAAAGTTCTTTGTATAAGGTGGTTCCCCTACACCTTCAAGTTCCCGTACCGCCTTTTGATTATTGGTCTCCTTAGCTTTTTCCAGTAACCATTTATAGCTTAACTTATCATTTTCAACCCAGTTCGTAATTTGAGAAAATCCTGTATAGGAATGATATTTTTCTGGATATTGATGAGCAAGGTATAAGCCAATCACACTTCCCCAGGAATGAGCAACCAGGTGCAATTTTTCTTGTTCGAACCGTGATCTTAAACGACCACCTGCTAAAGCAGGTGGATTTGGACATAAAATGTCTACGACTAAAGTCGTTTTATAAGACTGAAGTCATCTTAAAGCCTATATGCTTAAGCACACTAAAATTTGACTAAACTCATTCTTCAATCGTGAATATGTCGTTCTTTTCTTCATTGAATTGGTTCGCAATATAATTTCTTATTGTTTCTTCATCTACTGTTCCTACTGTGGCACAAAAATAGCCTCTTGCCCATAAATGTTGGCCCCAATATTTCTTTTTCAATTCGGGAAATTGATCCTGGAGAAGCCTTGATGATCGTCCTTTTAGGTACTGCATGATTTTACTTGGAGCAAGGCTCGGTGGACATGATAACAATAAGTGAATATGATCTTTTCCAACGCTCCCCTGCATGATGGTGATTCCACTTGCTTCGCATCCTTGCCTGATTAATTCTCGTGTTCTTACAGCAATCGGACCGCGTAACACCTTATATCTATATTTTGTTACCCAGATTACATGAAACTTGATGTCAAAGACTGCATGACTATTCTTCTTATATCCGTCCATACTTTCACCTCACACCTTAAGTATGGACATCGAAGTATAAGGCTAAAAGCGTATACCGTCTAAAGACGGTGGAGTTAGACCACGCATTTGGAAATTAAAAAACAAAACGCTTTACTTCTTCAATACCCATCATCGTTCGATTGCTAATAAAGTATAAAGGGATATTATTACGGTTATATAATAGTTTAGCTTCTAAATCTTTTTGAATCTCCATTTGATCTTGCTTTGATAAATGCTCAGAAAGGGTTCTTATGATGGCAACTTTACAAGAGTGTTTGGATAGGTTAAAAAGGGTTTGAAACATCTGTTCGTCACTTTGTTGAATTTTCCCTTGAATTACAAAGAGAATAACCTGACACAAATCAATTGGGAAGTAGGTCTGATAGCTTTTGATTGGATGTGTCTGTGTTCCGTAACCAGGTACATCGATCCAATCAATACTTGCATAAGAATGAATGAAATCGATTGATTCATTCCTACTCCAATCTGTTGCATTAGTTTCTACCCCAATTTTGGGCGGTGGTTCACATTTACCATCCGTTAGTTTTAAAAGTAAGCTAGATTTTCCAGCCCCTGGTTGTCCAACAAGGGCTACTTTTTTTTGACGAGACTGTTCTAATAAAGATCTTAACATTATAAAATTCTGATCTAAAGTTGTTCTCTTTGCGGCCAAAAATTCTCTGTACGCATTATAGCCCAATGAATCTTTTTTCTTTTTGATAAAGCGTAAGGGATTTAACATAGTTTTGTATACCTAGTTTTGTAATTCCTTTTCCATAATGTGGGTAGCTAATTCAAGACAATCATTTAAATAACGACTTCCAGCTAAATGGGTTAAGCCAAATCCAGCAGATGCAGCAACGACTTGTCCGACGATTGGAATATATTTTGCTGTGTTCTTTATAGCTAGTTTTGTGGATAAGCTCTTTAAAAGAACGATAACTCCCCCTTTTGATGCGTATTCAATCACTTTTTTTGCTACTGGGAGAAGGGCTTCGTACTTTTTAATTTTTTCATCATTTAATCCATAGGCTTGTTGGATAGACTTAAACAATTTTAAAATAACAGATACATCGACGCTTATATCCACACCAGGGATAGGATTGATAGCATTTGCTGCTGCAATTGCGGAATACTTGGTCACTAGTTTCTCGCATTCCATTCTCTTCTCATCTAAATGCCTTTTAGAGTATGCTTTAGCTGATAAGATATATTTATCTCTTTTGGCTGGCTCTAAGTTTTGCTGAATCGCATCCTGTAACTGCTCAAACCCATAGCCATTTTTAAAACAACTAGTAAAAATAACATCTACTTTGGACTGAACTTGCTTTTCTACATCAGCCAAAATTACTTTTTCTAATTCTTCCGTTGTTTTCCCGTCTTCCCATAAGGCATCATGAAAATTTCGTACGAATAAACAAACTCTTCCCGCTTGTTTTAATTCTTTAAAAAATTTTGTATCTGCTTCATGGAACTTACCTGAAAAAACGCATAAAAACAAATCAAAGTCATCTGGGTTAAATTCATTGATCCATTCGTTAGGTGGAAATTGGGTGGTGCCATAACCAGGTAAATCCACAAACAATAACCCATTATGATAAATGGGCTGTGCTTTTTTGGTAACATCGGTTGAAGCTCCCGTTTCAGCTACCTTTTCACCTACTAATTTATTAATGATGGAGGACTTCCCAGCTCCTGGTTGTCCAAACAAAGCAATCTTTAACGTTTCTTTCTCATCTTTTTCTAACTGATCTTTAATCCTACTAATTTCATCATAAATCGTGGAGGACATTTGGCTCACCTCATTCATTTTTATAATTCTATTGTACTATATTTTTCCTGTATCCAATTAGTACATTATAAAAAATATTATTAATTCATACGAGAAAAAGATCTACCATACCCAGTTTTATATAGTACTCTATCGTTTAGTAAATGTTAGTGAAAAAAGGTCCACTCCCGCAATTCAATCCTTCCATTGAATAAATAAATCTATCCCCTTCATTCTAAAGGGGACAGACCCATCCCACCTATCTTAAAACGAGATCCATATAGTTTCCTGTTCCTCGAATGATCGGAAGTCCTTGGTTTACTATCTCCCTCCACACTTTTCGGTCTAACTCATAGGGACCTTGCTTTTGAAGGGCTTCGATTTCCTTTTGGTTAAGGTGAACATGGTAATATCGCTCCTTCTCTTTTACTACCAGCTCATAATTTAATAGCTTCATGACCATCACTTCATACGCGTCGTTCCATTCTTTCAGTTGGCGTTCTATAACATTGGCTACATGGAGGAGAAATTCTTCACTGCTATGATTTCGCACCATATATGCTCTAGCCATTCCGTTGATATTCATAAGGCACCACTCCCTATTCTTCAATTTTGTTGATTAAAGAGCTGTTTTAAGAATGGTATCAGCGAATTGCTCCCGCTTAATTCCTCTTAAAACCGCTCTTAATTTCTTATCATTTCGCAGGACCTCTTCTAGCAATTGAGCTGTGCCGTAACAAGCCTCTACATCGAGAATTTCCTCTTCTGTATGTTCGTTTCTGTAACCAGCAGACAAGTTGACACTCTCGATGCTGTGCTCTGCCCAAATTCTCGTATCACTGCTGCCACCTTTCGTTGTGGCCCAGCCGTTCAGTCCTTCTATCACAGCAATTTCTTCAAAAAAGGCCCCGTATTGTGGATGACAAAACGGAAAATAGCCCCCGCATGAAGTCACAATATCCCCAGTCCCACGGCGATCAACGACGATGGCCGCATCTGTGCCCCAAAGGAAATACTCATCAACCTCTCTTGCACCGACTAATCCACATTCTTCCTCCACCGTAAAGATGAACTTTACTTTTCCGCTAAAAGAAGAATGCTGACTGAGGTACTCTGCTGTATGAAGCAGCACCGCAATTCCGGCACGGTCATCGGCACCTAGTATTCCCTTACTGCTAGACCAAGTGTTTCCGTTTTTGACAATCTTTCGGCCTGGCTCGATTTCATACACGGTATCTAGATGGGCATTGAATAAAATGACGGGACCATGTCCACCTCTGTATATTTTTTCAGCTAATACATTTCCTGCTCGGTCGACCGATATGTGATCGACGTAAGGAGTGAGTTTTTCGATGACAAACTTCCTAACCCGTTCTTCATTACCACTTACTCCTGGAATGTTCAGTAACTGCTCCAGCAAGTGATAAAAGCGTTGCTGTTTGATAAATTCATAGCCTTGTTCTAACCAACTTTCTTCCACTAGACTCATATTTTCAGCAAGGTCTAAGAGTTCATGCTGCTTCAGGTGAAGGGAAAGATGATAGCTGTTTCGATGTTCTCGCCAATTCACGCTTTTACATCCAAAAGCAAGCAACAATTCTACTAGCTCTTCTATCTTTTTTTCCTTCGATATCATCACATGTGCGGCTCTTCGTCCGTGACCATCACAAGACCCTAAAGTCTCATACCCCAGTCGGTTCACCTGCCGTACGATCCCACTTATAAAAAGATCAAGCTCATGAATTTTCGGCTGTTCTTTACTAGAGTCAAACCATAGCCCTTCCCCTCTGCCTCGATAATCATAATCTACTGTTTCAAGCCATTGATCTTCTGAAATGATGGAACTTAAAATCGTGAGTACTCCTTTATTAAAATGATAACGAATGTTGGCCTTATCAAGACTTTGAAATAGAAATTGAAGATTGACCTCTGTTTCATTTTTACACGCAAACACATCTTTTTCCTTTTCAACCAGTACCCATCCACATCGTACGAATAATTGATTCCATGTTTTCATGTTATCATCTCCCTTTCGTTGATAGCTTTATTATCTCAGGAAGGTAATGACAGACCTGTCATTGATCTAAAACAAAGGTTTCATCACTACGATGCATGATCAAAAACGGGAAGAAGTGATTGTAAAAATAAGCCGTTTCATTGACGCCTGCTTTGTTTTCAATGACTGGAAAATCGATGTTTGCTTGTGTTAACTTCGCTCTTAACCGAATGACATTTTGCGTAAAAGTATTCGTAGGAATTTCCCCGTTATCATCCGATCTTGAAAACAAATCATACACATGATGCTTCGTGACAGGCTGCTCGTTACTACTGTTTATGAGAAAATAGCGAAGCAACTCGGCTTGATTTTTCGTTAAACGGCACTCTCTTTCATTAAAAATAAGCAAATGCTCACGACCAATAAAATCGAGAATGATCGTGTTTCTCGAAGCAAGCTTACTCTCGCATTGCTCCTTGCTGGCAAATTGACGTCCACTACTTGTGACCATTTGAAAGGCATGGCGCTCTAGATACTCGTCATTCCCCTTGATAAAATCAAAGAAAGGCGATAGCTCATAATTCGGTACTTCTACCATGTTCATATTGAGCTCTAGTGTATTTAAATCTTCCTGGGCCTTTGTTGCAATAAAAAGCCCACAGTTTGCCAAATACAAATGACAATTATAAAGCTGCTGATCCGTCATCTCGTACTTTGAGTTTTCTTTCTGTTGTTGATATTCAATAGCCGCTTGAAAATGCCGAAGCGCTGAAGCATAGCGTTTCATTTTATAATCAAGAAACCCTAATCGATAATAGACAATGGGCAGATTCCGTTCATATCGAACCGCTTTTTTCAAACAACTTTCAGCAGCTCTATCATCCTTCTGATAGACTGTCTTTAAATACGTTCCATATTTTACCAAGTGCGAAATCAGTCGCTTTTTAATCCCCTCTAAACTATAGGAATATTCACTTTTTCGATCGTCCGATATTTTTCTATACAAAGCCTCGTAAACTGAGATGAGCTTAGAAAACGTTCCATCCTGTTCCTCTGATTCCTTAGCCAATAAAAGCGCCTCTTCTAAATCGAGTAGCTCTTCAATCGAATGATTTCTTAATAACAACGTCTGACCCCTCCATCAATAAAAACCCCTTAGAGCACGGATGCCAAAAGGGGTTTAAATTCCGTTTTATCATCCAAAGCAATAGGCTTTGCTGGTAGTAGCACCTTGCTTCATACATTGGCAGGTTGCTGTGGTGTCTGTGAGCCAGTTCTCTCGACCACTCTTGATAACTATTCAATTAATACCATTATAATCCAATGTGCGGGTTGATACAATGCGGTATCTAGTTTTTTTAAGAGTCAACCTAGAAACCTTCTGCTAGCGAACTTTGCTTATCTATTTGTTGAAATTTTACTGTCTTCCATTAAGTATTTAAAAATTTTACACATACTGGATATGGGACAGCTATATCCGATTGTATTCGTGCTAAGGTTCCTGTAGTTGTGTTCCTTGCAAATAAAGTAAGATTGCAGGACTCTTGGTTTGAAACGACTAGGAATTTTTCGGTTGGATCTAATACAAAATCTCTTGGCCATGCACCTTCTGTTGGAGTAAAGTCAATTAATGTTAAGTGACCAGATTCATCAACGCTAAAGGAAGCGATACTATTATGTCCTCTATTACTGACATAAACAAATTTCCCATCAGATGAGACATGAATGGCACTCCCCTGGTTGTTTTCAGTAAAGTTTTCTGGAATAGTTAAGGTGTGTTGTACTTCTGTAAAACTTCCATTCTCCCTATCGTAGGCTAAAGTAATGACTTGTGAGCTTAACTCAGTCATAAGGTAAGCAAATTGACCATTGGGATGAAACTCCAGATGTCTAGGTCCACTTCCAGGCTGAAGCGATAGACTATTTACTTCATTTAACTTTTCATCATTCACTTCGTACGTGATAAGTTTATCAATACCTAGATCGATTACGACAATAAACTTTTCGTCAGGTGTAAATCCTGAGTAATGAACATGAGGTTTTTCTTGTCTATCTTTATTTGGCCCAGATCCTTCGTGTTTAACGGTGGATAGAGTAGATAAAATCTTCTCATTATTATTGTTGAATCCCATTAACTGTACAGTACCCTTATGGTAATTAGCATTGACCACATAATTATTTTGACTATCAACACTAACATGACATGGGTTAGGGCCTTCTTCGAGTTGACTGTCAAGAAGTTGAAGGTCACCAGATATATCGTCTATTGTATAAACAGCAATACCACCTGTCTCACCTTTCTTCGCAACGGAATAGAGATATTTATTCGTACGATCGATTGTTAAATACGTTGGATTTTCAATATAGGCAGCAACCTTTACATCTTGGATTTGCGGTACTTGCAAATCTAGAGTGAAGCTATAAATTCCTTTGCTATCTCCTTTTGTGTAAGTTCCTATATAACCTTTTATTTTTTCCATTCTAATACCTCCATGATCAAGCAGGTTTCCAATTCATTCTTCAAGAAGTACCTAGATGATTCTAAACGCTCTATTTCTTCATTCTCTACCTTCTAAATACATTATTAAATTCCTCTAAGTCCTCTACTTCTGAATTCTTTACTTTTAAAATTCACTGCTTCTGAATCCACTTCTAAATCCTCTACTTCTGAATGCTCAAATAACTTTTAGGTTTTTTTATTATAGACGATTATGAAGTCTTTCTTCTATAGCAAAGGCTACGCCATGATCGATGTTTGATTTCGTCGTCACGTCAGCTAATGCTTTAATTTCTTCAGATGCATTTCCCATTGCAACACCAAGGCCTGCCATTTTTAACATCGTCTCATCATTAAAATTATCACCTATTGCCATGACATCACGCATGTCAATTCCTAAATGTTGTGCAAAGTGGCGTAATGCGATTCCTTTTTGAGCTTCGATATCATTGAACTCCAGGTTTCCACTTGCTGAAGTGGTTATTACTAGTTTTTCAACAGATGTTAACGAAGCTCGTATCGACTCCAACTGACTATTTTGTTTAGAAAAAGCAAGCATTTTATATATTTCCACTTCTTCGTCATCAATAATCTCTTCAAAGTTATTGTTGACAATAATATTTTCATCCTTAAAACGCGCCTCTGCAAAATGGAGAACCGTTTCTTTATTGATAGAAGGGTTGGCTGTTTCAAAAATATTAAGAACGACTTGTAAATATCGTTCATAATTAGTCGAAAACCCTCCTTTATTCGTAAATATTTCCATATAAACATCTTCTTCTAAACAAGTAGAAAGAACCTGTTTTGCAGGCCGTTTATGTAAAAGTGATTTTTTCACTAGCTTTCCCTCTTCTGAAAAGATCGCTGCACCATTTGTGCAAATGACTGGACAAGTTATGCCCACATTCTGAAGCGGCTTTCGGGCATACTCGTACGATCTTCCTGATACAACAACAAATAGTATCCCTTGACTCTGTGCTTTTCTTATCGCTGCCGCATTTTCAGAACTTACTTCACCAACTTCATTTAAAAGTGTTCCGTCTAAATCGGATGCAATTAATTTCATAAGCTCCACCTCTCTTAGAAAACAAGAGAATAAGTTCATAACCTATTCTCATACATCGTTAAAATTCAATTAATCTAATTGTTCCCCATTCGAAGCAATCACTTCTTTGTACCAGTAAAAGCTCTTCTTTTTATAACGTTTGTTTGAACCTTTGCCTTCGCTGTCACGATCTACATAAATGTAGCCGTAGCGTTTCTTCAATTCAGCCGTCGAGGCACTGACTAAGTCAATCGGACCCCATGACGTATAGCCGATAATGTCACATCCATCTCCTATTGCTTTTTTCATTTCTTGGATGTGGGCTCGTAAATAGTCGATTCGGTAATCATCATTAATGGTCCCATCTTCTTCAAGTTTTTCAACGGCACCAAGTCCATTTTCGACAATAAATAATGGTTTTTCATAGCGATCATATAGTTGATTGCAGACAGTCCGTAAGCCCACTGGGTCAATTTGCCATCCCCATTCGGAAGCTTCTAAATAAGGGTTTTTCACACCTGCTAAAAGGTTTCCGGAAGTTTGCAGCTTAATATGCTCTGGGTCCGTACTAGCAACACAAGACATGTAGTAGCTAAAGCCGATGTAATCTACAGTTCCTTCGCGAAGAATTTGTTCATCCCCTGCTTCCATCTGGATGTTAATATTATTTTCAATAAAATAATTTTTAATATAAGAAGGATAATATCCTCTAGATTGAACATCAGAGAAAAATAACGTTTTTCGATCTTGATTCACAGCCGCAAACATATCTTCGGGCTTCGAGGTGTAAGGATATGTTATCATAGATGCAATCATGCAGCCAATCTGTAAATCAGGATTAATTTCATGGCCAGCCTTTACAGCAAGAGCGCTTCCTACAAACTGATGATGTACCGCTTGATAAATATCTTGTTCATTTTTCTTTCCATCCTCAAACAACAAACCTCCACCCGTAAAAGGTGCGTGAAGATTGACGTTGATTTCATTAAATGTCATCCAATATTTCACTTTTTTGTGATAACGTTCGAACAACGTTGTTGCAAAACGCTCATAAAATGCAACCAACTTGCGATTTTTCCAGCCACCGTAATTTTTCACCAGAGCTAGTGGCATTTCATAATGAGAAATCGTCACTACAGGCACAATATTATATTTTTATAATTCATCAATGACATGATCATAAAATTGCAAGCCTTTTTCATTTGGCGCTTCTTCGTCACCATTAGGAAAAATCCGCGTCCAAGCAATTGATAAACGGAAAGTCTTAAAGCCCATCTCTGCAAACAACGCGATATCTTCTTTATACGTATGGTAAAAGTCGATGCCTTCATGGTATAAGTTAAACTGTTCCATCGAAAAGTCTGGCGGGCTCATAATCCCATTTGGACAAACATCGGCCGTTGATAACCCCTTGCCATCTTCTTGGTACGCCCCTTCTAATTGGTTGGACGCAACGGCACCCCCCCATAAAAAACCATCAGGAAATTTAGCTAGTTTACTCAAAACGTTCACCTCATTATAATTTTATTTTAATTGTTGACCGTTAGATTCAATCACTTGTTTATACCAATGGAAACTCTTCTTTTTCATTCTTTTTAAAGTTCCGTTTCCTTCATTATCTTTATCAACATAAATATAACCGTACCGCTTTTTCATTTCTCCAGTCGAAGCACTAACGATATCAATCGGTCCCCAGCTCGTATAACCGATGATGTCGACCCCATCTTCTATCGCTTGTCCCATTTCAGCAATATGTTTTCGTAAATAGTCAATTCGATAATTATCATGGATCTCCCCATCGGCTGTCACTTCATCGACAGCACCTAAGCCGTTTTCTACCACAAACAAAGGTTTTTGGTAGCGATCATATAATTGATTCGCTGTAATGCGGAAGCCTTTTGGATCAATCGTCCAGCCCCATTCTGATTTTTCTAAATAAGGATTTTCAATAGACTCAAAAACATTTCCACTCGTTTGATTTTTCAAAATCTCTGGATCGGTACTTGTAGCACGGCTTGCATAATAGCTGAAGCCAATATAATCAACAGTATGGTTTTTGAGAAGCTCCTCGTCTCCCTTTTCCATGTCAATGGTGATGTTATGTTCCCTGAAAAAGCGTTTTGCATAGCCAGGGTAAGCACCTCTTGATTGAACATCTGAGAGGCTTAATTGAATTAGTAAAGTGCGTTTTTTTCTAGGTATGTTATCAATATTCAAATAGAGTTAGTATGCTTGAACGAGTGGGGGCATTTTATTTAAAAGATGATAGCCCTCAATTCTAATTGCAGGTAGAGTTGGAATTACACCATTTCGATCAATAGTAATTCAAATAGATACGGAAGGAAATGACATCGAAAAGTCACTACACCTACTCTATATGGAAAACAATAAGTCATACATATTTAAAGAAGAACCTGAAATTGCTAACAATACTTCAATAAGTAGTAAAGCTTTACTTTGGTGGGGTCAGGCCCCTTTCTCTTTTTAAGTTGGAAGTGACGATTCTCTAATGCCTTTAAGATCCTTTCCTAGGTCCAAGCTTAATCCAAAGATCAGCTAAATCCTCTTCACTAAACGAAATAAGATCTTCTAACGTCACCTCTTCTTCTTCAAATAATTCTATGTACTTTTCTAAATGAAATCGTTCATTTTTTATAAAGGTGTCGCTTTCCTTTCATTGGCCCTTCCCTCATGCAAATTTGAAAATTTACAAAGATTTTTTGGAATGAAATCGATACAGCTATTCTAGTAAAATGGAATAGTTCTATCATTTCTGCCAAGAGACCTCCTTCTTCTAATTTTCGTTAGAAATTTAAGTAGAAGGTGAATTTTCGTTTTTCGTATTTAGGTCTTATTTTTTATTCTATTTTTAGTAAGCTGTTTTGAGTAAGCTTTGTTGCTTCAGGCTTATTAAAGGATTACTAATCTTATAGCATCATTAGAAGGTATTTATTAACCAATTTAATGTTGTACGAGGGGGAAAAGCATGAAACGAAATAATTTACTTTTTACGACTATCAGTTTTGTACTACTAATCTTATTTGCTGGTTGTGTTCAGCAACCTAATATTGATATGAGTAAAGCATTAAATGAATGGAGAGAACATTTTGAAGGCGTAGAGACAGTTGCAGCTTCATTTGATGGGGAGATTACTATCAACCTTAGAGTAATGGTTGAAGAACAACTAACGCAAGAAAAAGCCGATTTGTTATTTAATCAAATGTTAGACAGTATTATTCAGTATTCCAATACATCAGACGTTTGGGATTATTATAATGGGTATTTTCAAATTGTAAGCTATGACGACGGAGTGATATATGAAGCAACTAAGCTTATAGGTGACAATTTGAATGTCATATCTAACAAATAAATAGTAAATAACAGAATACTTAAACGAAAGAAGGAGTTGTCGCGGCGGCAACTCCTACCGCGTACTAAATGAAGCAGTAAAGTTTAATAAAAGGTAGTACGAATGACGAATGAGGAGTGTTGATTGGAGCTATAACCTTTTATAGTTTTGAAATGAGAACTAAAGAAGCAAAAAGTGTTAAACAAAGAAATATTAAAAACAACTTAAAACAGAGCCTAAAAAGTGATAAGTTTTTGGCAAGTAGTATTATATGGAGGGGATATAGTGAGTAAAAAGCAAAAGATATTATTTAGAATTTCAATTGCAGTAAATATTTTGTTAGTCATTGTGGTCGCTTGGGGGTATATAAAAATAAATTTTGCATCTGAACAAATTTTCTTAACTGAAGTACAGCATAATCTAGTAGAATTGGAGGGTTTAATCGCAAACCAAAGTGATGATAATTGGTCAGAACCTAACTTGGTTACAACTCAATTAGGAGATATATTGAACGGAATTTGGCTTGGTATGACCACTGGTGAGCAATTAAGCACACTTTCCAGAAGTGATAAGGAAATTCTTCATAATTTGTATTATAAACTAAAACAATATCCTAACGATAAATTATATAGTTTCGCCGAATTAAGCCAAGAAGATCAGGAGAATTTTGAAGAGCTACAACAGATGCTTCGTGATGCAGGATTGGGATTGAATATACAAGTTAGTGCGAATATGAATTACTTTATGAACCAAGCAGAGAAGTTAGAAAAAAACATCGAAGCATCATTAAATTAACATATCTCTTATTATGCTTACAGGTGGTTTTAATTTTATAACGAGTACAGCCACTTCCATAATGGAGGTGGCTGTTTTACACCTCACACAAATATTTGACCGGAATCATAGTAAGGTTTTTGGTAATTAGCCTTAAATAATCGCAATTCTTCGGGGAATTTAATTTACATATTTTCCGTAATCAGGAATAGCAATACTGTCAAATTCATTAGTAAGCTTTTCTAAACTACTAGTTAACAATTCACCCGTCATCGGAAGCCCGTGACCAGTTATTGCAACGGCTGGTTTTAACTGGTTTAAGGTTTTTACCGATTCCTACGCAGCCTTCCAGTCGGTTGTAAGATATCGAGGAGGTGCACTTATTCCTGTTCTTGTGTTATTACAGAGTATAAGGACTCTTGCTTGACCGTCACAAAGGCATCGCCAGCAATTAAAGCACGATCCTCTTCTCTAAACAATGAAATATGGCCTGGTGTATGAATCCATTTAAAGTCCGATAAATGCGGGACCCTTCCATCAGCAGGAAGTCTTTCTAATTTACTTCCTCACAATCTGCACATTATAACAATACAAATCAGGTAGAACCTCTATTCCAACCCCACTTGTCACCGATGTAGTCGGTATCTTTTTATAATCACTGCCATACGTCATTTGTTCTTTTTCCATTTTTATCCCCATCCTTAGTTGCTTATTGTCACAAGATTGTAGTACTTTATATTTGTTAGAAAAAAATTAAAAAGGTGCTTCAGTTCAGCGATACTCACGTTTAGAATTTCCTATTAATCATTTATAGCTAGCACAACACTATAAATTTTTAGTAGTAGATTCATCAATATTTGGTACTTAATGACATAATTAAATATCACGGTTAATGTGCTAAACCAAACCATGCTTTCTCTTTTGTGAAATCAAACAGGCTGGCTCCACAAGTCGTGTTTAACAACAAACAGAGTCAGCCTGCTTTATAATAACTTTTTTACTTCCAATAACAATAAATAAACTCGAGGTTAATTTTCAAAAAACTTTTCATAAGAAAAAAATTTCTCTTTACTGGGAATATTTTCCACTTAATTGTTCAATACTAGTTACTGAAATAAATAAATATTATTCCACAGTAGCTCAGTGGTAGAGCAATCGGCTGTTAACCGATCGGTCGTAGGTTCGAGTCCTACCTGTGGAGCCACGGAGAAGGTTTGACCGTTCTAGTTGGGGTTCAAATCCCCACTTCTCCGCCATTACTTCTTCGCTAAAAATTCCCGCTATTTTTCGTCCTTATTCGGCAAATCATGACGTTTATAAATACCTTGAGATTGCAAAACCTGCCTGACCCAATTCATGTCCTTTTCTAGTAATTTCAGACTACTTGAAAGAACTTGTCCATCAATAATAAATGCCTGCGGGTTTCCTCTGCTCGCTTGAATGTTATATACATCTTTTTGCATGGCATTTAAATAAGGGGGCTTCGCTAAAGCTGTTATCGTCCCATCTGTTTCTAGAAAAGCCGTTTCTACCTGATCTTAGATGATATTTATAGAGCTCATTCAAATTCCTCACCACTTTATCTTTATAATATGATCAACTATTTAGCATTTTTAGTTTGGAACCTTTTTTTCAATGTGTTGCACAAAAAACTGGAGTAAATGATACAGCCCATAATTTTACTAACGCTCCCCGTTAGCATTCCTGTAGTGCGTTAATTTCGACTTTGAAAAAAATAGAGCTCCTCAGTAAGATATGAGTATAGACACCACTCTAAAACTCAACCTTAAGGAGGAAGCTCTTATATGAAGTTTAAAATGCAAGACAAACAAAATCAACTAATTGAAAGAATTTCTGATAAACATCTTGTTGTTGGTGTGGATATTGCCCAACAAACACATGTGGCTCGAGCTGTAAATTATCGTGGTATTGTGGTCGGTGATCCTTTATCTTTTGACAATAATGAAGATGGTTTCGCAAGGTTAGTTGAATGGATAAACCAGTTAAAAAACACTAAAGGCCTTAATACTGAAATCGTTGGTATGGAGCCTACAGGACATTATTGGTTAAACCTTTCTGAATGGCTTTACGATCAAAATATTGATGTTGTAACCGTGAATCCTCATCTTGTTAAAAAGAATAAAGAAAACAGAGATAATACTCAATCCAAAAGTGATAAGAAAGATGCTTTAGTTATTGCTGATATGGTGAAAAATGGTTACTATTCCTTTATTCGTCCAACTACAGCGGCTTTCGAAAAGCTAAGAGTATTGATGTCTAACCGAGATTCCATAGTTAAACGACATGTCAGCGCTGCGAACCAAATTCATCGTTGGGTTGATATTATTTTCCCTGAGCTTAGAGAAGTTTTTAAAGACGTTACATGCAAAGGGCACTCGCTACTCTCCGTTTATTCCCTACACCGAAAGAATTACGTTCGATGGAAGCTACGGATATTGTTAAAGAGTGGAGAACAGAGATGAAGCGTCAACCTGGTATTAGAAAAGCTCAAGCCCTCATTCAATTAGCCAAGAATTCTGTTGGTAATGATAAAGCACACGATGCATATAAACTACACCTAAAACAATTACTTGAAGAATTTGATCTCGCTACAACCCAACTTGAAATAGTAGAAAAAGAAGTATCTGAAGCACTTAAAAGCATTGCTTTTACTGATAAATTACTTGATATTAAAGGATTAACAGAAATAACGATAGGTGGAATTTTAGCTGAAACTGGTGACCTAAGTCAGTTCGCACATGGTAATTCACTATTACGACATGCGGGTCTACACCTAGTCGAGGCTAGCTCTGGCAAATGGAAAGGCCAAGAGATATATTAATCTAACTGAGGGAGTTTAAGTACATTCTTTCACAATTAGAGTTAGTTTTATATCAATAATTGGTTTATTTAATTCTAACACCTGTCTTTTCTTATCCAATTAAAAATGCATCTACCTCTATAACTATAGTTTGATGTTCTTATGCAAGAAAATGATTCTTTCTATTTCTTCAAAACCATTTTTCTTATAAAATTCTTCGGCAGGTATACCCCTATCTGTGAGAAGTATAATGTTACTTATATTACTGCTATGAAGCTCTTTTATTAAATGATTTAACATCGCTCTTCCAATACCCTTATTTTGACATTGTGTTTTTACACACATTTCATTAATAAAAAACTCATCTCCGCTCCACCATACTCTATTTACACCAAAAATAAAGCCGAGAATTCCGTCGTTTTCTACCGCTAAAACGCCTAAAAATCCAGGTGTCTGGTAAAAACTCAGTAAATATTTTTTAGCCTTTGTAAATGTCCATTCATCATTCCAAGGCTCATCATTGAATACTTCAATAAATGTTTCCGTACATTTAATTAAATCATTTTTTGCTAATAGTTTAAATTCCAAGGTAAATTCTCCTTATCGCTAAATGTATTATAAAAACCACCTTAACCGTTTATTTATGGATGATTCTACGACAAAAAACAAAATTCCTTATTCGCTAACCTGCCCGTTAGGACAACAGAAAGTGCGCTGACCTTGTTAAATCAACGCAACATTTAATTTAATAGACATTGGCTCTTGAAGTAATTTCTCTTCTATTTCAGCTTTGTTTTGGCTTTCATTGGCTTTATGAAGGACATTTCTCTTGCAGTTAAGCCATGTTTTGTCTTTCATCGGCTTTATGAAGAGGAATTAGTTTTTTCAACTCTTCTGCTATGGTAGCACATGAAGCGACAGCGACACCTCTTATTGAACAATTCTGTTCTTATCTACAGTACCAGCTCAAAAAAGGTGAAAGAATGCACTCTTTATCGTTGATTACATGTAGTTATAGATACACGTTTTAAAGGTATGATACAAGCCCCCTGTGGATGAAATTGCTACTGAAGGCTTGTAGCATTTTTTCGTCAGGCGACGAGCCTATCTATCACAACTACCGCGCTTACGCTTACTGTCCTTAAAGTTTAATCTGGAAGAAGTGCACTTCCACACTAAACTTCAAGGTTGTTTCTTTCCCCAGTTCCCCAAGTCATTTCCCCATTTCTTTGAATACGTTGAATACTATAAAAAATAACTGTATATAATGTTTCCGCATAGGTAGAAATCTAGTTGTTTTTGTATCATTACATACGTTAAATACGGTAGAAAAACATACTGTAGATAAGCCTCCGTTAGTGTAAGAAGGCAATACAAAAATAAGCTAGGAATGACATTTTTAAATTACTTAGATGTCATCCCTAGCTAACGCTTTTGTCTAGAGTGCTTAAAATATTCTATATAACATGTTGTACCCTCATTAGAAAACGAATAGTAAATAATATATTTATCAATAATTATCTTATAACTGCCTTCCCATTCTGGTTTATCTGCTGGAATACTAGTACCTAGAAGAGCAATCTTTTCTTCAATCTTTTTAACTACTTTCTTATGTTCTTTTGTCTCCTCTAAAGTGAAGTGCTGACTTTGAATGTTGCTAAATCCTTCTAATGCTTGATTGGTCCATTTTATTACCATTTATAATTCACCTTGATTAATCATCTCTAATACTTCATCAGTTGAATAAACTTTTCCATCTAATATATCCTTTTTTGCTTGAAGCAACTTTTGTTTTAACTCTGATTCAGCATCAACATCTTCCTGGACTGTGGTTTCTGGTTCTTCTATCAAAGTTAAATAGTATTTTTTTCCATTTATCTCTACAACCGACTCTCCATCATGAATAATACTTTTAATCAACTCTGCTTCATATCCATTAAGCTTCCTCATAAACCTATCCACCTCCATTTCAAATACCTCTAACTTAATTATACAACAATTTTAATAAACACCGAAACAAGTAACTAAGTCATTGCTCCCTCTTATATTTTCATTTTCAGTAAAATGTTCTAACGTTTTTCTTGAGTTGAAAAATGTGTGATTTCATCTTTAATATTTGAAGAACTTTCAGAACAACCAACTATTAGCAAAAGCGTAATCACAACAGCAAACTCAACTAAAATTTTTTAATGAAAACCACTCCTTTACCATACTTTTAACCGTCAACGTACCCCCACTGAAATAGGAACCGTAAGGTTCCTATTTCAGTGGGGGCTTGGGTTTGCTACTCAGGTATCCTCATTACAACACGTTTTGATATTCCGTTTTCGATATTTTTTTCTTGCAGCTCACTTATCTTTTTGTTGAAATATTGGTTGATAGACTTTATCTTTTTCCCATCCATCAAGAACGTATCACCGTGATTTGTTGCACAACTCATCATGTAGTCCACACCTAAATCGCAACTCAAAGCGTTCATCGTTGTCGTTGGTTGGTTCTTCATTTGAGCAACTTGCATTTCATATGTGTAATGCACCTCAAAGAACCGACCTTTTTGCTTTGGTACAATTTCAATATACGATACTTTCTTGTTCAACAAATTTTTAGGCATACGAATTTAAATCGAACCTAAACGTTTTCTAAATTCAACGTTCATCGGAATTGACCAGTACCCGTCTTTGTCTACTTTGGGAACTTGATAGATTTCGATAATGCGTTTCTCAGTAGTGAAAGAATACTTCGGGAATTGTGGACGACCCGTGAAAGCATCTGAGTTCGTCTTCCATTTTTTTAGCGTCTCAAAAAAGCTCTTAACGTCCGAATACAACGTTCGGCGAATCGCTTGAACGATGTTTGATTGAACACTCCAATAGTTAACATCTGCCTTCATACACTATTTGTTAGTCTAATACTTATTATATCATTGGACAAAAGAAGCGAACGTCAGTTCTTTAGAAAGTGGAAAATGATTTCAAACAAGCAAAAGGGTTAAACCTATCGGTTGACGGCAATTCATCTCCACCTGAATTGTTGGGCTAACGCCCTTAACACAAATCAGATGGAGTCTTCTTGCCTGAAAGGATAAAATATACAAAGTTAGATAAGCTAATATCACCACACCCATGATTCTTAGCCAATTTACATTTAATAGATTAAATGCTTCTTTAATAACTGTTCCAATTTTTCGAGCGCTTACGAGTGGTGACAGGCACCTAACGGTATGACCAAAACCAATTATGATATAACTCGATCCAATTAAAATTCATGTGACCTTCTTCTATAGAGATGGAAGCTAGTGGAAGTATGACTTTCTTCCTCCCATGCCTGCATTCAACCAATATTCCATAAAATTCATCAACTTTCATCTCTTGATCTAAACCAATACAACTCACTTCAAATTCTGCGACTTCTAGAGGCCCAATCTCTTCTTCATACAATCCTGAAAATGGAAATTTTACGAGTTTCATTAAATAATCATAAAAGCGGATTAAACTTTTTTCATTGACGTTAAGCGACTTGAACAATAGACTTTCTTTATACTTTTTACCTCTCTCAAACTTCGTAACTCCTAAAATTTCTGCAGCTAAAACCTCCCACTCTTCAATTTCAACCTCCTCCTCTTCAAGCATATCTTGAGGAACAATGAGTCCGTTGACGAGAGATAATTGATTGAAAGGATTATCCTGATCAACTGATTGTATGGAAAAGTTACTATCAAAATAAGTCATCTTAAACATATCTCGAATTTTCTTAGATTTTTGTGAGGTCGTGCTTTGCTTAGTGCCAAAATAGTCAAAAATATCTGTTGCTGAGACATATGGTTGACTTGATTTATCAAATAAAAAATTGATCGTTCCTAAAGCATGGATGACGGCTGCAGCCCAAATTTCAATACGGCCAGACACAAAAGGGACCTCTCTTTTCCTTGCCATTTTATTAATTAACTTTTGAATCACATCATCGTATTCTTGGTTTAAATATTCCTTACTAAATTCTAGTGATAATTTTAGTAATTCTGCTTTCTTTTCCTCTACTTTTTCTTTAACATTCGCCCTTGCCATTGTTTACTCCCTCCAATACTTACTGTTTCCTTTTGAGAGACTCGGCTTATAGCCGTTCCCTATAGCGGAAGCCCTAATCTTTCTTATACTATCATCTGATAAATTTTGTAATTTCTGATCGTAATACTAAAAGAACATATCATTCCTTTGATTTCGACACTCTTCACATCTTTTCGGATAGGTAAATCCTTTTTCCTTATAAAATTGCTGCTCACCGATTGTAAAAGTAAATCGTTTCCCACATTCCCAGCATTTCAAAAGTAAATCTTGCGGAGCTGAACCTTTTAAAGCCTCATTAATCGACTCTGTTCTCTCCTGTACAACTTGTACATCCATCGGCTGTTTATCTTCCAGTTCATCGATCGTTTTTCGAATTTCTTCTCTTACCTTCTTATAATCCACTGTTTCCCATAATTTTAAATAAGGGATAAATGCTTTCTCACCAGATTCCTTAATCTTTGAAAGAAATAATAAAATCATTGGCCTATTCCGATCCTTTAAATAGGTCATATCCGGGGAAATTATCCCCTGTTTGAGCCATTCTCGCCATTCATTTAACAGTTCGTCCGTATATTGATCGGACTCGATTTTCCAGCCTCGATCTGTAAAAACGATCATAGGTAGTTTCCCAAAATACTCAATATCGAGGAAATCATAATCAATCATCCAATCAATTTTTTGCATAATATCGTCTAGTTTCTCAGATTTAAAATAACCATAGACAGGACAACGATTAAGCTCTAGCTCCAAAACTTTCTTCTCCTTTGACCCCTTTAAAATTTTGGCGAGAAGCGTTCGTCCTCCTCGTGTAACAATTTCGTCAGCAGCTCTCAATATGACTTTTATTTCCTCTTGCGATAATCGGTTACTGTTCTTCATCAAAAGGGCATCTCCTCATCATCAAAATAGTTCGAAACGACAGGCTTTTCTTCCCTCTTTTGCTTGGCATTTGTTTTTGCCTTGAAAGCAGGCTTCACATTTAAGGTCTTTCCAAACTTTTCCTCATATAAATCCCGAATCCATACTTTTACAGGTGCTTTCCATTGCTGTTTAGATGAAGGGATATTTTTAATTAAACTCTTAGGTGTCATGCCTGGCTCCTTAGCCATTTGTATGTCAGCTTGATTTAATCGACAGCGCTTTTCGCCTCTGCCCAGGCTTCCTCATTCTTCTTTTTGGCCATTGATTCTCACTCCTTTTACCATTAAAATCATTTAATCCCATTGTAACAAAAAGGACTTCTGGCCATAAAACATTACAGACTAGATAAATATTTTTGTCATTTGCAGCAATGGACAAATATCTCATCTTATCTTGATCTAGTCCATTATCGACAAACCTTACTTCTCGGTTTCCCATTATAGGAAGAAAAGTAAGTTGCTAGATTAGAAAAACCCCAGTCTAATTTACCATTATGTCAATAACTAGTTCCAATCATTGCTATAAATACGAAACTTGTGAGTTACTAAACTAAACCCAAACGGCAGTTCCATTGAATATAGACTCCATTTTTGAACGAAAAGTCAGAATATTCTTTACTATACGTTCTAGTAATGATACTATTTTATGGAAGGGAGGTTAAAAATGGGAAGGCACAAAGAATTTGATGAGACCGAGGTTTTGCTTAAAGCAATGGTGGTATTTTGGCGAAATGGTTATGAAAAAACGTCGATGCAAGATTTAGTTGACAGTATGAACATCCATCGTAGAAGTATTTATGACACGTTTGGGGATAAGCAGACGTTATTTCTAAGAGCTTTACAACTTTTCGAAGAAATTATCGAGAAAAAAATTCAGCATGAGGTTAAGCCTACCCATTCCGTTAAATTAGCGGTTCAGAGATTATTTGAAATGGCTGTAATTCCTGATGATAGAAGTCCACCAGGATGTTTTATTGTAAATACGGCAGTTGAACTCACCCAACATGACCAAGAAATTGCCGAGAAAATCAATAAAAGCTTTCATAAGACAGAAACATTAATATACGAATTATTATTACAAGGACAAATACACGGTGAAATATCCGATCAACTTGATCTAGAAAATGTAGCTCAATTCATTCATAATTCCTTCATTGGTATAAGAGTATTATCCAAAACAACAGATGATAAAAATAAACTTCGCAACATCATTAATTCAACTTTAGCTGTTTTAGATTAATATTTTTAGAATGAACGTTCTAAAATCAAATTTAGTTCTATAAGGACGGTGAGAACCTTGAAACATTTAGAAGGGTTAAAGAAAATGGCAAAAGGCGAAATTCCAGGGTCACCTGCTGCACAAGTACTTGGTTTTAACGTAGTAGATGTTGAAGAAGGTAAGGTTGTAATTGAAATGACTGCCGATGAACGGTTACACAATCCGATGGGTACTTTACATGGAGGAATATTATGTGACATAGCAGATGCTGCCATGGGCTACGCGTTTGCTACTACATTAGCTGATGATGAGCTTTTTTCAACAGTCGACATAAAATTAAATTTCCTCAAACCTATTTTTAAGTCAAAACTCCGAGCTGAAGGAACGTTAATTAAAAAAGGTTCTTCTGTCGGATTGCTCGAATGTCATGTTTATGATGAAAAACAAAGCCTCGTTGCACATTCAACAAGTACATGTATGATTTTACAGGGAAATTCGGCTGGAAAAAGATTGAAAAATGAATAATTGACAAGCCTTTAGAAAAAGATAGTCCATCCAGCTAAAACTTATGCGTGGACAGATTCTTAAATCTGTTTGGGCTTACATTTTATTTTTACCTTGTGGACAGCGTAATCTAATAGCTTCATTTGAAATGATGTATATAATAATAAAGGCTATTTTCCAAAAGATGGTTGTTTTTATCTCATTGCATCTTCAAAAATGTGAAAGCTTGGTTTGTTTCTTCACGCTTATGTGTGAAGTGTTTGAACATCTTAAAACAGAAGAACAAATGAATTTGCCCATTTGTGCTGATGGATGTTCACAAAACGAGCTAATCGCAACAAAATGTCGAAAACAGCCTTAATAAAAAGGTGGGGTCAAATGCCTACTACATTATCTGCTCCTTCCAAAACTGAAAACGACGTACTCCTGGAAGAAAATAAACTCATTCTAATATGGACATTAACGACTTTGCTCGTAGTAATGAATACGACAATGTTCAATATTGCATTACCTTTTATATTTACAGACTTTTCCTTAAGTTCATCAACGGCTTCATGGTTAGTTTCTGGTTATTCCATCACGTTTGCTATTTCAACGCTGACTTTTGGTAGATTATCTGACTTTATTCCAATATCTAAACTCCTTCTCATTGGGATCAGCATATTAGCAATAGCATCGGTCATTGGTTTCTTCGCAACCAACTTTGGAGTTTTATTATTTGCCCGAATTCTGCAAGCTGCTGGCGGGGGACCTGTTATGGCATTAAGCATAGTAGTGGCTGGCCGATATATTCCTCTTGTAAGGCGTGGAAAAGCGATGGCATATATAGCTTCATCCGCTTCATTGGGATTTGGGTTAGGTCCTGTAATCGGGGGAGTTATTACTCAATACTTGGGATGGAACTACCTTTTTGTTGTCACTGGATTATCTGTTTTATCCATTCCTTTCTTCCTAAAATTATTACCTAAAGAGGTGATTAGGAAAGGCCATTTTGATCTTTTCGGTGCTATTCTCACTGGGCTCAGCGTTATCGGACTCTTACTTTTTATATCTACCTTTTCGTATAGTATTTTGATAGTAACTGTTCTTCTCTTTACGATATGGTGGAAATATCTACATAAGGTAGAAGCGCCTTTTATACCGCCAACCCTTCTTAGAAATTCGCAATATACTAAAATTCTGTTTATTGGCAGTGTAGCTTTTTTTATCAACTTTTCGAATTTGTTTTTAATACCCATTATGCTTACAACTGTATTCGGAAAAGGACCAGTCGAAGTAGGAATGTTTATTTTTCCTGGAGCGGTTATTGCCATGTTGGCTGGACAAGTGATTGGGAGGTTAATTGATCGTTACGGCAATGGCCTATTGTTTATCTCAGGTCTCTTATTTTTATTCAGTGCGACCATTTTATTTGCATGGTTATCCACCTCTCAGCCTTATTTTATCCTGTTAACTTACATGTTTGCTAGTATAGGATTCACCTCATTGTCAACCTGTATTTCTAATGAGGTAACAAGGCTCTTGCCAACAACCCAAATTGGAACTGGGATAGGGATTGTTCAATTAACACAACTTTTCGGTGGCGGGCTCGGAGTTACGATTTCGGGATTATTATTAACCGTACAAGAAAGTTTATCTCCAGAAATCATATATAGAAATATTTATTTTACTTTTTCCTTTGTAGTCCTCCTTGCTGTCATAGTATACATTTTATATTATCGAAAAGCTAGGTCACAATCATAGGGACGGTTCGAGACCAGTGAAAAAGTAGCTTTTAATTCTCCCGAATTAATGAAATATAGAAATCTCAGGTCAAAAATTGAAATCTAATGGGAAAGTGGAGAATATCTCTGTGATATTCTCCACTTTCTTAGGATACCATCGCTGCTGTCCTCTTAATATTTACTGCTATGGCAGCTAATTTTGATTGTTTCGACACGCTTAATAGACCATACCCCCTTGCTCGAGATAGGCCGTGAAATCTTTTGAGCTCCGCATTTTTCCCTTCAATAGAAGCTCTCTTTTTATATTTTTCTAGGAATTCCTCAGTTTTTTGATACTGGGATATTTCATAAAACTCGGTAGTGTTTTTTCCTACCGTTAGGATTCTTCCAGCTCTTTTTTGAGTACATTCTTCTTTTAAAGGACATTCCTTACATTGTTTTAAATCAAAATAGTATTTATATCCTTCTCTTTTTCCATCTTTTCTGTTAGATATATAATGCTTCTTTTCAACAGTTGTGTTCCCTTGATTGCACTGCCATTCATCAGAATCCTTGTTATATGTATACTGACTTTCATCAATTCTGTAAACTAACGAACTAACTGGTATATACGGTTTCGCCTTAGTCTCTTGTATATCATCAAGTATAGACTTTCTGAAATAAGCTTTATCTCCGTAAACTTCATCAATCATAATGCCGGCTTTCTTTGTTTCTGCGAGGATTTCTTTAGCATAATTCCCATCCATATAAGAACCATTAGCTGTTCTGACAGAAGTAATAATTCGTTCGTCTGTTGTCATGACGAACTCTGATTTGAAACCAAAAAAGTCTTGTGTTTTACTTTTGCGTCCAACTCTTGCATCCTCATCTATAATAGAACGTATTCCTTTTTGATTGATAAATTTAGGATCCGCTAATATCTCTTTTGCCTTTGTTAAAGCTCCTTCCGTTTCTAGGTTCTCTGAACAAGTTTGTTTTTCTACTTCATCTATAACCGTTTCCAGGTAATCTTTCATAACCTTTTTTGCTTCACGATGGTCATTGATTTCCTTATAATCTGGTGCCATAGGCACATCTTTTAATTCTGATCCAGTTTCTTCTTCAAAAGATTCAATAATCCTTTTTGCAAGATGCTTCATTAAACGTTCAGGGGTTTTCTTAATCGTATTTGCTTCAATATGGGTCGCATCAATACTAACACTCGTCCCTTTAAGAATTCCTTTTTCTACACATTGCCTTACTATCTCTATAATGATTTCATCCAGTGTAGTTTCCTCTAGACGTTGTGTCCTGAATTTAGAAAGAAGACTTTTATCAGGAAGTCTATCTTCTGGGTTTATCCCAATAAAATACATAAAAGCTAAATTAAAATTTGCTTCTTCTATCAGCTTTTCGTCGGATAAATCATGGATATACTGAAGAAAAAGAAGTTTACACATTAGCTCAGGTTCCTTTGCAGGTCTACCAAACTCTTTACAATATGTATCCTCAAGTAAACCATTAATAAAGCTGAAATCTACTACTCTAGAAATCTTTTTAAGCATATGATTTTCTGGAATTTTATATAATACAGAGTGAAAACTTAATTGCTTCGATTCAAATCGAAGCATGAAAAAGCCCCCTTATTGGTTGATATTTGGTCGCACTTATATTATACCAGTTATGAGGGCTTTTTTTTTGTTAAAATCCTATAATAACAGGATTTGAGAGGATTTTTTTACGCACATTTTAACACTATCATTACTAATAGCTGCTTTTTGACTGGACTTTTTCACTGGTCTCGGACGGTTCTTGTGCTTCCTTCGTTTCGCGAAACAAAAGAAGCATGAGAACCGTCCCTTACTTCAACAGTTTTTGATATTTATTTTCTACCTGTTTTATTTTTGTTATAAACCATTTACAAAAAATACCTATAAGAACATATATCGGTAATGAGTATATATGCCTCCAATTGTTTGCTTCATAAATATCTAACCATATCGTAATTGGTTCTAAAACAAATGCAAAAATTAAAGCCGTTATTGTCATTGCAATAACATATGATTTCCATGTTGAAAAATACTGATAAATGGTCATATAAACAAATGGCAAATGTCCTATATCAATTTCAAAAATAGGAGGAACTAAAGGTGCTAGCATAAGTGGGTAGCCCCATAAAATAAATGAAACTCCTATTACATCAAGTAATATCACTATTGTTGCTACTAAAAAACCATATAATAGCATTTCCATCATTCGGGACTTTTCTAATAAGAGCCACCATGAAATAAAAAATAAAAACATTGTTATTAAAAGAAACCACCATGAAAAAGTAAATAAATTTTCATTGAGCCAATATTCAAAGTTTGCTTCCTTTAATTTTAAACGCAATTTAAGTACATCATCCCATGTTGGATTTTGCATAAAAACACACTCCTTCTATATTTAAAGTGTGTTTTATTTTTAATAAAATATTCCTCTTCAACTCTACTGCCTAGTTAGTCAAAAAGCGTTCCTGCTGCTATTGCAGAAACGCTATCGTTTGTTAAAGAACATCAGATAAACTTAATTTTATTTGTCTCTACATGTTTAGAAACAATTATCTTAAATAAATCAATATCATCATTTAATTCGAAAAACCTTTTTGGCAAAATTATTGCCTTATGTTTTGATATATACAAAAGAAACATCATTTCATATTCCCTTTCAAAGTGAATGTCACTCCAATCAAAAAAGTTATTCGACCTTCCTGCTTGTTGATTCCCTTGCTCTAAGCACATAACTGATTTCATTTTTAATACCTTGGTCGCATACTACTATGTCATAAATCGCCATATAAGGACTTAAGTTTACTTGTTGATGTTGAATCATCGTATCCACCCACTCAAATTTGATATTTTAATTATACAGCAAAAAAGATATAGCACTCTCAAATAATTGAGGTGCTATATCTTTTATTATTTCAGGTACTTTTTCAGTGGCCTCCTGCGATGACAGGAATATTTACGGCCGCAGTAACTTCAGGAAGGATCTCAAATAATGGACGGTCTGTTCCAAGGTGTCCCCCCGCTTCATTCCCTTCAACAACAACAGCTGCCGCACCTAATCTTTCGGACAATCTCGCCGATTTTGCTGATGAAACGATCGAGATGACAGGGACCCCATACTCTCTTCCCCAGGCATACATATCACGAGAGATACCAGCACCTGAAACAATAAAATCCACGTTCTCCTCCATCGCTGCCTTCATCTTCTCAGCAAAATCATTCATCGCAAATAACACATTGACCCCAATATAGCCAGTGCGATTTGTTAATTCCCTTGCTTTTCGAATATGGTATCTTAATTCTTCAACAGAGATTCCAGTCCCAGAGATCGTCCCAATTCCACCCGCATTTGCAACAGCTGCTGCAAGCTTACTCAATGAAATTCCTACACCCATTCCCCCCTGCAAGATTGGTACCTTTGGTTTCATATCGCCAATTTGTAAAGTGAATGCTCTCAACATAACTACCCCATTTCTAAATTGTAATAAAACTATGTAACACAGAACTCCAGATTTTCCGATATATAACCACTGACACTATGCTTTATATCATATACCATCCAGCCATTGCGGAAGAAGACATAGATGTCATTGATTATTTATGACAGTTGTAATTTGTACTATTATGGCAGTTGAAAAGTTAGTATTTCATTCGAATGAGACATAGTCCAAAGTGTGAGATCTCCCGGTGCATCATTTAAGGCTAACGATGATTATCCTTATTCTTTTAATAAAAACCAGTTTACTCGACACTAGGTAGCCACTCATAAAAAAATAATCCTGCTACGATCGCACGAGTACCTCTTTAGATAATTTACTAATGTATAAAACGACAGTCGATCTTGTAATCAAAAAAAACCCAAATATAGTGTTGATTGAAACAAAATGTCCTTGTGTGGCTATTTTCATAACGACTTATTTGACTTAAGCACTTAGTGATTTTAATAATTGATTAACTAAGTTTTCGTCTTTTAAATTTTCCTGTATTAGTTCTTTAAGTTCGTCTTCGTTTTGAACTTCACTAAATTCTTTCCCATACCATTCTTGTAGATCTTCTTTCGTAATTGTAATTTCATATCTATCGGACTTAAATGTGATCCAATCCACGTTTTGTACTAAAGTAAATAAAAATGTTGCATTATATATCACGGTTTCTTTGTACTCTTGCTCTGAATTTAGCCAATCATAATTTAGGATGATGCCATAAGGTTCTTCACTTGTTTTTAGTTCAAAACCGTTTAAATGCTCTCCACCTGGTAATTGATTAGCAATGTTTCCTACTGCACTGTTATCACCTACAAACGAATCTTTATATTGGAAAATATCTGCATTAACATTAGTTTCATTACATCCACTGAATAAAAAGATTACTATTATTGAAAACAAAAGAAACGTACTCACTTTTCTCATTTTTATGTCCCCCTTCATGAATCAAGCACTATAGTAATATTTCTAAAAAACATAAGGTTGCTTTTTGTATGTTTCCGTATACAAATCTCTTTTCTACATTTTCCTACTAGTCTCACCATTGAACCTTCTAGCAGTATAAAGAACCTTGACCTTCTATACTAACATCATGAAGAAATTCCTTAGTGAAGCTTAATTTAACCTAAGTTAAATCTGAATGTGGCAAAGTATAGTGACGCTTCTTGTGCTTCTTTGTTGAACGAACTAATTTATTATAGATTAAGTCTGCTTTGTAATTGTTTTAAGGAAAATAAGGCATACTCTCTAACTTCCTTATTTTTACTTTTGGATAATTCATGTAAAACATCAAATAAATAATCATCACCTAAAATTCCTTTATTGCCACCTTCAGCACAACATGATAAGAAAAGAAGTAAATTAAAATGAACTTTTGGTTTTTCGTGATGTCTCATTTTTTCGACCATATATCGAATTAATTCGTTTTTAGTTGAAAGTATTTTTGTAAATAAACGGTCGATCTCTTTCGGTGTTCCCTTTCGTATCACATCATCTATACTAGCGTAGTAATCTTTTATTTCTTGTTCTGAAAGGATTGTATCGGATAAATCGATTTCCTCTTCTTCATTATAATCAACAAGCCCATTGATAAATTTTTCAAAATTCTTTGCTAATCTTATTTCTTGATTTTGTTCAACATCTATAAAAATAACAGGAGGTTCGGTTTTGCTATTCCTATAATCGAGCGCAATCCATGAATGTCCATCTCCTGATATGAGTACAACACCCTTAGGTAAATCCCATTCTTGAATTAAATATTCACTTTCTAGTATTCCTTTATCTTTACCCATTCCTATTCCAAATAGATGATCAACATTAACATGGTCATCAGCCCAAGATGTTGGTACATCTGAAGGGTGTGCATTATATTTGATATAACCACCGTTTTGTTGTTTCAAGATATTTATGTAGGAATTGGGTAACTTAATGTTCAATTCCTCTTCTGCTATTTCGACCATTTCATCTGTTAACGGTTCTAATTTTCCATAGTCATTATCTTTTTGCCAAAAACTCTCCACACTAACTCCCCCTATAAAATACATTCTATTCTTTTAAAATTTTGCTATTTATCATCAACTCTTGAACGCTCGTTTGTTTATTAAGAAAAAGGCAATTCCTGTTCTTAAAGGATTGCTCACTGTTAGCTGAAGAAAAGAGAGGTTTATTTACACAATCTGCTCCCTATTTCAGAACGCGTTAGAGTAATCAAACTCCTAATCCTCCCAATAAAAAATTGCATCCATCACTAAATACTGTTTAGGTTTCCGATAGATGGTTGGTATTTTCGTTTGAAATGGCAAAGATTGATTCAATTTTTCAGCATCTAATCGTTCATAATCAAACACTTTTAACGATTGTTCCAATTGTTCTTCGATTATTTGAAATTTCTCATCTATAACTAATCGATTGAAACCATCAAGTATAGTACCATATCCCCCACCAACTACTTCGTTTGTTTCAATACGAATCGTTTTATATCTGTCATCTTCGCCCATGATTGCTACAGGTGCTAAGCGACAAATATCAATAATAATTCCATTTATCTTAATCTCTTGCAATCCGTATTTCTCTTCTATGACTGTAACATCTTCTTTTCGGTAACAAAAAAATTCAACAAAGGAAGCGTATCCACTGCCAAAATGATTCCACTCTGCTTCACATACTAAATTAGGAATACGGTTTATTCTATAATATAATCGTCTAATATGTGCTTCAATTTCATGCTCATTATTTGTATCATAGGGAAACTTATTCCCAACAATTCTTCCTTCAATTAAGGCCTGTAATTGTTCATTAGAAAACATCATGAAACACCTCTCCATTTTTCTTCACTAGACCTTACATTCAGTTCTTCTATTAATACTGCCTTTTATTTGAATACATCTATGATGATAAAGCGTTTCTAATTTTTATCCAGTCTACTTTTTAACAACAACAATAGGAACTGCCATTAGAACAGTTCCCTATTTAATGCCTCATTGTTAGTGGAAGAGGAAATTCTACTTCTTTTACAGTCTATTCTATCAAAATAAATTCTGTTTCGTATTTTTGTAAATATTGTTCTAAATAATCATTAATGCTTGGTTCGCAACCATAATACTCTAAATCAAGTTCAAAGAATTTGCCCTCATCTGCTTCGTTGATATACTCCTCAATGCTTTCAATATTAGATATCTCTATTGAGTTAAGAACGTTTATAGCTTTAGAAAAAATAATTGCTTGCCCATTTGCTCCAAGATCCTCAAGAGCTTTTGCAGTTTCGGTAACTAATGCTGTACCTCTATTTAAAAAATATTGCAAATGTCCCCCATTTTGTACTTCTGCATCATATACAAAACAAAGATGTGCAACTTTTTGTATCTCAGTTAAATCACAATAATCTTCCATTGCCAATAAATCAATAAATTGGTTCCACTTTTCATGTGGATTATCTTTCAACACTTTGTTGGTTACAGTACGTCTTAACATAATATTTCTCCCATCTTCATCTAATGTTTTATGACTTTAACAAGAAACAGTTTGCTTCATTTTTCCTCCTAATAATGGCCTGTCTCTTTTGATAAGCAAAGCAATAGGTACAATTATTAATAAAAAAGTCCCTTCACTTAAAATGTATTTAACATCTTCGCGTTATTAAGTTGCTCCTGCAGCAAGTGCAAACATAGTCTAAATCCAATACCAAACCTTTATTTTTTATTGTAAATCACCATCGCACTGAAAATGAATAGTTCAAATGAAAATTTATATCTATCACTTCAATAGATGTATCAACTGTAAACTCGTTGATTCGTGTCTAGTCCTTTTTCAGAATTTTACTTTCAAACTACCATCTCCTAATTATCGTCATTATTTATATACGATTAAATAGACATGTTGTTTCATTTTTATCGTTCATTGCAAAAAAGTCCAATCGCCCCTCAAACAGGGATGATTGGACTGCAGTACTACCAAATTTATTTCATATCAATGATAATATGTTATGCCATTTTTAAATGTTTTATATGATTGTTAATGAGGACCACACGTGTGGTTCATACAGACGTTGTCACAGGCCATGGCGTTATTAGTCTAAGGTCATTCAAGCATTCTTAGCCTTTTGTGCTTCCTCAAAATCCCTTTTTGTATTCATGTCTTTGAACCTGTTCGTTTGCTATCCCTCTACATCAGTCACGTCAAACGTTCGTATTACATTTAAATAACTATTAAGCAATTCATAATACTCTGGAGCTCCATAGGCAATATCAAAAGTGACCTCGTACACATGTCCGTCAACTTCTCTTAAAAACCAGTATTCTTCATAACCATCAAAGTCGACACGCACAGCTGTTGTGAACACACCTGTATTAAAATTATCATCTTCGTGTAAGTTATGTGATCGATCGAGCGTAATCGTGCTGAAATGGAACAAAATCATCAACATCTTTATTTCGCATTTCCTCTTCTCTGTTTCTAGCATTTTCTTCTTTTTCTACTCGAATTTCTAGATCTGAACTCCGTAAAGTAAAGTGATCTTTTTCGATACTTTCCTCGTAAAGTGTGCCAAATGTATAGCGATACGTATGGAACACAGGAAAAGAGTATCTAAACGTTGCAGCTTTTGGTATCTCAAAGGAAAATCTTGTCGGTTTATCCTACACTGGATTGTCCACAAATTCTTCTTACTTATATGTGATCGTACGAAGAGAATCAAGCATTTTCTCAAATAGTTCTTTATCTACTTTGCTCGTAAGCGATAGTGTAGCTCTAATATAGTCCTTTTCTGCTTCCCCAAACAATTCGTAATGAATCACTCCTTGCTTTAATTCACTTTCAATCATATAAGTGAAAGGATCGATATCATACTCTTCATTGGTATAAACTGTCGGATCGGCCTCTAAATTCCCCATTGATTTTTCTTTCATTTCTTCGAGGTATACTTCAGATTTATTTTCAACTTCCTGTTTAACCTCATCCATAATCTCTTGGGCTTCCGTTTCAGTTAAATCAAAGGACATATAATTTTCCATATAAATATATTGATGTTTATTGACCGGGCTAATCTCGATAGTTGGTACATTTTCTTCAAGATCGTCTCTTGTAGTATCAAGTTCAAATGGATATTCACTAGCTAAATGCGCATGCCAAAAATACATATGCGAATCAGATGATTCTATTACATATTTTGAAACCAATTCAAACGAATCATCTATAGTTATTTGATAAGAATTTGGTAGCAACCATTCCGGTCCGCCGTGTCCATCTTGAACAAACTCATAAATTTTACCACTTGTCCCATCAGTTGAACAAGCCCCCAGAAATAATAAGCCAATAAAAATAAGCCATATTTTCTTCATTTTTTCACCCCTGCTTAAGGATTTCTTTATTGTCCATCCGTTGTAAACAATACATCAGGAAAAGATAATCTTATTGCATTGTCCTGCCCACGTTTGTGAAAATACGTTCCTGCCGCTGCAGAAACGCTCTCTGTTAGTATAATAATGAACAAAGAAGAACTATTTCATTATAAATACCGTCAATGATAGTTGTATAAAGATTTTTTTTATCAAAACTATATGCATCTGTTAATTGTTGATTTTCTACATATGTTTTATGTTCACTTTCAATATTCTCTATTAAACACTAACATAGATTTGCATTCTTGTTGTACTTTACCTCGTTAATACAAATTGCACACCATTAATTTAAACAAATACTCTAAACATAATTTTTCTTATAAAGGAGAATACACTTATAAACATAACGAAAGAATGTTAAAAAATAGGGTACGCTAAAAGGAAGATCGTAGCAATGAACAACAAAGTAAGGTAAAGGATGTGAAAAAATGAGGAATGATATTATTGTTGAGGAATTAAATACTCTACTGAGAGGAACTTACATGGGAATCCACTCCTTTGAACATTATATTCAAGAGCTAGATCAAGCAGATTTGAAGGAAAACTTCCAAGCAATGCAACAGGAACTAAAGGAAAATTCCTCTAAAATAGCTGAACGAATTCAGAATCTAGGAGGAGTGCCAGCTGATAGTGAGGGGGTGTCTGGTTCCTTACACAGTTTCATGCACAAAGTCATGCTGCCTCACGATACACAGAAAATCATTGAGGATGCTATAGAAGGAATGGATAAATACGGCGTCCAATATTCAGAGAAACTGGTTAGAGGAGATTTAGATGACACAAGTAAACAAATGGTTGAAGAAGTGATTAACACGAACCGAAAACACGTCGAAAAGTTGAGACAGCTCCTTCATTAAACGTGAATAGACCATCAAAGCAAATTGATGGTCCCTCCTCGTACCTTCCTGCTTCTCCATCTTTAAGCTAAGCCCCCAATTTAGACCCTTAGCGAGCCACGGAAACCCCTAGCAGCATAGTAGGATTCTGCTCCATTATGGTACACAAAGACAGTGTCGTAACGACGATCACAAAAGATGGCACCGCCTTGTTTTCTAATATTAGCAGGTGTTATCACCCAGCTCGATGTTTTCGTATCAAAATTTCCTAGTTTTTGCAACTCACGATATTGTTCTTCCGTTAAAAGCTCTATTCCCATGTCAGCGACCATACCGATAACGTTATTTTCTGGTTTATGTTTCTTCCTTGACTCCAGTGCTTCACGGTCGTAACAAAAACTTCTGCGCCCTTTAGGACTTTCCGCTGAACAATCATAAAAAATGTATTCGTCCGTCTCTTTCTCATAACCAACAACATCCGGTTCACCGCCAGTTCTTTCCATTTCATTGAGTGACCACAGTTTCTCGGAATTTGCTTCCAGCTTTGCTTGGACTTTTGCCCATTCAATACCTTTATGGCGGTTCATGTTTTTGTCAAAACGGACTTTCAATGCTCTGAGTAATTCTTCACGTTGTGCTAGTGATAAATCCTTATTTTTCTTTGTCATATTAGTTTCCCCCTTATTGTTTATCATGGTTTAAAGACTAATTGCTGCGTTAGTACAGCAACTTTTGTTAATACCTAGCAAAATATATCCATCATGATTATGGATTGGAAACGACATGAAAGTAAAACGTGCTTCAAACATTACATTATTAGGAAACGGTCATACATAACTACCTGTTGCAAGCCAGTTTGTGTTTTTATCTACCCAATAGGAGCCAACGTATTTATGTATTATTCTACCATTTTTCCTTCTTAAATCTGAATCATTAGTAAAAAATCGTCGTCAAAAGTTATCCTTTTCGATATTTCGGTAAATAACTCGTTTAATATTTAATTTTTGCAAGGGTTTAATTGTTACTTTTCCAAGCATGGAAAACCTATGAATTTGATAAAAGAATTGAAAAAAAACCTCTCAAACCTTGTTAAAATAAGATTTTTAACAAAAAAACACATAACTGGTATAGAAAAAGTGCGACCAAACACCATACCAATAGGGGATTTTTTCATGCTTCGATTTGAACCAAAGCAATTAAGTTTTCACTCTGTATAATATTATAAAATTCGAAAAAATCATATGTTCCTTACAGTCGGAAAAAAACACTACAGAGATTTATGAAATATCCCAGTATCAAAAAACAGTGGAATTCCTAAAACGTATAAAAAAGAGCTTCATTCGAAGGGAAAAGTGCGGAGCTCAAGAGATGTCACGGCCTGTCTCGAGCAAGGGGGATGGTCTATAAAGTGTTTTGAAACAATCAAAATTAGCTGAAATAGCAGTAAATATTAGAGGATAGCAGCGATGGTATCCTAGGAAAAAGGAGAATATTGCAAAGATATTCTCCACTTTTCCAATAGATTTCCTAATAATGGCTGGGGTTTTCTATTATGAACCATAAATTTCTACATTTTATTAATTTCGGCGAAATAATAACGTACTTTTTCACCAGACTCGGACAGTTCTTGCGCTTCCTTCGTTTCGCAAAACAAAAGAAGCGTGCGAACCGTCCCCTTTCTTCCCTTATTTGACTTTCGATTGATCTCTTAAAACCCTTTTTAATATTTTTCCTGATGTATTTCTTGGCAATTCGCTTATAAACTCGACATATTTAGGTTTTTTATAGGAAGCTACATGTTGCTTACAATGTTCAAGAACCTCGTCTTCAGACATGGTTTTCCCTTGTTTTAATACAATATAAGCCTTAACACTTTCACCCCACTTTTCATCTGGAACACCGATCACCGCAACTTCAAGAACAGCATCATGTTTATAAAGAGCGGCCTCTACTTCTGCAGGGTAAATGTTTTCGCCACCGCTAATAATCATATCTTTTTTTCGATCGACCACATAAACAAATCCTTCATCATCTAAACGAACTAAATCACCGCTATGAAACCAACCACCCTTAAATGCTTCTTCTGTAGCTTCAGGCTTTTTATAGTAGCCTTTCATAAGAGTTGGTCCGCGGTAGACGATTTCTCCTATTTCACCGATTGGTACGTCATTCATATTTTCATCAACAACTCGAATTTCAACATTGAGAACAGGCTTTCCAACAGAAGCTGATTTACGGAATGAATCTTCTGGCTGTAGCATTGTTGTTGTTGGGCTCATTTCAGTTTGTCCAAAATTATCTAACAATCTAGTATTAGGAAAATAGTATAGTATCCTTTTCTTTACCTCTAATGGACATATTGCGGCTCCTGTAGTACTCAGGACGAGTGATGAAAGGTCATATTTATCAATATCTGGATGCTGTGTAACAAAGTTCCACATCGCAGGCACTAAGAAAATACTATTAATTTTTTCGTCCTGAATGGTTTCTAGCACTTGAGCTGGATTGAAATCGCGGTGAATAACCGTAGTTCCCGCAACTGTGCAATTAATTAAAATAAAAGCTATACCAGCGATATGAAAGATCGGAGTTGTAAGTAGCTGCTTTGTCCCATTTGGAATTTTTGCCTCTACTACATTATTAATTGCACCTAATATTAAGTTTTTATGTGATAAAACGGCACCCTTTGGATTTCCAGTAGTCCCAGATGTATAGCAAATCATACAATCGTCAATATCATCAACTAGATGATCTATAGACTGGTAGGTCACATTCGTTTGAAAAATCTCATCATATTGGATAAAATCGGTTGATTTCTTATTACCATCACAATAACTTCTTTTACATTTGGAAGTCTGTTTTTAATGGATAAAATCGTATCTTCATATTCTTCTTCGATAAATAATATTTTCGAGTCCGAATTGTTGATAATATAAACTAATTCTTCGGGTACAAGACGGAAGTTAATAGGAACACTTACACCACCAGAATGGGCAATACCAAAAATAACTTCTATTAATGAAAGGCTGTTTTTACTTATTACCCCTACCTTATCTCCGATATCAATTCCATTTCTCTGGATCCACCCAGCTAAATGAATAGTTCTCTCCTCAAGCTCATGATAAGTGATTCTATTGTTATCATAGATAAACGCTACCCGATCAGGTGTTTTATGAGCTGTTCTTCTTATTAATTCCCCCAATAATAATTGCTTTGACATTTGAATACTAGTAGATGTCATGAACATCCCCCTTTAAATATTTGAATAGTTATAACTATTCAAACTATTATAAAATTATTTACTAAATTAAGAGGAAATAGGGCAAGTTAGGTAAAAGAAAGTATAGAGACGGTTCTATCGCTTCTTTCGTTTCACGAAAAAAAGAAGCAAGAGAACCGCCCTCTTGCTTCATCATCACCCGATTTTTACTTCCTTTTGTAATTCGAATTTAGTTTGCACTTTCTTTATATCTTTATCTATCTGTTGAATAAGCTGATTTAAAGAATCAAACTTTTTCTCTTCCCTTATAAAAAATTTAACTTCGACGTTAAGTACTTCTCCGTATATATAGTGATTAAAATCTAATATGTGAATTTCATAGGACTTATTCATATTGTTTTTCAAAGTAGGCTTTACACCTGTATTCATAACGCCAAAGTAGGATTCTCCCCGACATTTCACTTTTACTCCGTATACACCATTTTTTAAATGGACGTTTGAAGTATGCAAATCTAAGTTTGCTGTTGGGAAACCAAGTTTTCTACCGAGCTTTTGTCCATGGACGACGTGTCCATCAAAGGTGCATATCGATTCATTATATAATAATTTAAATATTTCTGTTACTTTAATAGAGGGGATACCGTACTCATGTGAAAGGTCTAGCACCTCTTTATTAGTAGGTAGGCCACCATCTTTGTTAAGAATTTCACATAGATAAGTAGTTTCTGAAGAATTTGACAATTTTTTTGCTAAGTCAGCCGATGCTTCCACTACTCCCATATGATCCAACAATCTATTATCTGAGTAAACAAGAGGAAAAATATGTCCAGGTCTCTTAAAGTCATCAGGTTTAGAACCTTTTTCCGTAATTGCTTTAATCGTATCAGCGCGTTCAAATGCTGATATTCCTGTTGTAGAAGTATTATGATCGATTGAAACTGTAAAATTTTTACTTCCATTTATTTTCCCAGTCATAAGAGGTAAATTAAGCTGTTTTGCTTTTCTATTATTTATACAAACATATACTAGTCCCTTACCAATTTTTGTCATAAGGTTAATCTGTTCACCAGTCACTGTCTCAGCTAATCCCATTAAATAACTTAAATGGGTTTCAACATCATCAATTAAGATCACTAATGAACCTTTTTTTAATTGTTCTGAAACTTCTATAAAGTTATCCATTTAGTCCCCTCCCGTTTTTTTATTCCCCTTTAAGTAACTAATCAACTTAATCAAATAGGAAAAATCATTAGTATCATATTCTTATGACTAACCAAATCTTAATTAGATTTGGTTTAGTTAACATTTTAACGGCTAGCAAAACGATTTTAATCATCTGCACAGCCAAAGTTATCTCACTTAATTTGCAACAGTACTTTTAATTTCTTCTAAAAGTAGTGGGATTACTTCAAACAGATCCCCAACGATACCATAATCTGCTACTTCAAAGATAGGTGCTTCTGGATCTTTGTTAACTGCAACGATTACTTTTGCGTTAGACATCCCTGCTAAATGTTGGATAGCTCCAGAAATTCCGAATGCAAAGTACAGGTCAGGTGTTACGACTTTACCTGTTTGACCAATTTGTAAGGAGTAATCGCAATATTCTGCGTCACACGCACCTCGAGATGCACCGACTGCAGCACCTAATACGTCAGCAAGCTCTTGAAGCGGTTTGAAACCGTCTGCACTCTTTACTCCACGACCACCAGAAACGATAATTTTTGCTTCCGAAAGGTCCACACCACCTGTAGCTTTACGGACAACTTCTTTAATGATTGTACGAAGATCTTTAATATCAACTGTCACACTTCCAACAGCACCTGTACGGGACTCGTCAATTTCTAAAGGTGTAATGTTGTTCGGACGGATTGTCACTAATACTGTACCTTCTTCAACTTGCTTCTTCTCAAATGCTTTACCAGAATAGATTGGACGAGTAAATACAACTTCATCGCCATCTACTTCAATAGCAACAACGTCAGATAGAAGACCAGTGTTTAATTTCGCTGCAATACGAGGTGATACATCTTTACCTATTGCAGTATGTCCCATAACAACGCCTTCTGGTTGTTCGACGTCCATCACTTGTAGAATGGCTTGTTGGTATGCATCTGTTGTATATGCTTTTAAATCTGCATGCTCTACTTTAACAACACGATCTGCACCGTATTGAATTATTGTATTGGCTAACTCGCCGTCTACATTTTCACCTAATAATGTAGCAACGACTTCTCCACCGTCTGCGATTTGTTTTGCAGCTGCAATTGATTCAAACGAAACATTACGCAATTCACCGTCACGAACTTCTCCAATAACTAATACTTTTTTTGCCATGTTGATCCCCCAATTATATGACTTTCGCTTCAGACTTTAATAATGAAACGAGTTCTTTTACTTGAGCATCCATTTCGCCCTCAAGAATTTTACCTGCTTGTTTTTGTGGTGGTAGGAAGATTTCTACCGTTTTTGTTTTTGCTTCTACATCTTCTTCTAAATCTAGGTCATCTAAATCAAGTGTTTCTAATGGCTTTTTCTTCGCTTTCATGATACCTGGTAAAGATGGGTAGCGAGGCTCATTTAAGCCTTGTGTAGCTGTTACAAGTACGGGTAATGATACTTCAACCGTTTCCTCATCTCCTTCAACATCACGTACGATTGTAGCTGTATTTCCATTTACAGTTAGCTTAGTAATTGTAGTTACTTGAGGCATACCTAGCATTTCAGCCACGCGAGGTCCAACTTGTCCAGAACCACCATCTACCGCTACGTTTCCTCCAAGGATAATATCAATCTCTTGATCTTTTAAGTAGGTTGCAAGAAGTGTAGCTGTTGTAAATTGGTCTGTAGCTTCTATCTCTTCACTATCAATTAATACCGCTTTATCAGCACCCATTGCTAATGCTGTACGAAGTTCTTTTTCAGCATCCTCTGTTCCTACTGTTACAACAGTAACTTCTCCACCATGCTCATCGCGTAGCACAATCGCTTCTTCAATTGCATATTCATCATATGGGTTAATGATGAATTCAGCTCCACTTTCATCAATTTGACCACCGTTGATCATAATCTTCTCTTCCGTGTCAAAGGTGCGTTTCATAATAACGAAAATATTCATTTTTTACCTCCACTAAAAGTTACCTAGATTGTTGATTTAAAAAAAATAGATTTTTGATACATATATTCACAAAAGAATTAACTTTTAATATCACGTTCTCCTTAAAAGATATAGTTCTGGACAAAGTTGTCTACCTAGATACATCCTACGAATTAGACTTGTAAGTTTTCAATGATCGTAGAAATTCCTTGACCACCGCCGATACAAAGGGTTACAAGTCCATACTTCTCACCGCGCCGCTCCATCTCATGCAATAGCTTTGTCATCAAGATTGCCCCTGTTGCTCCAATTGGGTGTCCGAGTGCAATTGCCCCACCGTTCACATTTAATGTGTCCAGGTTAATATTTAATTCTTTGACGACAGCTAACGCTTGTGCTGCAAATGCCTCGTTTAATTCAACTAACCCTATATCGTCCATCGTTAATCCAGCCATTTTTAATGCTTTTTGCGTTGAATAGACAGGCCCAATCCCCATAATCTCTGGTGATACACCTGCACACGCTTGACCACTAATTTTTGCTTTTGGAGTCAGTCCCTGGGCTTTTGCTGCTGCTTCATCCATCATTAACACAACAGATGCCGCATCATTTCGGCCGCTTGAACTTCCTGCTGTGACCGTCCCACCTTTTTTAAAGACAGGCTTTAACGTTGATAGCTTCTCTAATGTCGTTTGGCGCGGATGTTCATCTTGACTGAAAAGAACCGTTTCTTTTCGCTTTTTCACTTCATACGGAACGATTTCCTTTTCAAAGCGTCCGGCTTCAATTGCTTGATGGGCAAGCTCTTGGCTTCTAAAAGCAAATTCATCTTGTTCTTCTCTACTAATCTTGTACTTTTCCACTAAATTTTCTGCAGTATAGCCCATTGTTAAATCGCCGTAAACCTCATGAGGTTGTGATCTCGGTTGACTCTCAGTATTGGGATCGAGAATGAGTCCGTTTCCTGCTCCAAAACCATATCGAGCATTACGAATATAATAAGGAGCTGTACTCATACTTTCTGCCCCACCTGCAATGATGACTTCAGATAACCCCTGTCGAATTTGCATATCAGCATTATTTATCGCTTGCAGACCTGATCCACATTGACGATGAACGGTATATCCTGGTACTTCAATCGGTAGTTCCGCACGCAATGATGCTAATCGAGCTAAATTTGATGAATCTGCACTTTGTTTCGCTTGCCCTAAAATGACTTCATCTACCGTTGCTGTAGCTACCCCTGTACGTTCAACAATCTCACGAATAACTTTTGCTCCTAAAAAGTCTACTAACTCATTTTGAAGTGCTCCACCCATTCGTCCAATTGCTGTTCGAACAGAATTAATAATAACTGGATTTCCCATTTTACTTTGTCTCCCCTCTTATTTGGACAATGATTTCTAACGTACGAAGTTTATTAGAGATTAAACTTCGTAGAACGTTTGTAATACTCGAAAAAGTTATAGTATATTCAATTGGAATATATATTTATATCAACAATAACTTCAGCCAATTTATATGGATATATTACTCGTGTTGATTTTGTTATATTTCGGATCCTAAGTTCTCAATTGTTGGCGTTCTCTATCGCCTTTTATTTGAAAGTTTTTAAACAACTAGATTTCCATCTTTTTAAAAATATTTTATTTATTCTGAAAATTCGCTTGTCTTTTATCTAAAAAAGCTTGTGTTCCTTCTTGTTTATCTTCGGTACCAAAAACAAGGGCCTGCGCCATTTTTTCCATCATTAATGCGGTATCAAGATCGACATCATACCCACGATTTATAACCATTTTTGCAAGCTTAATCGCCACTGGTCCCTTCGACATAATCGAGTTAGCGACTTGCTCAACGACTGCTTCTAACTCACTTCCATCGACAGATTGGGATACGAGCCCTATCCGTTCAGCTTCTTGACCGTCGATCATTTTTCCGGTTAAGATCATTTCCATCGCTTTACCTTTTCCAACAATTCTTGATAGACGTTGTGTTCCACCAGCGCCAGGAATAATTCCTAGGTTTAGTTCAGGAAGTCCCAGTTTGGCATGGTTTACTGCTATGCGAATATCACATGCAAGGGCCAACTCACAACCTCCGCCTAAAGCAAAACCATTAATCGCAGCAATCGTTGCTTTACTGCAATTTTCAATTTTTTTATACGTTGCTTGCATTCCAGGAACGAGTGCCTCAAGCATTGGTCGGTCTCTTAACTGTTGAATATCAGCTCCGGCAGCAAATGACTTTTCACCTGCGCCAGTAATAACGATCACTTTCACTTCGTCATGACTTTCAAAATCATCCACTGCTTTTTCAATTTCTGATAGCGTCTGTGCATTTAATGCATTTCTTACTTCAGGCCGGTCAATTGTTATCCAACCTAACCCTTTATTGATTTCAAGTTTTAAATTTTCATACATTCAACTTCACCCCTAGTTCTTTTCATAGTTATAAAAACCAGACCCTGATTTACGACCAAGTTTGCCTGCTTTTACATACTTGATAAGTAACGGACATGGGCGATATTTTTCACCTAATGTTTCATATAAATATTCCATGTTACGAAGGCGGCTATCTAAACCAACTAAATCAGCAAGCTCGAGCGGTCCCATTGGATGGTTTAAACCAAGCTTTAGTGCTTTATCAATATCTTCAGCTGATGCAACACCTTCCATTAACATGTTCATCGCTTCATTTCCAATCAAACAGTTCATACGACTTGTTACGAACCCTGGAAACTCATTAACTTCGACGGTTTCTTTTCCTAATTTAGCCCCGACTGCTTTTGTAATCTCTACCGTTTCTTTTGATGTATCAAGTCCTTTAATGATTTCAATCAACTTCATCTTATGGACAGGATTGAAGAAATGCATAGCAATTACTTTTTCTGGTCTTAATGTTTGCGCGCCAATTTCTGTTGGACTCATTGTTGACGTATTGGTAGCTAATACGGTATGCGCTGGGCAATAGTCGTCAAGCTTTTTAAAAATATCAATCTTTAATTCTATCTTTTCTAATACCGCTTCAATAACAATATCTGCCTCTTGGACACTTTCTTTTAAATCAACATGATACGTAAGATTATTTATTGCGCGATCGACTTCTGCAGCTTGGATGAAGCCTCGATCGGCACTTTTTTTCAACTCGTTTTCAATGTACGTTTTAGCATGATCAAGAGCTTCTTGGTTAATATCATGGACATTCACTTGAAAATTACTTAATGCTGCGACATAAGCAATCCCTCGTCCCATTACGCCTGATCCAATAACGGATAAAATTTTCATATTTACACCTCATTAGCGATTAATATTCGTTTTATAAACGGTGATATCATCATTCCATTCTTATTGATTCCAACCACGTCTATATTGCCTAGGGCCTTCAATATCAACATTAAGTTGTTTTGCTGCCCTAAGTGGCCAGTAAGGATCTCTTAAAAGCTCTCTCCCTATAAAAACTAAGTCTGCTCGTTCACCATGAATGATTTCAGCAGCTTGAACTCCTTCTGTTATCACCCCTACAGCACCAGTAGGTATCTTCGCTTCTTTTCGAATCTGTTCAGCATACTGAATTTGATATCCTGGGTATACCTGATATGTTGAAGGTACAACTTCACCAGAGCTACAATCTATTAAATCAACGTCTTGGTCTTTCATCCATTTTGCATATTCAACAAAATCATTACAATTATTACCGTTTTCATCATAGTCATTTGCAGATACTCTAACAAATAATGGTCCATTCCATTCTTCTCTTATTCCGTCAATAATTTTTCCCAAAAAGCGATATCTATTTTCTTTCGTTCCTCCAAATTGATCTGTTCTTTTATTTGACAATGGTGATAAAAATTCATGTATTAAATAGCCGTGAGCAGCATGAATTTCGATCACATCAAACCCAGCCAACCTTGCCCTTCTCGCACCTTGACGAAAGGAATTAACGGTGTCTTCAATTTTTTCTACCGACATCTCTTCTGGAACTCTACTATTTTCAGAAAAAGGGATTGCCGTAGGTGCAATGATAGGCTCTTCTACCTTTGATTTCCTACCCGCATGTGCAAGTTGAATACCTATTTTTGCACCATTTGCATGAACCCAAGCAGTTAGTTGTGAAAGCCCTGAGACATGTTCATCACTCCAAATTCCTAGGTCCTCGGTCGAAATTCGTCCTTCTGTACTAACAGCCGTTGCTTCAGTAATGATCAGACCCACTTGACCAACAGCACGTGTGGCATAGTGCATTAAGTGCCAATCGGTAACTTTTCCATCTTTTTTGTCACAAGAGTACATACACATGGGTGACATAACAATACGATTTTTTAGTTCCAAATTTCTAATCGTGTAAGGCTCAAACAATTTTCCTAAAGAGTACGGCTTAAAAACTGGGCTGAGCATATGCACCTCCGAATATTTATTGTGATTTCTCAGAACTGAACTATATGACTTTTAATCTTTTTCTCACAAACTTTTATAAATGATCAAAAATTTTCTTCGGATTACTAGTCACTTATGATTCGTTCATATTCATTAATTTTTCTCCATAAAGTACTTCTACTCATTCCCAATATTTTAGCTGCTTCTTTTTTGTTACCGTTCGTTTTTTGCAAAGTTTCTTTTATTTTTTGAATTTCAACTTCCTTAATAACATCTTGATAAGTTTCATTTTCTTTATTCAAATTAAAGTTTAAAATGTCGTTATCTTTTAGAGCCTCTGCCAAGTTGCATAAAACATCTTGTTTCGTTTTATTTACTGGAGACACAAGGTATGCAAAGAGTCTCTCCAAAGTATTTTCAAATTCTCGTATATTACCATTCCACACATGTCTTTCTAAGAGAGATTTCATTTCTTTAATCGAGCTTTGTACAATTTCTAGATAATTAGGATAATTACGTTCAGTGTAGAATAAAACGAGTTCCTCTAAGTCCTCTTTACGTTCATTTAAAGAGGGCAGGAATAAATTTAGAACACTAATACGATAATATAAATCTAAACGAAATTTACCTTGTTTAACTTGTTCAAGTACGTTGGCATTGGTTGCCGATATAATTCTCACATCAATCGGTATCGATGTTGCACTTCCTACTCTTCTTACCACATTCTCTTGAAGAACTCTTAATAACTTAGACTGCATACTTAATGGAATTTCACCTAATTCATCTAAAAAAATTGTTCCATTATGTGCTAGTTCAAATAACCCAGGGTTTCCACCTTTTTTGGCTCCTGTGAAGGCTCCATCACTATACCCAAAAAGCTCAGATTCGATTAAATTTTCTGGAACGGCTGCACAATTTATGGCAAGGAATGGTTCATTAGCTCGTGAACTTTGATTATGAATACTTTGAGCAAATAGCTCTTTTCCTGTTCCAGACTCTCCAATAATCAACACATTGGCATCCGTTTGGGCAAATTTCTTTGCCTTTCGTATAGCCTGTTGTACTTTTTCACTATTTCCAACAATATCTTTGAATTCATAAATGGCTTGATTGGACTGGTCGTACATTTTTCGACGGATTTTTTTTTCTTGTTGCTGTAATTCATTTGTATCCGAAATAATAATTACAGAACCATCGTAATTACCCTTTACATAAATAGGAAAGGAATCTAAAAATAGCGTTTTATCTTTTAACTCAAACAATTTACCTTTTATTGGATCATTGTCTTTCACATAATCTGAAAGCCAATCTAATTCCTCTATATGATTAACAGCCATTCCCATTAAGTTTCCATAGTTTTCAAGTTCTAGAAGCTCGATCGCTTTATGATTTATTTGTATAATTCTCCCTATTACATTTAAACTAATTACACCTGCTGCAAAGTTGTCGAGGATATATTCTTGCCTTTTCAAATTACTTTGTTCTTCAAAACGTCCTTTTAGGACATTAAACGCAATATCAACCGCAAGCTTAACACTCTCTTTACCATACCAAAGATATCCATTCATTCCTCTACTTATTGCTTTTGAAACAATTAACCCCGAACCAATTACAGTATTTTGTCCCTTTTCAAGTAGTTCATTTAAGATGGTATCGATTGTTTCTATATCTGGATAATGATACTGATTAATCTTTAGGTTGAAAGTTCCTTCTAGCTCAGATAAGTCATTCTTAAAGAAGTTTTCCTTATAATTGATAATATTTATTTCTTTTCCTATTCTGGCGGCTTGATTTAAGGCTTTTAAAAAGTCATTTGTCTGAACTCGTAATGGAATTAAATGCCCTCTTACATTTGCATTCTTAAAGTCCTCATAGACGGTCGCACCACAAATTAATACATCATCATTTTGTATGTAAGTAGGATTTCTCAAGATATCTTCAACCTCTAATTTTTGTACAACAAGTTCCTGGAAATCTTTTCTCTTTTTGGAGATTTCCTCCTCAACAAACTTATCTAATGGAGAAAAACCAGTCACAAATAGTTTCATAGGTCAGCCTCCTTTTAGTAATTACCCTTTTTTATTTGAATAACAAGACCCTTTAGATATACAATTCATAAAGGTTCTTGTTATTCATGAGTTACCTCAGTCATTAAACCAATTTCTTCGTTGGGATAGTTGATATATAACTTAATATTAATTTGTCCCCTTACATCTTTATCTAACTAAATTCTCACTTTTCAAAAAGTGCGGCATAACTTTTTCAGAAAATAAGTTCATTGATTGTATTACTTGTTGTTGTGGCTGACCACCAATATTCATCCAGAGAATAATATTATTCAGTCCTGTTTCTCTCTTATATCGTTCAATATCTTCGATGACCTTTTCTGGTGAACCAATTAACGCATTTTCTGAATTCAGGAAACGATCGTAATCTAAATGGCGCTCTCTATCCACGACTCCAAATGTTGGACGGTTATCTCGTTCACTCATGTACCATTCCAAACCTCTTTTATATTCATCTTGAGCTTGCTCCGTCGTTTCTGCAACATGACAGAATAATAGTTTCCCTGATCTTGCGATAGCATTATCAACATATTCTTGCGATAAACCTGAATCCAGTGCTGTCTTTTTGTATAAAGAAATCTTATGATTCGTATCTTCATTTGTTATTCCGCCAAGTACGAATGAATGTCCCTGTTTAGCTGCATTTACCATCGACGCATCATTACCAGATACCATCACAAATATCGGCGGTCCTTCTGGATGAACGGGCCTAGGATAGACTGGAATATCTTTAATATCATAGAACTTTCCAGAATAAGAGACTCTATTATTCTTTAATGCTGTGGTCAAAATATCTAACGACTCTAAATATTTTTCATGACGCTCTTCAAAATCAATATTATATGCCTCAAATTCTAACGCATCATAGCCTTTCCCGACTCCCAAATATAATCTACCATCACTGATAATATCCACTAACGCCATATCTTCCGCTACTTGTAGAGGATGGTGTAAAGGTAGTCTTGATACTGCAGAACCTAACATAATTTTGGAAGTCTGGGCCGCCGCTGCCGCTAAATAGACTGATGTTGAGCTAACAACACCATAGGCACGAGCATTATGCTCAGCAATCCAAGCAGAGTGAAATCCTAAGCGGTCTGCCTCCTTAATTTGAGCTAACCCATCACGTAATTCTTCTGCATCCGTCTTCCAAGGAGCTACAGAGTTCAAGAAAAATAATCCAAATGTCATATCTTTACCTAAAATAGCCATTAAATAACACTCCCATTCATATACTATAATTCTATCATTTTATTAGATGAATAATTAAAATTAATTTTAAATCTTTTAACTTTTCTAAAAAATAAATCTATAATAATCCGTCATTCTTCATATTTTTTTGTTTACCCCTACCCCGTTTTTGAAACATACTCATTTAACTTTTTTACCAATCCACCAGATCCAAATGTAATCTTTTTAGTTTTATGAGCAGATAAATGATGATGGATGAATTCTAAAACTTGATATCTTCGTAGTTGAATATTAATAAAACCCTTTTTATAAAACCAGTCATCAATCGTGTTATAAATGCCTTTATTTAAACCGTATTTTTCTTCACAATATTGTCGAAAAGCTAGATCCGTTAGATTAATAATTTGGTTTTTATCTATAGTATCCTACCTCCTAGTAGTATCTAACGGTTTATAAAGACTTGCTGTATGAATAACTTTATCAACTAGGAATTCTATTTCATTAATAATATTCTGATTAATAATTTCACTCGACTTATTAAAGTCACCGCTCACAGAAAACACATATTCTGGTATTGAGATTGCTTTTAAATAGGAAGAAAGTGGTCTGAGAGAATGTTCTATTGCTAAATAATGCTTCTCATTTCCAGCGCTTGCCATAAAACTCATGACTTTGTTTTCAAAAATAGACATAGGCAGCACATCAAAAAAATTCTTAAGAGCGCCAGGAATTTGTCCATGAAGTATAGATGTCGTAATAATAAAGCCTTCAACATCATGAAGTAAACGAATTAATTCCTGGGTATCCTGGTTATATTGATCAATTGGCCGACCATCACATAACTCTAGTTCATAGTCTTTAAAATTTATATATATAAACTCAATATTTTTTTGTTTCAACTGGACGATTGCCTGATTTGCCAATACAGCAGGCTTACTCCCTACTAATGTACCTGAGATGACAGCTATTTTCATTTAATTCCCTCCTCATCTGAGTTATCAGATTTTTACTAGTTGCTTCCCAAGATTGTCGCCTCGGAATAATCCGAGAAATGCTTCAGGTGCGTTTTCTAATCCTTCGACGATATTTTCTTTGTACTTAATTTCCCCTTCACTTAACCACTTAGCTAATTGTTGAGCACCTTCTTCGTATCGATCGGCATAATTTGAAATAACGAACCCTTTTAAAAGGACACTTCGTTTTAAAAAGGCTGGTAAAAATCTTGGTCCCATTTCGACTTTCGTATCATTGTAATGAGAAATTTGGCCACAAAGAGCGACACGAGCATGGATATTTAAAAGTGAAAATACCGCATCTGATATTTCTCCACCAACATTATCAAAGTAAATATCAATTCCATTTGGGCAAACTTCCTTTAATTCTTGGACAATGTTATTTGTTGTTTTATAATTGATAGCTGCATCTAAGCCTAACTCGTTTAATAGATAAGCATTTTTTCCTTCGGAACCTGCAATACCGACAACGCGGCATCCTTTTATTTTAGCGATTTGAACAACAACCATTCCAACAGCACCAGCTGCTCCTGAAACAACTACCGTTTCTCCTTCTTTTGGTTGGCCGATATCTAACAATCCAAAGTAGGCGGTTAATCCTGGCATCCCATTCACATGCAGAGTTGTCGTAATTGAAGCTTGGTCTCGATCAATTTTACGTAACTGTTCTCCAGGAACAGCCGTATAATCTGCCCAGTCAAGAAGACCAGTCACCGCATCACCTTGATGAAAACTTTGATGCTTTGATTTAATTACTGTCCCGACCGCTCCACCTTTTAACGGTTCATTCAGTTTAAATGGATCTGCATAGGATTGTCCTCTCTCACTCATTCTTCGACGCATATATGGGTCTACAGATAAGTACTCACTTCGAACGAGAACTTCATTTTCCTTTAATGTAGGAAGGTCAGCTTCTATCAATTTAAATGTTGAATGATTTGGGAGTCCTACAGGTCTTTCAGCTAATAAAAATTGTCTATTTTTAATTGCCATTTGCTTAACTCTTTTATTAAATATAATGATGGTTCTAAAAATAGCCCTCTTACCCATTCGTTAATTTTAGCCTTTGAAAACGGTGTCATTTTTTAGATTTTACAATCTCATTAGCAACTAGTTAAAGTTTAGATCTCCTTTTAATAGACTACGGGCGATGGTACGTCGATGAATTTCAGATGTTCCATCAGGGATTCGTAGTATTCTAGCAAACCGGTATCCCGCTTCTAATTTTAGTTCATTGGAAATACCCATTCCCCCATGGACCTGCATCGCCTTGTCATAGACACGTCCCAGCATTTCCGTACAGTAAGCTTTGACTATTGAAATCTCTTTCACTGGCTGTTTGTTCGAATTTTCAATTTTCCAGGCACAATGAAGGGCCATATTTCGGGCAGCATAGATATCCATTGCACATTCTGCCAACATATGTTGAATCATTTGATGTTCACCGATCGTTTTGCCGAACGTCTTTCGTATATTTGCATACTCGACGGCTTGCTTAAGAGCCCATTGAGCTAATCCAATACATTTCCCACTCATTCCTAATCTTCCATTATTAATGCCATGCATCGCCTTTGAAAACCCATTATCCACTTCACCAATAATGTTTTCTTCAGGTACCCGTAAATTATCGAGGCTAATAATTCCTGCTTCACCACCTAATTCACCCATGACTGGTATGACAGAATCAACGTTAAAACCCTCACTCTTTGTATCTACAAAGAAACAAGTAATACCGCCTTTTCTATTCGCTTGCAGATCAGGATTCGTTACGGCAAATAACATACAATAATCGGCATATGGTGCATTAGTGATCCATTGTTTCGTTCCATTAATGACCCAGTCACTTCCATCCTTCACAGCTTTCGTTTTCATTCCCCAAACATCAGACCCAGCATCTGGTTCTGTTAATCCAAAGCACAATGTTTTCTCACCTGTACGGATCCCTTCGAGGTACTCGTCTTTCAGTTCCTGCTTCAACCCTCGCAAAACTGGAGTGAGCCCATTTGTAAATGGAGATGGAATAACAATGGGATCAATCAACTTTCGATTTGCATAGTTTTTACCAATCGCTTCTTGAACTAAAAGCGCTGTAACTGGACCAAGTTCCTCACCACCAAGTTCCTTATCTCCAAACATCGTATAAAATCCTGCTTCTGCTGATACCATTCTTACTTCTTTTCTTAGTTCCTCTACCTTTGGATGGTGTCTACCATCTTCTAAATAATAATTTCTTTCATTGTAGAGTAAATCGGCATTTTTCTCCTCTAAAGGAATAACCCTCTTATCAATAAATTGTTTCAATCCACTAATAATTTCTACTGTTTCTTCAGGTATGTTAAAATCCATTGTTTTTGCCTCCTATTGGTTCATTGATATAATTTTTAAATTAATTTAAACAATGCGTCTGCAACTTTTACGCCTTTTCCATCTTTAAATACCATCGTTGGATTTAAGTCAGCTTCCTCCACTTGATCTTCAAGAGAATTAATCAGATAACTAAATTGTGAAATCAACTTGCTAAAAGCTGTTATATCATGCGGGGCCTTGCCTCTAAACTCTTTCAACATGGCGCTCGATTGTAATTCTTCGATCATTTCTTGTGCCATTTCTATAGAAACAGGTGCTTTTCTCATCGACACATCTTTAAACACTTCAATAAAAATACCACCTAGCCCTACGAGAACCATTTGTCCGAAAACAGGGTCTCTTTTTGACCCCACATACATTTCCATCGCTTCTTCTTTAAGCATTTCTTGAATAAGTACACCTTCAAATTTGGCATTCTCTGTTTCATCAATGATGTTTTTCAATCTATGGAATGCTTCTTCAACTTCCTGGTCATTTTCAATATTCAATAAAACTAACTTCTTTTCTGTTTTGTGTAAGATTTGCGGTGACATTCCTTTTAGCACAATAGGATAACCTATTAAGTTAGCAAATTGGATAGCCTCGTTGGCGTTTTGAGCCAATTTTTCTTCTGTAATTGGCACATTGAATTTGGAAACAAGCTGTTTACTTGTATATTCTGTCAATTCTTTTGTTTCAATGGAAACTACACTCCTAATATCAATAGCCTCCTGGTCTATCGGACTATCTATTTGACTTTCTTCTTTTTGGCTACGCTCCATCGATTTCCTTAACTTATCTAATGCTGACAGCATTTTCACTGCTCTTGTAGGATCTTCGTTTAATACTAAACCTGAATCATTAATTAATTTCTTAGATTCTGGATTACATAGTGTGACAGTTACGATAGGTATTTTAGGAAATAGCTCTTTGATGTTAAGAATTGACGTAATATTCGAATCCAGTGTATCTGGTTTTAAACCAGAGAACCCTAAAAATACAATCGCAGCGTCATATTGCCCACTCCCTAAAACCGCTTCCATAAAATCTTCTAATAAAGTAGGCATATATGAAATTTGTGCTGTTGTATCAAGCGGGTTATTTACTCCTGCGATAGGAAGAATTGATTTTAATTTCGCTTGTACATTTTCAGGTGTTTGAGGTAAGGTGAGACCATGTTCTGTTACTTGGTCTGAAAGCATGATACCAACACCGCCAGATACGGTAAAAATTGCGACCCTGTTGCCTTGTATTTCTGGCAGTTCTGCAAAGGCCTTGGCGATGTCAATAAATTCATCGATCGTCTCTGCTCTGTACACCCCATATTGATTAAAAATCGTTTCATAGACCGAATCAGAACCAACGAGTGACCCAGTATGTGACATTGCAGCCTGCATTCCCACATCCGTCTTCCCAACTTTTAATACAACAATAGGTTTTTTCTTTTTCGCAGCCAACTGAAACGCTTCGATTAACTTTTCCCCATCTTTTGCACCTTCTACATAACATGCAATTACATCTGTGTTCTCATCTTCAACTAAATATTTAATACAGTCTGCTACATCAACATCGCTCTCATTCCCTGTCGCAACAAAATGACTGAAACCCATTTGATGCTGTCTCGCTAAAGTAAAAACATGTGAGCCAAATGCTCCACTTTGACTTACAAACCCAATTCTGCCGCCGTAAAGTGGCTCTTCTTCCTCTAATATGGTTGAAAAAGTAGCATACATGCCCTTGTTCACATTAAATAGACCTAAACAATTTGGACCTAACACACGGATATTGTGTTCTTTTGCAAGTTTTGTAATTTGTTCTTGTTCTTCCTTGCCCTGTTCTCCCACTTCAGAAAAGCCAGCACTAAATATAACAACAGATTTAACTTTCTTTTCGATACAAGATTGAAACGTGCTTAGCACTAATTTTTGTGGTAGTGCGATAATCGCGAGATCAACCTCATCTGGAACACTCAATATCGTTTCATAACAAGGGAAATCACGAATGGTTTTATAATTCGGATTGACAGGATATATTTGTCCTTGATATCCATATTTGATTAAGTAATCAAAAGGTCTACCACCAATTTTTTTTGCATCTGGGGAGCAACCTATAATTGCAATTCGTTCTGGTTCAAATAGTGGTTTCAAATTATTCTTCATACATATCTCCTTTCTTACTTGCTTAATCACATACTTGCAAGTTATGTGCCAAATCTTACAGTATTTCATTTCAAAAACTTCAAAGCATAGCAGTAATGCGGTTTTGAAGTTTTAATTTAAATAAAAATTTACGAATTAATCATTTTCTATAAAAACAATCTTTGGATTTTTTTGTTTCTTTAAACTAGCTAAGTTTCAAAATTGAAACAAATAAAACACTTTAAGGAATTAAACATCTTATAAATAGAATGTAACAATGTGACCTCCATTACGTTCTTCATATATACATCATTTTTGTAATAGATTATGGGTCTTGTAATAGCTTAGGTTTTTCAAAGTACGCTATAGATTACACCCCTATAATCGTACTAAAATTGGAACAGCTTGATTTATTTATGCAACGTAAGACATGTTGTATTAAACATTTATCCAATTACATTTCATTAGTAAGTTAAAATTTAATTATTAAAAAGTAGGAATGCCGCTTATATAATCACGATTTCCAGAGCTTTTTTATGCTTTAAAGGCCATTCTTAGTAGATTAAAGGCTTGCCTTTATTTAAGTGTTAACATTGGCATACTTCTTGCAAAATATAGTTTATAGATAAAATATAAATACTATTATAGAAAGGATGATGAAAGCAATGGCGTTAAACCGCTTGCAAAATAAGGTTGCTATCATTACTGGAGCTGGTAGTGGAATTGGAAGAGAAACAGCAATTGTATTCTCTAAACATGGGGCAAAGGTAGTTGTAACAGATATTAATGAGGATAATCTTCATCAAACTGCCGAGTTAATCAAGGAGAACGGCGGACAAGTTATCGCTATTAAACATGATGTTTCTCAAGAAGTAGATTGGCAAAAAGTAATCTCAATAACAGAGAAAGAACTTGGTAGATTAGATATTCTTATGAACAATGCAGGGATAGGAATAAGAATGGGATTAGCTGAAACCTCACTAGAACAGTTTCGAGAGGTTCAATCCATAAACACTGATGGTGTATTTTTAGGAACGAAACACGGTTCTAACGTAATGAAAAAAAAAGGTGGAGGATCCATTATTAATATTTCATCCATGTATGGAATCGTTGGCAGTTCAGGAAACACTGCTTATCATGCATCAAAAGGAGCAGTAAGATTAATCACCAAATCTGCAGCACTAGAGTTGTCTAAAGACCTTATTCGAGTCAACTCTATTCACCCTGGGGTTATTGAGACACCTATGTCGGGAGCAAAAAACGGCGAACACCCATTAAAAGATAAAATTCCTTGGCCAGAATATGGAGAACCCATTGATATTGCCTACGGTGCTCTATACTTAGCTTCTGATGAATCCCGTTATGTAACGGGTACAGAATTAGTCATAGACGGTGGATATATCGCACAGTAACAAAGTAAGGATAAATTTTCCCCATTCCATCAAGTTATCTACAACTTCAATTCTTTAATCTTATTGATAATAACGATATTGTTTAAAAATAATTTTCTAGCTACTTAAGTAGTATCAAAGAAATCAACTAACCCTCGTATGGTCTCATAGATGAAAGATCAAAAAACCAACTTTTTAGAAGGGGAGCTTAAAACTATGTCTGAAAATAGATTAGAAAATAAGGTTGCCATTATTACTGGAGCAGCAAATGGCATTGGTAAAGAGGAAGCCATATTATTTGCTAAAAACGGAGCAAAGGTAGTAGTTACCGATATTGATGAGAAAGCGCTTCACGAAACAGTTGAATTTATTAATAAAGAGGGAGGAACAGCGCTCGGTATTAAACATGATGTTTCTCTTGAAGAAGATTGGCAAGCAGTCATTTCTAAAACAGAAGCAGAATTTGGCCAATTAGATATCCTTTTAAACAATGCAGCAATATTGAGCAGAAATGGATTAACAGAAACGTCAGTGGAAGAATTCTTGAAAATCCAATCCATAAACACATTAGGCACTTTCTTAGGAATGAAATACGGAGCAGCATTAATAAAGAAAACTTCAGGTAAGGGATCTATTATTAATACTTCTTCAGGTTCTGGATTGGTTGGTAGTCCTGGGAGCACTGCCTATCATGCTTCAAAAGGAGCCGTAAGATTAATGACCAAATCTGCTGCCATTGAGCTTGCAAAAGATTTTATTCGAGTCAATTCCATACACCCTGGGGTCATTGAAACCGATATGTCAGGAGGCAGAAATGGAGAACATCCATTAAAAGATAAAATCCCTTGGCCAGGATTAGGGAAACCGCTAGATATTGCTTATGGAGCTCTTTATTTAGCTTCTGATGAATCGCGATATGTAACGGGTTCAGAGTTAATCATAGATGGCGGATATACTGCCCAGTAATGACCATGTTGCATCAACAACATTAATCTAAAATCAATTTTAAGCATTTGGAATGCTCCGTTCCTAATGCTTTTTTGATTGCATCTGTAACATATTGCTAGCCCATGTTTAAGACTTTTAAATTCGGCCATTATACCCGTATAAAAAACTACAAATACGACTAATAACCCAAAAAATGAGGCTGTTCCTAATCGTCAGATAAAAAACGATTTGGAACAACCTCATGAAATGAAATCCGACTTACCATTAATTGTCCATATTTACGAAAACACTTTTTACTTCTGTATAGTTGTCTAGTGCGTAAGACCCCATTTCACGGCCGTTTCCAGATTGCTTAAAGCCACCAAACGGTGAAGCCGCATCAACAACATTATAGCTGTTGATCCAGACAGTTCCTGCTTTTAACTTGCTTGCCACATAATGTGCATTACGTACATTTTCTGTCCATACCGCCGCAGCAAGTCCATAAGGGGTATTATTCGCACGTTGAATGACTTCATCTATATCATCATACGGCATCGCAACTAGAACTGGACCAAAGATTTCTTCCCTTGCTATTGTCATTTCATCATTCACAGCTGAAAATATCGTTGGTTCAACGAAATAACCACGATCAAATGGCTTTCTACCACCTGTCAACAATTCTGCGCCCTCTTCTTGTCCCTTCTCGATGTAATTCAATACTCGATTTTGCTGTACATTAGAAACGAGTGGCCCCATTTGAGTGTTTGTATCTATTCCAGGTCCTTGTTTTATACTCTTTGAATGAGAGATAAGATCAGCTACGACATTATCGTATGCTTTCTTTTGTACAAAAAGACGAGAACCCGCCGTACAAACTTGCCCCTGATTAAACATGATCCCCATAAATGCACCTGGTACAGCCTTCGTCAAATCAGCATCTGGAAGAACAATGTTTGGTGACTTTCCACCAAGTTCCAAAGTTACTCTTTTAATGGTATCAGAACCTTGGCGCATAATTTGTTTCCCTACGATAGTTGAACCAGTAAAGGCAATTTTGTCTACCTTTTCATGCCTAACAAGTGGTTCACCTGCCGTCTGGCCAAATCCAGGAATAACATTTACAACCCCCTCAGGGAAACCAGCTTCTTCTATCAATTTCGCTAAGTATAAAGCCGTTAATGGTGTTTGCTCAGCAGGTTTCAATACTATTGTACATCCAGTCGCTAGTGCAGCTCCCATCTTCCATGCTGCCATAAGCAGTGGAAAATTCCAAGGAATGATTTGTCCCACTACACCGACAGGTTCATGTCTTGTATAATTAAAGAAGTTACCATTAACAGGAATGGTTTGCCCTACAATTTTAGTAGACCATCCAGCATAATAACGGAAATGCTCAATCGCTGCTGGTACATCAAAGCCCATTGACTCATTAATCGGCTTCCCATTATCTAAAGTTTCAAGTTGAGCTAGTTCTTCAAGATTATTCTCCATCAAGTCAGCTAATTTATAAATAAGACGACTTCTTTCAGAAGCATCCATTCTCGACCATGGACCATTATCAAAGGCCTCTCTGGCTGCATCAACTGCTCGATTTACATCTTCTTCCTGTGCTTCATTTACTAATGACAAAACTTCTCCAGTTGCTGGATTTTTTGTTTCAAATGTTTTGCCGCTTACAGATTCTACCCATCTACCATTAATAAATAATTTTTTATTTCCTTGTAAAAAGTTAACCACCTTATTTTTTAAATTCATAGTTTGTTCCATATTTTTTTCCTCCTCTTTTTTTAAAAAACTTTAAATTTTTAAATCGACACTAGGTAACTAAAATTTACTTATTGGTCTCCTCCCTGTTTGTTACTCGTACAATTCCTCATCTCTTCCTTAAATGCCATTGTTTCTGATTGTAGGTAGAACTAAGGTGTCATCTATAAATCAACCAAATCGTGAATTCTATCAATGGATATATTCACAATTTGAGTTGCTTCCTTCCTTAAGAACCCTTCTTCGCTCCGTCTCCCCTGTTGCAAATGAGGTTAGAGTCTACATTAACTCAACCAATTTTTTACATTTTCATTCATCATGATCTGAATTTCTTCTTCAGACACTCCTTGTGATAAAAGTGTTGGAATGACTTTATCTAGTAAAAATGTCATCGACCAATCTGGGAGGAGAGATTTTTTCAGACTGTTTGGTTTCAGACGATCAGTTGTACAACAATAATCTTGAGACAAAAACATTCGGTTTACATAACCTTTTTCTAGTAAAGCTCTTAACGTCTTATTTCTTTGTTCGGTTGAGATCGTAGTTGTAATCCCGTAGCGATCGAGTCCAATGTATACACCTTTATCAAGGACTCTCTCGATATAATCCAAATTATCGGTATCACCGCAATGACCAATCAATACTTTGCTTAGGTCTACTCCCTCTTCTTCAAAAACCTGAATTTGTAATAACCCCGTTTCTTCCGAAGGAGCAGAATGAGTCATAATTGGAACACCTGTGCGAAGATGTGCACGCGCCACAGCTCTTATTACCTTTTCAACATCTGGGGTAAGTCCTTGAACCTCAGTAGCACATTTTAAAAATCCTGCTTTTATCTCCGTATTTTGAGCACCCTCCTCAATGTCCTTAACAAACTGTTCAGCCATAAAATCAATGTCATTTGCGACAAAACGAGTCGGTAAATAATGAAAAGTAAATATCCCTGTAGCTGCAATAATTTGAACACCTGAGTCTTCCGAAACTCTCTTCATAAACTTAACATCTCTGTCCAATCCCATGACAGAAGGGTCAAAAATGGTTTTCACACCTCTGTCCCTAACTGCAACTACTTGTTCCATGGCTAATCGATACTCTTCTTCAGCATCGTATAAACGAGGAAATTGTACTGGTACACACTCAGACCGTGTTCTGAGGTGTTCATGAATTAATGTTTTTCCTAATTGCTCAAGTCCAATCTTACCTGTAACTGAATTAACGAACTTCATGGTTCCCTCCATTGTCCATTTATTTTATTTGGAATAGTTCACTTTTTTTATCCATTCTTTCTTTTAACTGCATATGTTGCTCTACCTGTTGCTAATAGTCTACCTTTTTCATCTTTAATATCCGCTACTCCAACAATTAAGAGTTTTCCTCTGTTAAGTACCTTCCCTTCTGCAATGATGTTCCCTTCGATTGCTGGTCTGAAATAGTTAATATTCATCTCAGCAGTAACCGAATACTCGTTTGTGTCCAAGACTGTCCTGACTGCTGTACCAATAACTGAATCGATAAGAACGGAATGAACTCCCCCATGAACGATATTTCCCGCCTGTAATAGGTCATCACGGATTGGTAAAGAAAGAACGGCAAATCCTTCACGTATATCTGCTACTTCGATTCCTAATAAATTTCGAAAATTATTGTTATTCATTAACCGTTCTTCGAATTCTCTTAAATCGTTAGTCATACATATCTCCTTTCTCTTTCTATTTCTATCGCACGGAATTTGGTATAAATAATGCAATTTCAGGGAAAATGTACAGCAATATAATAAGGGTCAGAATTGGAATGATGAATAAGAATGCCCCTTTAAAAATTTGCGTAAGTGGTAATTCCTTCACAACCCCATTCAATACAAAACAATTCATTCCAACTGGTGGAGAAATTAATCCCATTTCGACAACTAGGACGATAATGACGCCAAACCAAATTAAATCAAAACCGGTCGCTACAACTAATGGCAAAATAATTGGAATGGTTACTACGATCATTGAAAGCGTGTCCATAAACGCTCCTAAAATAATATACATGATCACAATGATGATAAAAAGCATGGTTGGTGAAAGATTAGCTGAAAACATAAAGTCGGATATTAAATGCGGTACCCGTGTAATCGTTAACACATAGTTTAAGATAAATGCCCCGATGACAATCGCAAAAATAAATCCAGTAGTTTTAATGGTTTCAAAAATCGCTTCATTCACTTTTTTTATCGATAATTTTCTTCGCCCCAAGCCGATCATAAAAGCCCCAAGAGCACCTACTCCAGCTGATTCAGTAGCTGTAAAAAAACCGAAGTACATCCCACCTAAAACGATGAGAAAAAGAAGAATAATCCAAATCGTAGACTTTAATGAATCAAAGCGTTCCTTCCAGCTAACTTTTACTTGGTTTTCATTTGTGATTAAACTTGGTTTAATCAGACTAGCCACATAAATAGTAATGATAAAAAATATAGTAAGTAAGATCCCTGGTATAATTCCCGCCAATAATAGCTGACCAATGGATTGTTCTGTCATCATGCCATATATGATGAACATCGTACTAGGGGGGATTAAAATACCTAGTGTTCCACCTGCAGCAATAGACCCTCCTGTTAAGCTTTTACTGTAGCCTGCTGCTAACATTTCCTTTGATGCCATTACACCTATGGTTCCTGTTGTTGCTAAACTAGAACCTGATGCGGCAGAAAACATAGCGGAAGACCCAATCGTGGCCATTCCCAATCCGCCTCTAAAACCACTTAACCAATTTCGAAAAGCAGTATATAATTCACTGCTAATTCCAGATTGATAAATGAGCTGACCCATCAACACAAATAACGGAATTGTCGTTAGTGTATAGGAATAACTTTTCGTCCAAACAATCGTATCCAACGCTGATAACAAAGTATCCCATCCTCTTAAATAGAGAATTCCAATACTTGCGGGAATTGCCATCGAAATCGCAATGGGGATACGTAAGAACATTAGGGCAAAAACGAATAGGATTACAAGTATACCAACGAAAGAAACTGACAACTAGACTCACTCCCATTCTTAAAATATTTTACATTCTCACTCTCTTCAACCGTCATTTTTGGTTACCAATCTCTTCTTTTAGTTCAACAATAAATCTTTGGAATGCCTCAAGTCCCCAAGCAAAAAATCCTATAATTAACATGATTTTAAAAGGATAAAAGACGATCTTTAATAAACTAGATGTTGATGAAAATTCCATTTTCGATAGAAATACCCAACATACAAGGAAACAAAAAACAACCGTTAATATTTTCGCTGCTAGTTTTAAAACTAACTGAAACCTATTAGGTAACCGGTCATAGAGTAATGTAATAGACACATGTGAATCTGTTTTTTCAGTATAAGCTAGTGAAAACACAATCATTAACACCATTGTAAATTGAATAAGTTCGATATCTCCAACAATCGGCTGCCCTAAAGTTCTTGCAGCGGAAAAAATGCAAACAAGGGCTACCATCAGAAAAGAAATAAAATAAGCTGCCCATTTATTTATAGTGGTAATGTAATCAATAGTTTTTAAGAAAAGATTCATAACCATCCCTTCTTTCCGTAAAATTAATGAAGCAACCTGACTAGGAAAGGAGTAATTCCTAGTCAGATCAAAGCTCTTTTTAGATAGAATAAACGATTTTTAGAATGAAAGTTCCAATCCTTCTTCCTCAAGAGCTTGTTTGAAGAACTCCATCATTTCATCGCCTGGATAACCTCTTTTGTTCGCTTCATCTACCCAATCTTCCCACATTTTTTTAGCAGGTTCTCTAAACTGATCTAATTCTGTTCCATCTGGAATAATAACTCTTCCACCTTTATCTTTCACTCGATTTTCGAATTCTGTAATCGCGTTTTCCATTTCAGTCATATAAAGTTCTGCCATTAATTCTTGATGTTTTGGACCTAATTTTTCTATAAAAAGTTCTTGTAAATCTTCTGGGAGTTGATTAAAGGCATTCGAGTTAATAAATAGACCATTAGAAGAAACACCTAAATCAAGTTTGGTCATATAATGTGCAACCTCATTTAAATTAAAGCCTATGGCTCCAAGTGTGTTATACATAATGTCATCAACTAACCCTCTTTCAACTGATTCATATAATTCTGAATTAGCAATTGAAACTGGAACTGCGTCCCACAGTTGGATTAATTGGTTTCTAGAATATAAGCTATTACTTATTTTTCTGTTTCTGATATCTTCAACTGTCTCTATTGGATCAGTACTGTATAGCTGTGCTGTATCGGTTGATGAAGCACCAAGCCATACCGCGTCTTCGAATGTATCTTTCATAAACTGATCATAAAATTTATTCATTACATTAACCGCTACATCAGGATTAGGAATGGCAAAGGGCAAGTCCCCGATTGATAATGGGAACAAAATATCATTCCTGTCAGAACTTGCGTATAAAAGCCCTACATCAAACACTCCACCACTTACATCATCATAACCAGTATCAGGAGTTCCAAGAGCCGCACTCGGGAAAAGATGAACGGTTACTCTTCCATCAGTTTCATTGTGGACAAACTCTGCCCATGGTTCTGAAACATTTGTAGTATATGGATGAGTAGGTGGCGCAAGGACGTTATAGTTTAACTCAAACGTTTCCCCACTATTATTTGAGTCGTTTGTAGAATCACTTGTAGACTCGTTTGATGAAGTATCTTCTACTTGTCCACACGCTGCTAAGAACAGAATTGTCATCATTAAAACAGTAAAATTTAAAAACACTTTTTTCATTCGGATTCCCCCAATAGTGATTTTTTAAAATGCACAAATTCCTTTTATCATTAGCTAGCTTCATTAATAGAAAAAGAGACGATCCCCCTTTCTGAATATCCATAATCATGGCCGAGGTGTTCTTAAATTTTGAATTTTGAAATTATTTATTTGACTATGGTATTTTTGATTGTAAAATACGGTAGAACTTTTGCAGAAAACAATTCCATTGATTTCAATACCTGTTGCTGCGGCTGCCCACCAATATTCATCCAGAGAATAATATTATTTAGTCCTGTTTCTCTCTTATATCGTTCTATATCTTCGATGACCTTTTCTGGTGATCCGATTAACGCATTTTCTGAATTCAGGAAACGATCATAATCTAAATGGCGCTCCCGATCCACAACTCCAAATGTTGGCCGGTTATCTCGTTCACTCATGTACCATTCCAAACCTCTTTTATATTCCTTTTGAGCTTGTTCTGTTGTTTCTCCAACATGACAGAATAATAGTTTCCCTGATCTTGCGATAGCATTATCAACATATTCTTGCGATAAACCTGAATCCAGTGCTGTCTTTTTGTATAAAGAAATCTTATGGTTTGTATCTTCATTTGTTATTCCGCCTAGTACGAATGAATGTCCCTGTTTAGCTGCATTTACCATCGACGCATCATTACCAGATACCATCACAAATATCGGCGGTCCTTCTGGATGAACGGGCCTAGGATAGACTGGAATATCTTTAATATCATAAAACTTTCCAGAATAAGAGACTCTATTATTCTTTAATGCTGTGGTCAAAATATCTAACGACTCTAAATATTTTTCATGACGCTCTTCAAAATCAATATTATATGCCTCAAATTCTAACGCATCATAGCCTTTCCCGACTCCCAAATATAATCTTCCATCACTGATAATATCCACTAACGCCATATCTTCCGCTACTTGTAGCGGATGGTGTAAAGGTAATCTGGATACTGCAGAACCTAACATAATTTTAGAAGTCTGGGCCGCCGCCGCCGCTAAATAGACTGATGTTGAGCTAACAACACCATAGGCACGGGCATTATGCTCAGCAATCCAAGCCGAATGAAATCCTAATCGGTCTGCCACCTTAATTTGTTCTAAACCATCACGTAATTCTTCTGCATCCGTCTTCCAAGGAGCTACAGAGTTCAAGAAAAATAATCCAAATGTCATATCTTTACCTAAAATCGTCGTCATCTTAACACCCCATTATCATAAAATTTTAGCAACCAAAAATGTATTACCTATACCAGTAGTGGTAAATTTTGTTAAGTAAAATTTTTACTATAAAATCAGATCTTGCTGTCTAACAGATCAGATTAACTATTCCTTTTCAGCAATTACTGAATTTAAAATCTCAATTCCTGCATAAAAGGTATCCACCCCTTGAGCACTTGTTAGTTTTAATACTTCCATAATTTCTTCAAATGTCGCGCCATATCTTAGTGCATTTTGAATATGGACCCTAATCCCAACATCAAAAAGATGAGTTGTGGCACTATCAATCGCAATGTAAATGAACTCTTTTAATTTTGGACTTAAAATATCACTATCCCATGGATTTGTTAGAAACTGAAAATAACTTTCAAAGAAATGCTCATCATTTAGTAGTAGCGTGTTTCGAAAATCATGCCAATATCCCATCTTTTCAACGAACTTTTCCTTTAACTTTTCCTGGTTAGCATTCAGTTTAGTGTCTTTAAATTCGCCCGTTTCTTCTACGAGAATAGGAACTCCAACAGCACAGGTATGCATACCTAACACACTTACCAGCTTAAAAACTTCTAGTATTTCTCTTTCTGTGGCACCTTGGTTAAAAGCGTTTTCAATGTGCATTTTTAATGTATCCTTACTTAAATTTGTTGGAGAGGAGCTTAATGCAACATTGATTAATTCCCTCGATTTTGCGTCAATTATATTATTTTTGTACGGAGTAGAAACTAATTTTTTATAAATCTCAAAGAATTCTTTATCTTCTACTAGTAAATAATTTAATGTTGAATTCCAGTAGCCCATCTCCTTTTTAAAAGAAGCAGCCGCCTCCTGATTCTCGTTTTCTGTTAGTGAATCCTTACTAACCATAATTTTTCTCCTCCTCTTTGCGCAGTTATTGTAAGTTCATAGTTTTGTAAGCCTTTACATAACTTTCAATGGAATTATTATTCTCCTAACCTCACCAGTTGTTTTCCAAGATTATCACCACGGAAAAGTCCTAATAAAGCATCTGGAGCATTTTCTAGACCTTCCACAATCGTTTCTTTGTATTTAATTTTCCCTTCCATCAGCCACTCCGCCAAGGCTTGCCTTCCTTCTTCAAACCGATCTTGATAGTCACTGTAAATAAAACCTTTGAGAAGAATGCTCCTCCTAATGACGTGCGTAAACAAGCGGGGCCCTTTTTCGCTATTTTCTGAATTTAACATCGAAATTTGTCCACATAACGGAACTCTTCCATGAAAGTTTAGTAAAGAAATCGCAGCATCTGTTATCTCTCCACCGACGTTATCATAATAAACATCGATTCCATTTGGACATAATCGATCAAGTTCTTGATAGATATCTTGAACCTTTTTATAATTCATTATATCGTCAAAACCAAGTTCGTCCTTTAAATATTTCAATTTTTCATCGGAACCAGCAATCCCTACCACTCTACAACCCTTTATCTTTGCTATTTGACCTACAACCATACCAACAGCACCCGCTGCGCCTGAAACCACAACCGTCTCACCAGGTTTTGGTTTTCCAATGTCAAGTAAACCAAAGTATGCTGTTAAACCAGTCATTCCTGTTACATGCAAATGGGTCGTAATTGGAGCCTCATTTAGGTTAATTTTACTTAATTCCGATCCATCTCTTAAAGAATATTCTGCCCAGTCGAACGTCCCTATTACCATCTCACCTATGCTAAAGTCGGGATGTTTTGACAAAATGACTTCCCCAATACTATCACCTGTAAGTGGTTTACCAATTTGGAATGGCTCAGCATAAGACTTTATATTTTTCATTCTTCCTCGCATATATGGATCTACAGATAAATAATGGGTTCGAACGAGAACTTCGTTTTCCTTTGGAACAGGCATTTGTGATTCTACCATTTTAAAAGTAGATGCATCAGGTACACTTTCTGGTCGCTTTGCTAACAAGATTTGCTTATTTATCTTCATCAAAAACCTAGCACCTCAATCTAAATATTTATTCTTTAGCCGTTCTAGCTCACTTTTGTGAAAACTCCTTTAGACTTCCTGATCATTAAACCACTGAATGGCACCTTTTAGTCCAAGTTCATTGATTTTTTGATACATCAGCTTAATACCATCTGCTGTATGGATAATAGCATCTTGTTCTGGACCGTACATTATCCCTGTACGGAATCCTTGTAAATCCATAATGCGATTATGGGCCATTTTTTTGAGCTTAAGAACATCTCTAGGAGTTTTTGCTATCCCACGAGCAATTTTTAAGGTCTCCTCTTCTAAGATTTCTCCATCGAAACACTTGGCCGCAATTCCGTATTCCGTTGCCTCTTCTCCACTAATTCTACTACCTGCAGTAAGATCTAGTAGTTTTGCTCTTTGTGGTCCAACATGCCAACCCCAATAGATTCCAACAAAACCCCCACCTAATGGTAAAGAAGGAAAACCAAATTTAGCATTTTTGTCCGTGATTACTATATCACAGCATGCAAGGAGCTGTGTTCCACCTGCAAGCGCGTGTCCATGAACCTGTGCAATCACTGGCTTTGGAAATTCCCATAATCTAATCCAACGTCTCGTACATACCTCAAGATAATCTCTATCTTCAGTAACACTAGGTAATTCATACGAACCTACATCATAACCTACACAAAAAGCTTTTCCACTTCCTTTAATGATTACAACACTAATTTCATTATCAGCTTCAATTTCATCCAAAGCCATGTCAAAATCATGAAACAATTCCATACTTAAAGCATTCAATTTATCAGGTCTATTTAAAATTAAGTAAGCTATTTTTCCTTTTTTTTCAATTAAAACATGTTTTTCTGACATCATGATCACCCTTCATAATTTATCTACCACTGTTTTAATGGTGTAATCCATTCCCCTTGTTAATAAACTCCACTACATCACAACGTTTTCTCAAACCTTTAAGAATAGTACCCCGTCCTACTCCTTTCACTTTTTAGTATCTAACGACGAAAGCCGATTGATTGTTCCTATATTGTTAACTATGCATTTTTCGTGCCAAAAAATTATAAATCTTATAAATCCTTATAGTATCTTCTCTTATAGATGTTATTAAGAGTTTATCTTCACTTTTTTTCAGTAATCAATGTCTTAAATTTAAAAAGATGTATTTCATAATTGAAACACTTGAAATTAGAAACACTACTAAAATAGCCCCACCAGTTTAACTCATATCCTGTCTATTCGTTTCGAGTGGATTAATCCCATTATGTTTCCGAGAATTAACAACACTTTTATAAATTTAACGAATAGGCACTAATCTGCTAGTTTAATTGTTTTATAATTCTAAATTTTTCTATTTTAATTTGACATCAGTTCGTATAATTCATATAATTGGATACAATATGGCCTTGTCTTAGGTAATAAATACCCTAGGTTTTGCTATTGTTGTCTTTAATGAAGGAACCAATCTATTAATGACTACCAACATTGATTATGATTTACGATGTAAAGGTATGTAGGCTGGCATACGAATGTGAGCAGCATCTTGCCCATTCTAAAAATAACGATTAGGAGGAGTATTATGTCAAATGAAAACGCTATACTTAGTTCAGAATTAATTAACTTTTTACAAGGTGAGCGAATTGTTACATTAGTAACGATTGATAAGGAAACGAATAAACCGACATGTAGTACAATTTCGTGGTTGATTGCCAAAGAGGATCAACGAACCATTAAATTTGCAGTTGGTCATAATGCATCTAGCGCTGAAAATATTATGGAAAATCCTAATGTGCTTTTAAATGTAATCGGTCCAGACAGTAGTTATGAAATAAGTGGGACAGGTGAGGTTTCAGAAATTTATAAAGGAAAGATGAAGTTTAGAGTAGTAACAGTTGATGCTGAAGCAGTTAATGATATTATGTTTTATGGTGGTAAAATTACGAGTGTTCCGTCCTATGAAAAAACATACGATATGGAGCTTGCTAAACAATTAGATAGTGAAATTTACGAAAAGTTAAAACAATGATCCAAGTATTATTCGAAATGAAGACAGTCATACAAACGAAGGGAAAACCTTCAGTTTGTATGACTGTTCTTTTTATCTATTGAAAACCTTGTCATAATGCGAGATGTTGTTTTTGATATCGATCGTACGTCGCCAAGCCAATTGATTGAATTAGAATAGTAGATGGTACTCCGTTTCCATAAAGAACCTTCTCCCTTTTTCTCTAGCACAGTTTCTGGGCTTACATTTGCTCACTATTCAATTAAAGCGTCCGATTATTGAAAATCTATGGAATAGTTTGGTTGATATACGAAATAGAGACGATTACTTAATAAACGTAATCGTCTCCGTAATTTTTTAACAGTATGGTTGAACTGCGCAGCAAAAGGTCATGTATAAATTTCAGCCTTGTTCAACTAAATGGCAGATATTTTAAATGTAAGCTTTCTCAATCCTAAATAATGGCATGCATCATTTGCAGCTTTCATACTACCAATAGCTTGATAGAATTACTTGTGGGCAGGTATTGTTCGGATACAATACAGTTTTGTTAATCCATTGCAAGAAACGTAAGGATCACCAAGAAATATGAACGTATCCATTTTATTTCATTCTTATATACTTTACCGCAATCACAAAAAAGTCCATATCCCAAATGGTATAAAAATCCCAAAGGTTTACTCTTTCTTCATAAGTGCATATTTCCAACTAATTCCCCTAATTTTAAACAAATAGTATCAACTGGTAATAAGAAATCCTTCCAGTAATAATAATGAGAAACAAAACTCTGTAACTTAAAAATGTAAAAGAAACGAGACTAATTTATTCTTAAATCAATTGCTTCCTGTTATGTAACTAAGATAAGGCTGTTTTAAATAGCCTTCTTATAATACCAAAAAGGAGAACCATTTAAGTTCTCCATACAACATTAATTTGATAAATTCATTGCAATCTCAGAAGCATTTAGGTCTACCTTTAACTGCTCTTTTAAATCGCTAGGATGATAATATCCTCTAGATATCAAGTATTGATATATTTTTTCATGCGCCTCAATCGCGTCGTTTAATTGTTTACGCAATGCAGTTCTTATTTCAGGGGTGGTTGCTTCCGTTAAAGCAAACGTTGTATTTCTGACCCCTGCTTTTGCAGAAATTAAGAAATCGGTAGCAATCACTTGATCCGTCATTGCAGCCATTCCAGCCATATTTTGCAGCAAATTCGTCACAGATTAGGACCCCCATTTTGCAGTAATCCTTGTAATTGTTGTACATGTTGCTTTCCTGTTGTGACATCCATTGTTAAAATTGCTTTTAATTCTTCACACTCAACCAAGCTACTCATTGTTGACGACTTCGTCAAACAAAGGTTCTTAAAGGTTAGTAATTCATGTAATTCTAAAGTTTCATGAAGCGCATACTTTGTAGTCATCTTCTCACTCCTAATGTTAAAAGGCTTTTGCTCAATTATGTTACGTATTTTTATTTTTATTATTCAAAAATTAAGATCGACTTATGGTGACAGAAAATTTTTTTATATATCCGGATATTCCGAACCTTTAGAGATAAAATATACTTTGTCAAAACAGGAGGTGAAATCATGCAACCAGGAAATCTTGCTTATCATGAAACAATGGAGACACACGAGTTATTAAATTTTAAAACCGTCGGCTTACTTAAATCAAAAATGATGCAAGGGATCGTATTTGATCAAGATCTCAAAGCGATGATGGAAAAAAACGTTCAACAATCAATAAAAGATATACAAGAACTCCAAGCCCTTTATCAACAGGCAAAAACTCATTAAGTGAGGTGATAGAAAGTGAATGATTATTTAGATCCAATTAACTCGGTTGGGATGCCCGAGCAAGCGGATTCAGGAATCGCGCTTGATTTATTATTAACAGCAAAAGAAGCAGTTAGAAATTATGCTATTGCCTTGACGGAAGCTGCGAGCGCAGAGCTTAGAATGACATTACGTAATCAAATGGAATTAGCGATTGATTACCACGAAGAAGTATCGAAACTGATGATGAAGAAAAAGTGGTTCCATCCTTATAACATATCTGAACAAAAGAAATTGGACCTTCAAGCCGCGCAAACAGCAGTGGATATTGCCGGTCTTAATCTCTTCCCAGGTAATACAAATCGTAAAGGATTATTCCCTACCCCGCCACAGTGATTATGAAATAATGGAGGATTACTCATGAAAGCAGTTACCTTTCAAGGTGTTAAAAATATTATCGTAAAAGATGTAAAGGCACCAAGTATCCAAAAACCTGATGATATCATTGTCAAATTAACACATACAGCCATTTGTGGATCTGATTTGCACTTAATACATGGAATGATACCGAATTTACAAGAAGATTATATTATTGGACATGAACCAATGGGGGTTGTGGAAGAAGTCGGTCCTGAAGTTACAAAGTTAAAGAAAGGTGACCGTGTTATTATCCCGTTTAATGTAAGCTGCGGTAAATGCTGGTTCTGTGAGCATGATCTAGAAAGCCAATGTGACACTGCAAATGATAACGGTGAGATGGGAGCTTATTTCGGCTATTCAGGAACAGCGGGTGGTTATCCTGGGGGACAAGCTGAATATATGCGTGTACCATATGGGAATTTTACCCCATTTAAGATTCCTGAGGATAGTGAAGTAGAAGATGAGAAATTAGTGTTACTTGCCGATGCTTGTTCAACAGCATATTGGAGTGTTGATAATTCCAGGATGAAAGAAGGAGACACCGTAATCATTCTCGGCTGCGGACCAGTTGGACTTTTGGCCCAAAAGTTCGCTTGGCTAAAAGGGGCAAAGCGAGTTATTGCTGTTGATTACGTAGGCTATCGTTTAGAACACGCTAAGCGTACGAATAATGTTGAAGTGGTCAATTTTGAGGATTACGAAAACGTCGGTTCCTATTTACACGATTTAACTAATGGTGGAGCAGATGTAGTCATCGATTGTGTTGGAATGAGTGGAAAGATGACCGACATTGAATTTTTAGCCTCTGGGTTAAAGCTGCACGGTGGTGCAATGAGTGGACTGGTCATGGCGAGTCAAGCTGTACGAAAAGGTGGAAACATTCAAATCACAGGTGTTTACTCATCTAGGTATAACGGTTTTCCATTAGGAGATATTTTCCAACGCAATGTAAATATTAGAACAGGTCAAGCACCTGTAATTCACTATATGCCATACTTACATGACTTAATTGCATCCGGGAAAGTAGACCCCGGGGATGTTGTTACACATATTTTGCCTCTAGACCAGGCGAAGCATGGGTATGAGATTTTTGACACGAAAATGGATAATTGTATTAAAGTTGTCTTAAAACCATAAAAGTATTATGTAAAAGAGAGGTTCAGTCATGATCACAAAAAACAATTTATTAGGAATATTCACAATACTCTTAACGAGTGTTTATACAGCAATATTAGCTACGTTAATGAATACTAAACAAAGGGTTGATTTTCTTTATTATAAAAATAAATTCAATAGTTAAGGGAGTAAGAGACGATGGTGAATACCTCGTCTATACTCCCCTTTTTTATTTGAACTTCGCTACTGTATCGCAGGATTCTCTTAACATTTCTAGTTCTTCAATTGATAATGATTTTGGAAGGCGGTATTCATCTTTTGGAGCTTTTAATTTGGTAGTTGGATCACATTTAATATACTCTTCTGAAACTAACCAATTAAAAAAACTCTTTAAAACAGATAGTTTTTTTCTAATTTACTCATTTTCAAGGTCCCATCTTGACTTAAATACATTCTAACATCTGCTGTAGCTATATCCTCAGCCTTCTTTTTTACGATATCAGCAAACAAACTTAATTCCATGAGGTAGTTGTCTAGAGTAATAGAACTTAAACCTTCTAGTTTTTTTGCCGAGATGAACAAATTGTATTTTTTCCTCAAGGTCAGGATGTACCTCACCTAACTCAATTCTTTGGATATAATACTCTGATAGAACAGTAGATAATTTATTCTTTGTACTTTTCACTTCAATATTAGGATACAAATCTTTTAAAGCAGCAACTAAATTTGATAATACTTTCTCACCTAGATTCATAATAATCAACTCTCCCTAGTTCTTATTAGTAACTAAGGATTACCTATACAAAGAGCAAAAATACCAACTGACTGTGAGTATGGAACGCTTTTTTGTCCTTTAAATAAGAAAAAGACGATTACTTTTGGGGTTATCGTCTCTTAATGGTTGTGTATAAGCTAGTATCGTTGTAATGTGCAATAAAAATTTATTAATTTCACATAAAAATTTAGAGTTTTGCCAACCTATATCCAAGGAGGTGAAATACTTATGAATAATAAATTAGATAAAACAATTGAATTATCAGCTTGGATAATTACGTCGCTACTATTATTTAAGTATGTTCCTAAAAACAGAATACGGGAAGCCCATATATCTTTTTTATTTAAACAAGTCATTACATGGCTTTTCGGTTTACTTGTAGTTGAAAAAAATCTAATTTCTTATCCTAATCGTCTATTCTTTAAAAAAGCAAACAAAGCTAGCTTTACATTTGAATACTTTGTTTATCCTGCGTTATGCTCATTATTCAATTTATATTATCCAGAAAAGAGTAATAACGTTGCAAAACTAATTTATTACTTTATCCATACATCAATAATTATATGTTTCGAAATATTTGCTGTTAAATACACTAATCTAATTAAGTATAACAATTGGAAATGGTATTGGAGCTTTATTACAATGTGGTTAACTTATTATGTATCACGCATTTACCACAGATGGTTTTATAAAGATAGATCTAATAACAAAAGAATTTCCTACAATATTTTTAAATAATCAAAGGAGTAGACGTAAATTTTTAAAATTTCCTACTCTTTTTTGTTGCACAATATGAGTCTACTGCGCAACAAATGAATACCTTGATGTTAATGAGTCTCCTCATTTTCAATTATAATATTTCGGTATACCCTTCTGTTCCATGCACGCGTATTCGTTGTCCATCTTTTATCAGTTTGGTAGCATGATCCACTCCGACAACTGCTGGTAGGCCATATTCACGTGCGATCACTGCTCCATGGGTCATCAATCCACCAACTTCGGTAACTAGTCCTTTTATGGATACAAATAATGGTGTCCAGCCAGGGTCTGTAAAGTAGGTAACTAATATATCTCCATTTTCTAGATCAGCCTCTTCCATATTTAAGATGACTCGTGCTCGTCCCTCTATTACTCCAGATGAAACAGGCAGGCCTACAATCGCTTCGGCTGGGAGATTTTCTCGTTTGTACTTACCCATAATGATTTCACCATCAGAGGTGATAACACGTGGGGGAGTTAGTTTTTCATATAATTTGTACTCGTCTTTACGTTTGCTGATGATCTGGTAGTCAAGTTTTTTTGTGCGTACAACTTCGCGAAGTTCTTCAAAAGCGAGATAATATATATCTTCTTTTTCATGAATAACGCATGTCTGTACAAGTTGTTCGGCTTCTTTCAGTAAAGCCTGCTTATAGACGAAGTAGCGATTAACCATGCCGTATTTTGGGTATTCACGATAACCAATGAAATTCCGAATTAGGTCGATCATTCGTTTTGTTTCTTTGGCTTTTTGTTCACCATCTGGTAATTGCTTCAATCGATCTAATATCTCTTGTTCTTTTTTCAGAGCTTCCTGTCGACCTTGTTCAAATTTCCGATTGCCTGAACCGGGCTCAGATTCTTTTATGTGATTGAGAATCGTAGGAACAAGAGTAGTTGGTTTTTCACACCAACGAGTTTTAGTTATATCGATTTCTCCAGCACATCTCATGCCATATTTGTTGAGATAAGCTATTATTGCGTCTTGTGTTTCCCGTCCACCCTCAAACTTAACTAATTCATCCAAAAAGTTATCATCTTTTACATGCTGTAAATATTTAATTACTTCTGGATAAGGTCGAATCACATCTGCAACATCCAATAGCTCCAGACCCATTTCTGAAGTAATATTGTTGGGTATAGATTGAGAAAGCGTGTCTGCTACGTTTTTTTCACCTAACCACTTGTTCATTTTTTCATTGATCCATGTTGAAGCATCCATAGCAGCCGTAATCACACTCAAACTTTGTGGGTCAAATAACCTCTTCTTTAATTGCTGGATATCTTCTAAAATAAAATCAAATAAATCTGATCCTGATTTCGTTTGGATGTTATGTTTTAACTCTTCTATTGATGCTTGACTACTCTTAATCAAATCAGAAACGACTGTCGGATCTTCTTCGATTTGTGCTTGAAAACCTGAACGTGACGTACCGTTATTGCTCTTATTGGAGCTTGTCTCCTTTTTATTATTTGGTAACTCTTTTATAAAGCCTTCACGCTCTATAATGGTCATCAACGCGTCTTTTATGAGCGGATCAGATTTACCCAAGGTATTATCGCCTTAAAATCAATGAAACGAAACGCTCGGATTCGTTTTCGTAACGGCTTCAATTTTTGATGAACAATCAATTGGGCAAGCGCTTTTGGCTCCATCTCATAGTCAGCAATCGCTTCTCTTTTATAGCCTCGTTTTTCTGCTAAGTAACGATGCGCCTTATGGTACTCATCGTTGCTAAGCAGCTCGATTTCCTCCTGTACCCACGACTTTTTCCATTCTACCCTTTGAACCTCTTTTATTACTTTAAATAGCCATTCTATCAATTTTTCAACTCTATTATGAAAGCGGAGTGAAGTATCATGACTGTAAAACTTTTCTGCTATTTGTTGAGCAGTTACAATTGGCTTCCTTCTGAAGGTAATGTCCTGAAATTGCATTCCTGATAATTCCAGTGACTTTCTATATGATTGGATCGCCTCAAAAAATCGGGTAGAAGCTTTAAAACGGGTACTTTCAAGTCTCGATCTGTACGAAGGAGTATTCGCCTGAGTTAAAACATACTCCAATTGCTCGTATGGATTTTCAACTTGAAACTCTTTACTCAGACGATGATTCAAGTATTCCTGAAATGTTACCTGTTGCATATTCTCTTCACCAAGTTCTGCTAGCACATTGGACACGTAACTGCTAAACATCGAATTAGGCGAAAAAAGAATGATTTGATCAGCATTAAGCCGATCTCGATATTTGTAGAGCAAATAAGCAATTCGTTGCAGGGTGGCTGATGTCTTGCCACTGCCTGCTGCACCGTGAACAATCAGCAGTCTCCCACGGTCATGACGAATAATCCGGTTTTGCTCCTGTTAAATGGTCGCTACTATATTGTGGATCTGTTTGTCGGTGCCTTTGCCCAGAACCTGTTGTAAAATCTCGTCTCCAATGGTGAGACTCGTATCGAACATGGATTGAAGAATTCCGCTGCGGATCAGATATTGCCACTTTTTATCCAATAAACCTTCAATTGTACCTCTCGGTGTTTCATACTTTGCCGGCCCCAGGCTGATAATCGTAGTAGACACTCGAGACAGGAGCCCTCCAGTCGTAGATCAAGAAATTTTCTCCACTAGCATCCTTAAGTGAGGAGATACCAATATAGAATTTCTCCTCATTTGAATCACCTTCCTCGACAAAATCTATCCGTCCAAAGTAAGGAACCTCTTGCATTCTGCGCAGCCTAGATAAACGGTTAGATGCATATCTATGGGTGCTCTGGCTTACTGAGAGAGCTTGAGCTTCTTGTCGCAAGCCAATAATGGTCTCAAGGTAATCATCAAAGGTATCCGTATTCACCTTGACTTCATTCCAAAAGTGTTTGCGGATCTGAACCACTTCTTTCTTTCGCCTGAAAGTTTCTTCTTCCAATCTGTGGATTTCCTCTGTAATTGTTTCCATTACATAGTCTACTCTTTTTTGCTCGTGCTGAAGCTTCGAATTCATGGCAAGCACTCCTCATAAAAAAATTTGATAAAAAGGTTGACTAACAAACAGATAGTGGTGTATAGTTTTGATAGGAATACTACGCTTAAAATTAAAATAAACAATACATACTTATATAATTTACCATAGGATCTCATTCTTTTCAATATATTTTAGTCGAATTTGTATGATTAAAGTTTCACGATTCTTTTTATAAAAATTGCTTCACCGCTTTATCACTCATGTCTAAATCTCTTTTAAAATCAAAACCACCCGCGATAACGGATGGTTTGTTTTGTGGTTGGAAGCCTTTGTTACTGACCAAACCCTGAAGGCTTCTGAATGGTTCGCCATTTTTACTAGCCAGACCTCAAATGCCTCTTCTTTATTTTTTCTTTCTCTTTCTTTTCATTTATTGTCCTGTAAATGGATCTACATACTCTGATAAACTGAAACATAGGTATCCATTTTCTTTAAAGGTTTGTTGCTCCACAATATGGGTGCAATTGTTGAATACCTACCTCCGATAAATAAAACCTCTTTAATAAAGTACATTCTTTCATAAACGAAATTGCTTGCTGCACAGTAATCGTCTACTACGTATTAAGGAGTGACAATATTCTTATCCACATTTTGATCGTTACTTTAAGTACATTTCTTCACATTTTATATTATACTTTAATAAATTCTTTATAAGTGTCTTCTCAAACCTAGCCCGATTACACAAAAAACTAGCTAATTTGAACTACTTATTTATCATATAACCCCCAGAAATAACCATTTCCATAACAGAATCGCTGTGTAAAAAATGTGTAAAATGATTTGAAGACCTACATTTTCAAACTTTTTCTCAAAAAACAAAAAACACTCATAAATGTTGATAAATCAACGTTTATGAGTGTTTTTTAAAAGTCATCACTGTGACAACCCGAATTTTGTCGAGATGGACGGTGTCTGTGAAGTGCACAGGGTCGGTTCTTGTACTTCATTCTTGTTTAGCGCACCTAAAGAAGCAAGAGATCCTTCCCGTCCCCTTGCTTCTCCCCATAATCCTATAAGAAAAGCGCAAGCTCCTTGACCTCGAGCGAGTAGGCACTTGAGCTTGACAGCTAGCATGGAAAAAAATTTTATTTTTTCTTATCTTTAATAAAAGAGTATTTTCCCTTCTTGGATTAGTCTATTGCTATTGGCCCCTCCAGAAAAGAATTTAAGAGCTATGAATGTAGTTCTAAAGATAGAAATTTCATAATAAATTATCATTGTATAAAAAAGGAAAGGAGATCTTACAAAAATAAAAAAATGTAGATGAAAGGAGGCTTTGTAAATTGGAGAGCAAAATACCTCATAAAAGTAATGTACAAAAAACAGGTGCTATTTTTGGTTTAATAGCAAGTGCGACTTTAATATTAATCCTTATTGTGCAATTAATTTGGGTAAAAGGACTTACTGATTTATCCCCAGCTTCTCTCGTTCAATGGGCGATTGATCATCAATTTCTCTTATTCTTTTCTCCATTAATGATTTTAGCTGTTTTGTTTTATGGTGTACTATTGCAAGGAATTAAAGATCGCTTGAAAGAAAGTACACCACAGTTAGCTTCGTTAAGTGTACGTTTTGGGTGGATGACAATATTATTAATTATTTTTGGGGTCGTTGCAGAATGGTTTCATATTTATCAAAATGCTGTCGTTTGGGATCAAGAGGTTTCTCATCAGTTTTCTCGTTTAACATTTGATATGATTTTTGTTCTCAATATGGCAAGTTTATCATTTTTTGCAGGTTGGCTAATTACAACAGGATTAGGCTCTTTACGATCCAACGGATTTTCTAAAGCCTTTTCTTGGGTGACTCTTGTAGTAGCTGCAGCGGTTGCATTAAATTTTTTCCTAACAATGTGGGAACCGTTTATTTCAATACCATTTTCACATGTTCTCTGGTACTTTTCATCTATCTATTTTGTTGTTTGGTTGATTTGGGCCAGTCTTGAACTGTTGTTAAGAAAAGTCCCTTAATATCTGTTTGATGAAACCAATGTATAGGCATTTAATTTTATATGTAAGAGCATGTCAAACAATTGGAAATCACCCCTTTTAAAAAGAGGTGATTTATTTTTTTCAGCTCCATGAGCACATTTTTGGTGCTGCAGGAAATTGTTCTTTTATGTTCGTCCCAAGTTCTGCTAGCATTTGCTCAGCCATTCTCCTTGTAATGACTATTTTCACCTCTCCAATTTATATATTCTTTTATATTATCACCTCAAAAATAATTCAATTAAGCTTTTAATGTATTATAGATTTTTTTCACTCTTTTTAGTTGAGGGGCTGTTAGGTATGTTTCTCTTTTTCGTAACACATTCAAAAATTCCTCTTTATTTTCATCAGTTACAGCTAAAAGCGTGGTTTCAGAGTGCTGAGGAATTTCCTTTGTTCTGCAATTCTCAAGATGATTGAGCAAGAATGGAAAAATCGCATCATTGTTTTCCTTACTAACGGCTGCTAACTTCGCAAGAGTTAGGACACCTTTATCAATGGTAATAACCGACCCTATTTTCATGGCACTTTTTAATGTGTCAAGATGCTCCATAATGGTTTCTGATGCTACCTGGATAGGCTACACTTAGTTGGACAATAAAAATAAGGGCTAGTAGAATAACATATAACGAGTGAGGAGCGAATCTACTATGTCCAAAAAAAGAAGAACGTTTACCACAGAATTCAAGAAGCAAGTGGTTGCTTTATATGAAGGTGGAAAAAGTCGTCAAGATATTGTCCGTGAATATGAATTAACTCCGTCTGCTTTAGACAGGTGGATTACTCAGTTTCAACAGTCTGGTTCCTTCAAAGAGAAAGACAATCGAAGTCCAGAGGAACAAGAATTGATTGAGTTAAGAAAAAGAAATAAACAGCTAGAAATGGAAGTCGATATTTTAAAGCAAGCCGCGCTGATCATGGGGCGAAAATAGAAGTCATTGAGAAAAATCGGCACTTCTATTCGGTATCAGCAATGTGCAAAGTCCTACAAATAGCTCGAAGCACCTTTTATTATGAAACAGAAGTAGCTGCTCAAAAAGAAAAGGAAAAGGCTACAGAAGAACAAGAATTAAAAGAAAAAATACTAAAAATCTTTAATGAAAACCGTAAAGTATATGGAACTCGTAAAATAAAACGAGAGCTTTTAAAAGCGGGTCACAAGGTTTCCAGACGTCGCATAGGAAGGTTGATGAAAGAGCTCGGAATCCAATCGAAGTATGCACAACCTTCCTACAAACCAATGAGCTCTCAGCCAAATGAAGAATCCGTTCGAAACATATTAGATCAGGAATTCCAAGTGAATGAAGAAATGTCCGTACTGGTTAGTGATTTAACGTACGTCAAAGTAGGACATTATTGGAGCTACGTCTGTTTTTTAATTGATTTATATAATAGAGAAATAGTTGGTTATAGCGTTGGAAAACGCAAAGACGCAGCTTTAGTTCAACGCGCCTTCGCAACGGTTAATCGGCCATTAGAGAATGTAAAACTCTTTCATACAGATCGCGGATCTGAGTTTAAAAACGTAGCTATTGATGAATTATTAAGTGAAAATGAGATTGAACGTTCATTGAGCGATAAAGGAAACCCTTATGATAATGCAGTGGCAGAAGCGACATTTAAGATTCTAAAAACAGAACTAATTAATGGGGAGCAGTTCCATTCCCTTAACCACCTAGAACTTGAACTGTTTGATTATATCAATTGGTACAATAACATCCGTTCGCACAGTGCCCTGGGGTATCAAAGTCCAGCAAGTTATCGAAACTTAGCCCCTAAAAAAATTGTTTGATTTAGTGTTGACATACCAACCTCAGCTATCGTAGATAATGCCATCATTCCACCCCAAACCAAGCGGTTATTGTGGACTTTTAGTAACTCTATAAAATTGAGTGCATACATACCTATAAGTTCTGGTTTAACTTGTCCAATTTCATACGCTACCTTAATACAATCGTGTTGAATCTTTTTATCCTTGCAAGAGAGGTTTTCAATTATTTCTTCAATGCCTGCATGATTTTTTTCTTTAGCCAACTTATGCGCTAGCTCAATATTCGGCACTTCATCACTCTGACCTAACTGAGAAGCTAACAGGCTTATTACTGACATGATTATACCTCATTTATCAAATTTATTAATTGTTTTATCACATTAGGATGAGTACATTTCTAAGAATTGATCCTATAATTTTATCATAATATCCCATAGCCTATTCGACAATCTGGCCTGTTTGTTAAAAACAAACGACTATAAATATAAAGTTACTTCTTTACTATAAGAAGTTATTTGTTGCACAGATCCGTCAAATACGAAAAGACGATTAGTTTGAATACAATCGTCACTTAGATGGTTAATACTTTACGAGTATCGTTGTACTGCACAACAAATGGCGCTGCTTTTTTTTTTCCTTTCTTTTTGAACATAAGCATTAGATATTTTAAGGCTATTCCTTCACACTCTTTAGCCACTACCAAGTCATTATCTTTTGCAACCTGAAAGGAAAAAACATTCGTTTCAATGAATTGCTGATTTTGGAATCTATATATGCTCAAAACTAAAAACCCGCTCATTTTTGAAGGAGGCCACTGAAAAACTTCCGTTTTTCAAGATGAAAGAATAAACACACAAAAAAGAGACGTTCCTATATCCATTAAATGGATAAGGGTGTCTCTTTTTGCTTATAATTTAAGTCAATCCCATACTATAGTTATCCAATTAACTTCAGAATTCTTTTCAAATTCACCGTAAACATAGCCATGGCTCCCTGAATCTCCATGCCAACGAGACCCGAAGATGACGCTACATCATACCCGTGCCGGTGTTTTAATTCACTATTTTTTGCTTCTATTTTATAACGCTCTGAGGATTTTTCTTTAAAGTAATCACTTTCTTGAAAAGCTATTTGTTCTGTGTGTACATCCGATTTAATTGTAACAGAATATGTTTTGGCTTTTGCTCCTTCCTTATAACAGCCATCTTTTAATGGACACACCTTACATTTTTCTATATCAAAGTAATATGTGTGTTTTTGGTTTTTCGCTACACCTTTTTTTCCAGTTCGTGCTTTCCTGATAGCCATGTGTCCAGCCTTACAAACATACATACCAGCATCTTTATTAAACTCAAATTCATCTTCTTTTTTTCGATTACCTTGAGTGACAACAGGGTTGAGTTTAGCTACTAACTTCATTTCGTTTGTTTTTGTATATTCAATATTTCCTTTTTCCGAATAAGCTGCATCACCAATCACAGTATCAACTTCCATACCTGCTTCCATACTTTTTTCAATTAAGGTTTCTAGTTGCTTTCCGTCATTCTTTTCTCCTGTTGTGATAACTGCTGCAGTAATAATTCTTTCTTCACTTAAGGAAATGTGTGTTTTATAACCAAAAAATGCTGAGTCCGATGTTTTATGTCCTGTTTTAGCATCTTCATCTTTGGATAATTGTAGATGTTCAATATCATCAGCTATCGTTTCTTTAAGTAGGTTTAATGTTTCTTTCACCTTGGGGAATTCACAGATAGTCTCTTCTTTTTCAATGACTTTAATTAGCTTTTCACAATACTCAATTTGATCTTCTAATACATCTGATGTTGTTTTGGTTGGGAATTTACTTTTCATTGTTTCATCTATTTGATAAATGGTCTTTCTTAGATTTTTAGAGCGATCAATCAGCACTTCTTTAGCTGATTTTTGGTTGTAACGAGACTTAGTATGGGTAGCATCTACAATGATAGATTTACTTTTTATAATTTCTTTTTCGATTGCGATCTCAACAGTTTTATTGATTAGCATGTCTAATAAATTTACATCCTTTAATCGCAGTTTTCGAAACTTCGTTAAGGAACTTGGATCAATCACTGGATCTTCTGGCGCCATATCTAAAAAATATTTGAATGACATATCATATTTTGAGCGTTCGACAATATCAATATCTGATACGTTGTGGATACATTTTAATAATAAGTATTTGAACATGCGAATAGGATGGATCGCATTACGTCCATTATCTAGGCAATATTTATCTACTAATTCTTCATATACAAAAGAAAAATCGACTAAGTCATTGATTTTTCTTAAAACATTATCCTTCGGTACTACTATGTCATAAATCGCCATATAAGGACTTAAGTTTACTTGTTGATGTTGAATCATCGTATCCACCCACTCAAATTTGATATTTTAATTATACAGCAAAAAAGATATAGCACTCTCAAATAATTGAGGTGCTATATCTTTTATTATTTCAGGTACTTTTTCAGTGGCCTCTTTTTGAAGGTAGCGGGTTTTGCGTTCTAAAACATTACTCGGATACGTCCAAGGTTACATCTGGACTTATTTCCATGCGAGGATAGTTAATTCGTTCATCGAATTCTACCCAGTCGAGATTTGCCATCAACAGCAGGTAGCGTTTACCGCTGGCAGGATCGCTGATGATAATATGGTCACGGCCAGCCGTTTCAACGCGCCCGCGGTATACCATTGCATTCCATTCAGTGTTCCCTTGGTAAGTAAAGTAGAATGTACCAACCTTGCCTTTGTTGAAACGCAGGATATTTTCGATAAATGATTCTTCTACCCTTCCTATCGGTAGCAGCTGCCCAGTTCCCATCGGAACCACTGGCACAGAATACGCGGGTCCAGAAGGCATACCCGCTGGGAAGCTGGTTGGTTGTTGTGCGGCACCGCTTGGCATCATGGTAGGTTGATTAAAACTAGGAAAATTGTTCATTGGATAATAACTAGAATTTCCAAAAGTCATGATAAGTTCATCTCCTTATATTAATTAATTCATCTATAAAACTCTGGGCAGTAGCCCGGTACACCGACATAGAAGCAATGATTCTTGTGTGCAAAATCGAACTGTGTCATGGGCGATCTAGGCATCGTGGCGGTACAAGGCTCACGGTATGCTTGCCCTGGACTCGGATTAAAAAACCACAAATTCATACGGGCTCGAGGATTCCTATGACCCTGCAACAAATTCCTAGCCCTCTGGAGGTCTGCCTCTGTGGGACGCTGTGTATACAATGCCCCATTTAAAACAGGCTCGAAGTGAGGAATTCCAGTTCCTGGTATCGTTTGATAGATAGCATGTCTGATAGTGCGTAAATTTCTGAAGTCTGGTTCACAGTCTGCCTCAACCCGATTGGCCACAACCGTCCCGACCAAGTCCATCCCTTCGGCTCCCTCACCAATCGCCTCTGCCAGCATGAGTCTTGCTAAATGCTCCACGTCACTTTCAGTATGTTTTATTCGCCTACCCATTTTCTCACTCCCTTCAGCTTATACACTAACTTATTGCCTAAAGCCCGTTTTGGTAACTTGCCTATCCGCCCAAACCTAAGAAATTGCATCTTAAAAATAAAAAGTCTTGTCCTTTTCACTAGATTTTCACTACAAAAAAAAACGATTTCAAAAAGAAATCGACTATAAAAAATTCGTTTTATTCAACGCTAGTAACCGTCTCCAAAACCAATTGATTAAATAAATCAGAATAGTAGATGGAAGCTCTCCCAGTAGTCTTTTATTTTTACTAATTGAAAAGGACTAAAGTAGGTGAAACGATCATTGTGTATTTCCTTTTAATAACAATAATCAGTTCGCATACGAACACCTCTTTTTGAAAAGAAAAACTCTCGAGATCACAAGCCGAATTTATATTAAAAAAACTTGGCTTGTCGCCAGGTCCTATAGTGGAAGCCTCAGTTTTTTCTTATACGTTCTTCCGATAATTTTTATAATTTTTTCGATAGTATAAAAAAGATTCCATTTGCCCTCACGTTTTCGCCTTCACCCCTATATATACATTTTGAAGGAACGATACATTTAAGGGGGTTATAAAATGAAGTCAGGAAAAATTGAACAATTTAAACAATATAGCCAGTTTGCTAGTTTAGAAGAATTTAATCATTCTAATAAAAATGCACTTGAAATCCACGGACACCACTTTACAAAAGGTGAACGAATTGCATTTGATGTACTCACTCGTTTTAGTGTAAAAGTACTTGGTGTTTGTAATGCTCGAATTTGTAAATTAGTACAAGCCTGCCAAGAGATCAAAGGCGGTATTTCTCGCTCTACGTTTGAACGAATGCTCAGGAAAGCAAAATCATTAGGGATCATCACGATTATCCATACGGTAAGAGAAACGGGTGGATATGCACATAATGTTTATATTTTTAACCGTTTTGACACGCCCAACGACGAAAAATTGACGGAGCCTACAAACAGCCAAAACCCGCATCCATCAAAGGCTAATGCGCCAAAAAAGCCACAGGAAACTTCTTTAGTTGAAACTAAAACATTAAAAGATAAAGATCTTCGTCAAGAACAGGTAACAAAAATTGACCATGTTAACATAAACGAACTGGACCATTCGTTTATCCCTGATTACGTGCCATCACAATTCGTAAAGACCGTCAAACCCTTTTTCAATCGAGCAACAGAAATTTGCGGACTATGGGATCGCGTCGAAATGGCCTATCGCTCGGCCAAATTCCCACCACAAACTTCGATCGATTCCGTTCTCCCAACGATCGTCCATGCTTTCAAACAAACCGTTTACCAGTATAAACAGAAGAAGATCCAAACGAGTTTTATGCCATATTTTTATGGGACAGTGGCGAATTTACTTACGGTTGAGAAAAGGAAGATGGTTAATGAGGGGACGCAGTGGGGGCAGTGGTTGATGGTTTAGAGTGATTGTTTATGAGATGAGGGAATGAGGACAGTGCACGGTGTTTTAACTATTGTCATTTTAATAGACCTTTTAACGAGCATGCCATCGTCTCTTTATATTTTTCGAGCGTAATATTCATTCCTTACTAACTGCTTTATTATTGGCTTAAGTACAATCTTCACCGAAACCTATTCGAATGTAAAAATACAAAAGCATTGGTATTCCTAGATCTAACCATTATTAGTGAGGTCTAGATGCACGGGCATCAATCCAACTATCTCATTATTTTTCCCTTTCAGGAATAAAAACTGTAGCAACTGTCCTTCTACGCCTTGTACGATTTGGTTCGTTATCTGAATATCTTTTTACCACAGCAACTAAGTCCTTTTTTAAATTTGTAAACTCATCATCATCTAAAAATAAATCAATGTGACAATAACCAAACCCATCTTTCTCCAAATCTAACTCATCACTCTCTAAATACTCTTCAACACCTTGCATCAGACTGGTAAAATAGGTAATGAAATATTTCATATGTTCTTCCTTACTCAATTCATGGGCTTCTGACGTAGAAAAAGTAGCAGAATCTCTGTTTAATGAATATGTTCGTTCAAATGTACCTCTAACCTTCCTCTCCTTTGAAATGTTTATCACATTGTTATCTGTTAACACCTTTAATTGCCTATATAATGTAGCTTGTGGAATATCAGGAAGCCACTCCATTAGCTCTTGAACTGTCAATGACCGTTTTAATAATGATTGAATAATTCGCATTCTAACTGGATGTAAGATAACATCTCCTTTCCCCACTTTGTTACCTCCCTACCTGATTACTCTCGAGCCAATTCGTAATGATCTGCATTAAGTATGGATGTAATGGATCACTCGCTTGCGCTTGATATGCACTTTTTACTTTTTGAATGGAAACATCACCTTCTTGATACCTTAAAATATGATTCATCCCTTCAACCTCATGTATTTCCGATGGCCCATTAACAAGTTCAGGTACTTTATAGACATTTTCAACTTTCGTTTGTATATCTTTAGTGCCATTGATTGCAAGGACAGGACAAGTGATTTTTTCCATTGAACCATAAAGGTCAAATTGGAAATGCTCTCTAAACCATTTAGCTGGTAGCTTGGCAAAAAGTTGAACTCGAATTTCATCTTTGTCACTCGTAGACATCTTATCGAAAATCTTTTGAGTTTTCTTTTCCGCTTTATCTGTAATTTTTAATTTTTTAATTAGCCACCCTTTGATTCCTGACTCATTATTTAATTCTTCATAAGCTAATTCTCGCTGATATCTAGTAGCTTCACCTACTGTATCAGCAGCTCCTGCGATAAGAATTAACCCTGCTAATGATGCTCTCTCATTAAGAGCCGTAGCTATTATTGTTCCTTCACTATGACCTAACACATATACCTGCTCTTGATCAACGTTAGTATTATTTCTTAAAAACTGTAATGCACTTTCAGCATCATCAACTAAATCCCATAATCCAGCTACGTTTAATTCCCCTTCACTTTCTCCGACACCTCTTTTATCATAGCGGAGGGAAATAAATCCTGCTTCAGCTAATCCATCTGATATCATTTTATAAAGATTAAGTGGTAGTTTAGGCATGTTCCCATCTCGGTCACCTGCGCCAGACCCTGCAATTATTAAAGCGGCTGGAACCTTTTGTTCAGTCGATTCTGGAAAGGATATTGTTGCACCTAACAAGGCTTTTCCTTCGATCTTAATTCGTTCTTCTCTTCTATTCATCATAAATTACCTCCTTAATGGGCAACATTATATAACATTATCATTATCAATAATAATAACATTATACAAAATGAGTCATTTAGTATTCTGTAAAATTTTGTGTATTTTTTAAACCGATTTATTCATCTTTCCCCCATAAAAAAAGCAGCTTTTTTCAAAGTAATTTTAATAAAGTCCTCAGGCCACGTGACTATACATCGCTTCACTTCCCTAGCCTATCTTTTAGTTTTTCATCCAAAACGCTATTTGGATTTTCCTGTAATAATAATTGAACAAATTCACATTCATTTCTTGGAGAAATAAACACTATATCCGAAAATTTTCCGTAGATAATCTCAATTCGATCAAGTGATAAGGCTGGTGAAGAAATGGGGTTCTTTGTTTTGTTGATTTTACTTATATCTTGTATGTGAACCGTTTTTCGAAATGGGCCAAATTTAATTTTGATAAAACCATCTTCTATTGTGTAGCCTGTAGCAAACCATAACCATCCCATAAAGAATGCAATCGGCAATGCAATGAATAGCCCAACGACTTCTTGGTCGATAATCGCTGGAACTACCATCGCTAGAATCGCTCCCCAAATAATTAACGTTAACCATAAGTCTTTTTTAGATGGAAAATACATAATCTTCACCCTCGGGTTTTTCGATATATAATCATTTACGTTTCAATCATCATAAAGTTTCATTTACTTTAACCACTACTAATCATATGCTCTATCACTTCTTCAAGGGATAAACGATTACTATGTCTAATCGAAATTCCTCTTTCTTCTAACTCTTTCTCGATAACTGGAAGATGATATTAAACAAAAGTGTGCAGTGCTGATGGTCCCACGTTGGATACCAATAAGCGATCAATGAAGCAAGATCTTCATTATTTTCTTGAAAATAAATCAATCATTATAAATGGACAATGGAATTGAAAAAGAACAAGACTTTACTGTTGATATTGTAAATCCTAATTATACATTCGAAGAAATTGTTTCAATGATTGAACTTAATACAGAAAAATTATAGTGCCATTTTCTTTTTATTGAGAATAACTTTTGCGATGAAATGTTGTTTGTCTATTGAAGTACTGCTCTCCGTTAGCATTTGAGAGCAATTAATATCTAACTGAGGGAGTTGAAGAAGGAATAGCCGTACTCCTTCTGGAAGTATGGCTAAGCTTATGTGAGAGATTGCTTACAATGTTTTTTCAAAACACAGCACTGTCCAGTTCTTTCCTTGCTTTTCCTCATAAAAAATAAATCCTCGCTTAGTCCAAAAATTTAACGCACGATTATTCCCCTTGATAACACCAAGCCGTACTCTCTTTTTACCCTGGTCCTGCATTAAGCATTCATATTGTTTAAGTGCTTCAACGGCATACCCTTGTCCTTGATAGTCTCTATGTATCATGAGCAAACCAAGCCATGGCATCTTGTCTGATGGATTCTCCATGAGGTAATCAATAATTCCAACGGGACGTCCACCATCCATAATAAAGTTCATAAGCGTACCTTGTTTTTTCGCAGATTCGTACATTTTCAGAATCTCTTCATCAGTTAGTTCGGGATGACCCTCTGATAATGTGTTAAACTCATGATTTGAATTAACAATTTTCCTCATTGATTCAAATTGTTCATGAGTAATTGGTTGGAATTCGATCAATTTTACCACTCCAATAAAATACAAATAATACCAATGAGATTATGTTATTTATTCTCCGAGGTCTTTAGATACCTTCTTCAACTCTTCTGGTCGTTAACTTAAGTATATTCTTTCACAAAGCCCTTTAAAAATGAAGAACTTTGTTGCGCAGTAATGGTCAAATATGAAAAGACGATCACTTTTGAAGTGACCGCCTTTAAAAGTGATATTCCATTACAGTATTGTTGTACTGTGTAGCAACCTACTTCATCTTTTGGGTACTAATTTAATCCATCACCGAATTTTAGTAAGTATATATAAGAGATAAGCGTCTACTTTTTAGGCTGATTAAGTGCTTGATAAGCTGCCTGATACTTTCCTCCGTCCGCAACTTCTGAATGGTACAAGGCCTTGAGGGCATTGTTTTTTTCTAGACCATGCTCCGCCTTCAGTTCTTTAAAGCGTGTATGCAGTTCTTTATTTTCCTTAATTAGTTGTTGCATTTGCGATTTGATATACTTCAAAATATTTATCTCCTTTTTGCATCTTAAGTTTAGCCTAGTTTTTCACGAGAAATAACCTGTTTAAAAAGATCCCTAAATTGCTCCTGGTCTTCTGCTGTGAAAGGCTTTGGTCCCTTTGTTCGCTGTCCGCTTTTTCTAGCCATTGCACTTAAATAACGTGTTTGTAATAATTGGTCAATATTTTCATTTGTATAGCTAAATCCTTTATGGTGAAGGACGATAATTCCTTTTGCTAAACCTAGAGACGCAAGACCATAATCTTGCGTCACGATAATATCTCCTTTTTCCACTAACTTCACAATCCGATAATCTGCAGCATCTGCTCCAGAATCAACATAAATGGTTTCGACTCCTGATGGCTGTTCTGCATTAGAAAAATGAGAAAAGCTTGTAACAAGGATTACCGGAATTTCAAACTTCCTTGCTTCAGAAATAATAATATCTTTCACAGGACAAGCATCTGCATCCACATAAATTTTCATCTTTGTCCTCCTGTTAAGAAGTTCGACTTACTACTTAACTTAATCTTTTCAACTATAAAAGGACTGGTAACTTTTGTTTTTGGCTCTGTTAAACTCCGCTGTTGATTTCCGCGCAAGTCTCCGCTTGGTCGAGCAAAACGCGAAGTCCTGTCGCATGCTCGACACTTGAACGTCCTGTTCTTCGCCGCCGGGCGGGCCGGATGCCTCCTCGGTTTCGCCTGTGGGGTCTTCCGTTTCCCGCTTCTCCCGCAGGAGTCTACGACTTGGGTTCCAATCACCAGCTAGAAGTACCTAAAAATCAACACTAATCTTTAACACAGCCTTGTTTTAAAAATAAACAAGAGTTCTTCCTTTTGCTGTATTTTTCTATCCTCATATTATACTTTATACAATTGTGTTGGCAAATGGTCATTCAATTGCCGACTGAAGACGGTTAAGTATCCTTTGTCTTTCTCCACTTGGTAAACTTTCACTTAACTTATATACCTCAACCCAAAAGAGATCTACTTGAACATTCCCACTCCCGAATGCTAGCTGTGCTGTTTCAATGGTTCTACAAAGTGGACTTGCGGCAACAGGGAAATTAATTGGTATTTGTATGTATCGAAGAATTTCTCCATAGTAAATAGCCTGCCTACGTCCCTTCTCAGAAAGATTTCTTTGGGTTAAACAGTTTTGAAAGGTTAAATTAGGTAAATCTCTTCCAACGGTTGCTTCCCCATGCCTAGCATAGATTATCAATCCACCTTTTCTAAGAAAATCAAGTAATAATCTACTCAAACAATCTTCCCCCATTTACACGACTTATTTTACTGCTAATCTATGTTATACAACGAAGTTTTTGACCAAAATGATGCAGAGGGACAAACCATAATTATTAACCTATACGAGTCTCATTGCACAGCCATTCCTATGCATCACCTGGCAAAGATAACTTCAAATCAGTTTCCTTATGAACAAGGGAAGCAGCATTCGCTTTGTCTGATTTAAGATACATGTGGTACTCTGGTATTTCTGCTTTTATTTCATCTGCATCCACGATACAAAACTCATCTGGAAATTTTTTGATTTCTTTCATTATGAAAGTTTTCCTCATTTTTGTTTTTCCCGTAGCTGTACCACCTCCAATTAGTATTGCAATGGGCTGGTTTGAAGTTGCGCATGGAAATGTAAGTTTTTTACAATTTGCATATGTAGATGTTCTCGTTCTTTGGAATATCCTGTTCGAACGGAACTGATATTTTCATTGGCTGTGTGAACATTTTCACTACTTCTAATTATTTTCCATAACGTCTCTATCATTTTTCCTCACCATTCTTTCTAAAAGTCGAATAGATTAAAAATACGTGGGGAAATTAACTTGGAAAATGAAAAACTGGAGGGATATTCATGAAAAAATCCATCTTACTACCATTTATCGTTGCTTTTCTTTTTTCTACTTACATAGGAATAGGAATGGTACAAGCAGCACCAACCATTGTGGACTTTGAGTTAGAAGTGGAGTTAAAGGACAATACTAAGTTTGATATTGAGTATGAAGTTAAAGGGAACACGTTTGAAGCAAAATACCAAGTTCCTGGTAAACCTGTGTTATATGGACAAGACGCTAAAGTTGAAGTGGACAAGATATTAAGTCAACTAAGTATTACACCAGATGTTGATAAAAATGCACTGAAAGCACAAACTCTGTCTTTGTTAAAAGTATACCCAAGCAATGTTTCAGATTATGAACTTGAGGTTAAATTTGATACTGGACAAAAGCTTGAAATTGAAAGATAAAACGGTTTATTTGGTACTCTTTAACGGGTACCTTTTTTAATTATATTAATGCCCCTGGAATATTATAGGCGCGAAACCTAATTGTATCATTCCACATAGAATTAAATTCTTCTGTCCACTTAAACTCCAGCTTTTATCATGAATAAAGACTAATAATTCATCGCTATGTTTTTCTGCAAAACAAGAAAAATCATAGAATCCTAAAGCTGAAACATGTTCATCCATAATAACTAGTTTTATATGCATATTTCTGTTATCATTATTTACTTTAACGTCTACTCAACAATTAATTAACCTTAATATATTTTTTCTTTGATTCTCTTTCGTTAATGTTTGTTTTTGTCTGCAATGATTCCAACGTTACGAAATCAATTACAATGGAGGTGCCGCCGGCAATCGAAAAAAATAACATCCTTCATAGATTCATATTTCATTTTATGTTCTTAGAAATTGTCCTTATGTTCGGATTGTTTTATTACCTTTATGGAAGCAGTGGGACAGGTTATGAATCATTCGAAATACGAATGATTCATAACCTGTCCCAAGTATCCCCCGTTATTAAACCGTTTCCGTTAACAATTCTTTTTCCACTGTCTGTTCTTCTTTCTCTACTATTGCATCAGGAATGTCTTTTTCCATATTCTTACTTTAGGCTGTAGATAGATGGCCGCTGTTACTATGACAAATAATATGCCTCCAAATAACATCCCAATCCCAGTCACCGATAAAACTACTCCCAGTGTCTGTTCAGATGATAATCCGATGATCAACGGTTGGAGTAATACATTAATGAACCCAAGTAGGAAATTTATAAATGCAGAAAAGAATAATAGCCATTTGAAGGCTGACTGTCCCATGAGATAACTCCATCCCTCCCTTGCTTCGGTCAAGAATTGCTTCGTGTTTAACTTCGTTGTTTGCAAGCCTGCAAGCTCTGGAACCTTTGCGAAAATCAAGGTTGCGCAGTAATGGTCAAATATGAAAAGACGATCACTTAGAACGAAACGTCTCATTAGGAGCAATGCAATCTACTTATTCATATTCAATTACCTCCAAAAGTTTTTCTACAGCGGCCATCGCTTTTAGCTGTCTTCTATTTCGGGTACCTAGCAGGGTTAGAACCTCCTCAGCAAGTTTATGGCATGCGGCTGTTCCCGCTGTCCCCTCGAACCTGTCCTTCATCCGGGCATTTTCATCCGTATACAACCGATGGTTCATCGCTTTAAGGAGACTGATTTTGGCCAATTGTAGATTGTCTAAATTACGATAGCCACTTTCCGGATCCCGGAAAGCCCGTATGTACCCTTCTTTATCCCAGTACCTGATGGCTGTTCGGGAAACGTTCATTCTTTCTGCGGCTTTCCCTAGCGACCAGATACAAGATTTTTTATCCGAGTATGCAATTAGTTCGAAGGCTTCCATCACGAATTTCTTTTCCTCTCCTCTACGAATCAGCTCGTCGTTAAGAATCCAAAGCGCTTCATCAATTTTCTTATGCCTAATGTTTTCCATAACTTTCACTGCTACATCCATTCCAAAACCATTGGATAACGATTTAATGCATGAAAAATAGACAAGATGAATGTCCGAGTAAACACGGTATCCACTTGCTGTCCGTATTGGCGAAGGTACAAGTCCTTTTGCTTCATAGTTACGAAGTGTATTTGTACTCACATTCAGTTTCGCCGCAATGTCGGCAGGTCTCAGCTTATCCATTTTCTTTTCCTCCTTCACTTACATTGCAAAGTTCGCCCTGTGAATCACTCTTAATTTCTGAATTTATTATATCAAACTTTCAAATTTGCTTTAAGGTTGTACGATAAGGGTGAATAAAAAAAGAAAGGGGACAAGCCAATGACTTTATTTAACCAGAACATGACCATATCTGAACTTGAGAAAACACTGAATGCATATGTTGTATCAAACTGGAAGGAAATTCTTGAAGACAACCGTGAGGAGTTTGAAACCTTGTTTCCAGAATACGAAGATGCAACGTACGGTATTTACGCAGAAAAGCTGCTCGTACCCTTCTGGCAGCAAGTTGAGGATGCCGGTTTCCATTCAGCAGCCGAAGTAAAAGAGGATGACTTCGTGATTGCTGGTTTTCTACTGTTCCGCCATTCCCTTGAAAATGAACAGTGGGGCACACCATCGAACGAAAAGAGAGTATTTTGGCTTACAATAAAAAATAGACAGCACGAAGAAATCGGTACACTTCTGATGGAGATGTCACATTCTCACGTCAGTTTCTCCATTCCCGCCCCACCGAAGTTTCTCGCTCTTCAAACTACAAATGGACGTGAAATCAGGTCTCAGATCCGTTCTATCTATAGCAAATAAGAATGAATTAAAAGCCCGAAGAAGGTTTCCTCGGGCTTATAATTATCAAATTTGTTTGTTGAACTAAACCCACGTTTGTTTAATAACATTTTTTAAAACAAAACAGAATCAGTCAATAAAACCACAGCATTCAAAAAGTTTGAATTGGTAATTTTCGTTCGATATCATGCTCTCTACTTCTACTTCCATTATACTACTAATTGTAATTGTTTATAGACTATACTTTCTAAAGCTCCTATCCTATACTGTTATATACAAATCTAAAAGTGTAAGAGGTGTATAAGTATGAATGACAAACAAGATGTCTTAGATAATGGCCCTTTCTTTCATGGTACTAAAGCAGAACTAAAAATTGGAGATCTTTTAGAACCGCAACACTTATCAAATTACCAAGACAAAAAATCGAACTATATATATTTCACTGCAACATTAGATGCGGCTAAATGGGGTGCTGAATTAGCAACATCTAAATCCAAAGAAAGAATATACATTGTAGAACCATTAGGTGATTTTGAAAATGATCCGAACTTAACTGACAAAAAATTTCCTGGAAACCCAACACGTTCTTATAGGTCTAAATCACCTTTGAAAATAATAGCTGAACTAAGTTCATGGGAAAGACATTCCGATGAAGAAATAAATCATATGCTTACATCTTTAAAAAAATTACGTGAACAAGGAAAAGCTATAATATACGATTAATCTTCAACATCTATAAAGTCATGACTAAAAGGGGTAAAGTCAGGAAAATGCGGATTTACAACGTTACACAAATTACAACATAGAAAAAATCGGTTCCTTACAACGGTTAGGAACCGATTTTTTTGATTTGGCTTATGCACTAACGCCCCCCGTTAATGCATAACTAGAGTCTAATAGTTATCAATAATTCCCCCTAAGGAAGCAGATTTAATTATTGGTGCGTTCATTATCTCCAATATTTGATCCCTAGTTCCATAAACAACTACTCCTAATATTTCTATTTCTTCTATTTTTTTATCTTTAATGTTCATGTATGCATTCTTATGTTCATTTGAAATACTAGTTTGAAGTAATTTGAGAAAATTACCAAATTCATAATTTAAGTCAGAATTTGAATTATACGATGTATTGGTGGAAAACCCTAAAGCCTCATGCTCTCTAATAAATGTTGCAGACCAATCATATTCCTTCGCTTCGTTGAAACGTGTTTACTTGATTAGCTATTTTTTATTCTGTTCACGTTTTCGTTCTTTTAAATATTTATCTAGATGATAAAATGCTCTAATTGAAAGACAACCATCGTAAACGTTTAAATTGTTCAGAAGGAATGATTTTATTTGCTAACAAATGAATTGTAATGAAAAAAACCACAATAATGAAAATGTCGAAGGACATTACTCTCACTCCCTAACATTTCTTTTATTTTTCATATCCTCCTTTCATAGCTAAATCAAACTTTTATATATTAGAAGCTTATGGGAGCATAAGTAAAAAACAGGAAGTTACTAAAGATAAGTCTATGAAGTAGGAATTACTTAACTAAGGAAAAAATAAATCCCAAGCTTTTTTATCGATTCTCACGAATGTAATTTGCCACCAGCAAACCACTCTCTACTTGAATACGGACGAGCTTTTGTATTGGAATCCACGTGTAGTTAAGCTCACTTTCAAGGTTTTCGCAGTAATCCTTTAAAAACTGTTCCTCTTTTTCGTAGGTATCCTTAAGGATTTTTACTGCTACAGGTTCCTCTCTATTTGTTTGTCTCTGAAACCTTTCCATTTCATATTCAAGCGTTCGAACAGTCAAACCTAAGTACAAGCCATTGTAAAACTTAGATACTTGTAAATTATCAAAAATCTCTGCGTAAGTAGCGCGTTTTTCAAATTCAGGATTACTATCCGCCCACTTGATTTTGGCTTCACTACCATCTTTATGATACTGGATCACTTCGTCTACAAGTTTGACAAATGGATTCTGTTCACTAATATAAGACCGAACTTCCGCAAGAATTTTATCTAAACGTGCAAAGTGCTCTCGTGACTGTTTAATATTTTGCATAATTGCTTCTTTCCGCGTCATTTCACCTTCACCCAAATCTTCAATTCGCGGATCAAAAAAATAAGGAAGCTCAGTAAGCAAGGTAACGCAGTCTGTTACCCTCGATGCATAGTCGGAACTGGAGGTACCATTTTTAAAGTTTGGTATCTCCCCTGTGTATTTCTCTGTGAAGTCATACGCGTCACCTATCGTCATATTTTTAAAGATAGCTGGTGAAAATTTCGTGATAAACGGCTCCTCTGGCTCCCCTAAGTTTAATGGGATGTCTTGTTTAATAGCCACCTTCCGTAACTCCTCATACAGCTCTGGAAGGTCATGGGTTAAGTACCAATACGTTCCCCCAAATCCTGCATTATGAAGAGAATACATAAAGTCTGGTTTTGTATCTTGGATTAACTTCATTAACGTTTCCGTTTCAGGGAGGGGTTTATGAAAATGAAGTTCTTTATAATCAATGGGAAATGTCCATTCCACCTGTTCATAGCCGATTGGCCGAAAATAATTTCTCGAGTAATTATACAAATTAAATGGTCCTTTGAACCAATCTTCATTTAAACGAACACCATCTGGATCAATACATTTAATCATGTACCAAGTAAAGCCTAATCCTTCTCGAAGTTCATCATTCTCTGCTAAAATTCGAGAAAAATATTCCAGTGTCATCGCACCAATTGGTTCATTAGGGTGTGGACAGGCAAAGCACAGTGCATCTTTCGGCCCATCACCAATTTTCATACACAGAATGGCATGGCCCTCTCGTGATTTACCTGCTTCAAAAACGCTAACAATATCTGGATACTCCTCTGCAAGTTTCCAGCAACTTTTATCCATTTCTTCCACAGTGAGAAACTCTTTGTAATCTGGAACATTGTCAATAACAGGTTGAAAATTCATGTAATCGAATCCTTTCCGGCGAGTTTGATCAATAACACTTCTTAGTTTTTATTGGTTACCTATGGATTACCCATTCAGATACCCAAAATACAAATGAATTTGGGGATTTTCGTTATTTTCTATAGCCTTTAGCCTTTGAGTCAGAAAAAGACGATTACTTTTAGCACAATCGTCTCTTAGTGGTTATGTATTGCCAGTATTGTGGTACTGCGTAGCAAGATTTTTCTTAATACACATTAACATCTATACTTTAAAAAGAAATACAATTACATCTTGTAACAGCACTCATTGTGTGTTTTTTAATATACTTTAGTATTGCGCCGAGTTATTCTTGTTCCCAATTAATATTGTAGTCTTCTCCAAAAAACGCATAGTCATCAGCATTTTTCATTTGGAGGTTATCTTGCTACCTTTTATTCTTAACTAGATAATACCGATTTTCAATTTACGCTCCAAATAACCTAGGCGATGCTTTAATATGAGCATTGCTTTTTTGAGTAAATAGTTCAACATCATATTTTTGTTATTCACCCTTGACTCTAGAGTAACTCCATACTTTAAGATACGGGTATTGAAGTTACATTTATAGTAGAGGGTCTCATATGGATTTTTCAAAAGAAATCGAAAAAGAACATACAATGAAATCTTTGCTGGCCTACGCTGCGCCAACCATTAGCGTCATGATTTTTATATCCACATACACGATGGTGGATGGCATTTTTGTAGCACGTTATGTAAATGCTACGGCGTTGGCAGCAGTTAATATTTTCATGCCTATTTATGCACTGATATTCTTTTACCAGTATCGTTGTACTTTGCAACTACAATAATTCTTCTGGAATATAATATTCGCATTCCAACTTTTTAAAATCTTTTTTTTCCCAAGTTAAAACAGCAAGTTTACTATTAGTTTTTCTCGATAGTAAGGCATCAGCAAAATCAACATTCTTTTCCGAATACATTTTAAGTGCAATAATTACATTATCTTCTTCTACTTCAACATTTTCAGATTCAATTATATCTAATAAATATTCAGTTATCTTTGGTTTATCCAATTTATAGAAAGACTTTAGCAACCAACAAGATTCAGCGATTACGACAGTAGGGATTACTAAAATTAATTCACTTTTTTCAACCTTCTCTACAAGCTTCACGATCGTATCAAATTTAATTGGATCATCATTAACTAGCATTCGTATAAGAACATTTGTATCAACTAGAAATTTATTCATGTTCAAATCCCTCTGATAGAATATGTTTAGACGCTTCTTCGTGAGCAACTTTTCTCATTTTTTCAATATCAATTTCCTCTTTATAAGTAATTCTGCCAATTGCTTGACTTAATAATTTTTTCTTAACCGGTTCTATCCTTACTTCATCGTTTTCTATTAAAAATTTAAATTGGTCACCCTCACTTAAACCTAATTTTTCTCTAAGTTCTTTTGGTATTGTTATTTGTCCTTTACTCGTCATCTTCCCACTAACTAATTCCATTTCAACTTCACCTCTTACTTTATTTCTAGTATTACTATCATTATAAGTATTACTAAAATATTTTGCAAATTAACTGAATAATATGAAACTATTGTTCATTATATTGCTAAATGTAATTATAGTTTTATTTGAAAAAAATGTGTGATATCACTTATGAATTAAAATGTGACTTTAAATGCGAATTCAAACGAGAAAAGTAGTTCAATCAAGAGGTACGAATTTGAAAATTGTACTCCAAAACTGAATTACTTAAGTGGACTGGTTAACTTTTTTCAGCAAAATTTAACCCTCAATAACCATGCTAACCTTCATTAATATGTATTTTTTTTGGATATTACTTTTATGTGATTCTTTATTGATATTCACTTAAAAATAAAGTATAGTATTGTACATTATTGAAAGGAGGGTTATTAAAAATGATGCATGCAGGAAGATTACGCCAGCAAACTTTGGACAACAAGTAACTTAATATGTTCAAAGGCTCTGTTTTCATAAAACAGAGTAAACGGGAGTAGTCTGCACATTTTTAATAACCTTCAACGGGAAAATATACACTTTTTTACGTGAAGATAGGCAGATATACATCTGTCTTTTTTGTATGTCTTTTTTTCATACAAAGGTAGACGTTTATTTGTAAGCCATAGTTTACTCTCACCACAGACAGTAGCCAGTCTGAGGTTTTTTTATGATTACATCCCTTTAAACCCACAAAATGAAATACTTTGGAATCATTTCTTTTGAATGATGAGGTATCGTATTATAAGTTACCATGACCTTGAGATATTCAAAGTTTGACAGATCATATTGAGATACAAGAAAAAAGATTAAAACTGATTATAATGGCGGCTTTTTTGCCTTTCGATGACAACAATAAAATAACATTTGGAGGAAATGAACATGAATACACTTAAAGTTAAACAATTAGCAAAAAATAAAGGACTAGATCTCTTAGAAGACACGATAAAAATCAATGAGTCTGGTGTTGATTTTCGAGTCGCACATGCTAAAGATCAAAATGGAGATAAATGGATACTAAGATTTCCACGTAGACCAGAATCGATGAGACATGCCCTACAAGAGAAAAAAGCGTTAGATATCATTAATATTTATGCAAGCTTCCAGGTTCCCAATTGGTCTATCTTCTCAGACGAACTAATTGCCTATAAGCAACTAAGTGGAGTTCCTGCCGCTACTATTGACGTTGAACAGCAAGGCTATGTATGGATTCTGGATGAAAGCAATGTACCAACTGAATATTATCAATCCTTAGGAAAAGCTCTAGCAGAATTGCACTCATTACCTCAGCAAAAATTCAAGAATATTGGTGTTGAAATTCTTAGTGCGAATGAGTTAAGAGCCTCCATGAAACTGCGAATGGAACGTGTGAAAGAAAAATATGATGTCAATCAAAATTTATGGGACCGCTGGCAAGCATGGTTAGCTGAAGACTCTCTTTGGCCGTCTCATATCGGGGTAAAACATGGAGACCTACATCCGGGTCATATCCTTATTGATAAGAACAATCATGTAACTGGTTTAATTGATTGGACAGAAGTAGGGATAGCTGATGTGTCAGTAGATTTCATGTCGCATCATCTACTTTTCGGTAAAGATGGACTGAATAAGTTAATCGACGCTTATGATAATGCCGGAGGTAAAACTTGGTCAAGAATGGCTGAGCATATTGTTGAACTTCTTACAACGAGCGGCATCACTGTTGCCGAATACGCTCAAGTTTCAGGATTGAAAGACATGCATGAGGCAGCTGCACACATGCTTGCAAGTGAAAGTTAAATGACGATTACTTCGTTGGAAGTCGAATATATTTCGTACTATTAGAAAGAAAACCATATAAGGGATGATGTATCATAGCTAAACATTAGATCTATACAATGAGTTTCGCAAGTGTCTATCCCCATTATGTTACGAACGCGGAGAGAAAAGGACGTACGAAGTCAGAAGTCGATGAAATCATCCGTTGGTTGACAGGATATAGTCAAGAAGAGTTCCAAGCACAACTGGAAAAGCACTAGAGAAGATTTTGCGGAAATAATGAAAAATGAAGAAACACCGATTCCGCTTATAAAGTCGGTGTTTTTTTGTTGAATCGATAAACGAACGAAATATCGCAAAACATATCGGATTTGAAACAAAACGTTAAATTTTTTCAAGACTAGATGGAAGTGAATTAGGCAGTGATCGTACATATTATTGGACCTGCCCCGAAGTTGTTAATATCCAAAAAAGGAGCCCTTTTTAATATTCCGTTTTGAAATACTATTATTTTGTAAATAAATTGAAATGGATATCATTGACTTCGGTCCTACAATAAAGTATTTACCACGTTCTTATGTAAGGTGTAGCCCTCACATGCCTACTAATGGCTAGCTAATTTTTCTATTTCCTCCAAAAAGTAGAACAGTTTGTCTTGTCCCTTATATTAAACTCAATCATTTTCTCAAGAAGTGGGTAATTAACTGGACCATTCCAAGGGATACGTATAATCTCCTTTGTGTAGTCATATCCAGCCTTCACAATATCATCCTCTACATGAGTGATCGTCACACTTTCAGGGGCAACAGCTAAATGTTTTTTAGATACACTAAAGCCAATAATAAATGTACCATGATCCGTGAACATCGGTTGTTTCCATTTAATTTCTGTTTTTAAATTTGGATATTTCTTTTTTATCCAAGTAAATACTTCTTCCGTTCTTTCTCGGTGGAATTGGTCATCAATCCCCGCTAAAAATTCAGAAAAAACTTCCATTTTATTCCCTCCCAAAATAAAAATTATGCAGTTCCCTATTATAGAAACTCTAACCCGTTTAGTTAAGTATAGTACGCACATATTATAGATTATCTATTCTTTAAATGAAAGCCCTTCTTCTACTATGTACATTAAGCCCTACCTCTACCTCAAGAACCAATACCTTTTCCCCTACCCCCTGGCTAATTTCCCAAGATAATCATTGTTTATTATTATGAAGTAGACAATTTGATAATCCGTTGCTTTTCAAAACAGTAGTGTTTTAATAATGGTTCCTGACCCCTAGCCCAGTAAAGCGTTAAACTACACTAGGGCTCAGGCACTTCATTTCGGAAGAGGCATAGGGACATTTCTTGCTTAAAGGAAGACGGACTCCCACCACCCCATATTTTTTCATAGTTTTTAATAAAAAAGAAATATTCGTAACAAAACAACTCCTTTTTAAAGGTTGTCAACCTCAAAAAAGTGGTAATTATTAAATTCGGAACCAAAAAACGGTAAAAATGTAATATGTATTTTAACTATCAAACTAGTTGATAAACTTTGTAATTCTATAAGGGTTTTTTAATAGATAGTAGGGTTAAATAATATTTTAAAATTAATACATAGAGTAAAGTTGGTAATTCCATCCACAAATGTTACAAAAATGGTGTGGTATGATCGTTTTGTAAGCAACAAGATTAATAATCTATCTTGGAGGGAAATCTACTATGAAGAAAAAAGTAATATTAACAATTGCTGCAGCTACTGCTCTACTTATGACAAACCCAAATGATAGTCTTGCAAATTCAGAAAAAACAGATACACATTTTAAAGTCTATCACCAACAATATGTTGTTCCTGGATCAAATTTTTCTCAGGAAGATTTCGAGAAACACGCACAGCAATATATAAAAATGTTTGAACAAAAGTATCAGACGAAGTTCCAGACACAACAACCTGAAAGAAATCAGCAGCCTAAGCAACAAATACAACAACCTAGTCAGCAACAGCCTGTTCAGCAGCAACCTGCTCAACAAACTGAACAACCAAAGCAACCAGAGTCACAGCAAGCGCAATCATCACTTAGTCAATATGAAATAAAAGTAGTTGAACTAACCAATGCTGAACGCGCTAAGCATGGACTAGCTCCACTATCGATGGATGAGCAATTAAGTCAAGTAGCCCGTCAAAAGTCACTCGATATGAAGCAAAACAACTATTTTTCTCACCAAAGTCCAACCTATGGTTCTCCGTTTGATATGATGCAACAATTCGGAGTAAATTACCGAAGTGCTGGAGAAAACATAGCCATGGGACAACGGTCACCAGAAGAAGTGGTTAATGCATGGATGAACAGTGATGGCCACCGCAAAAACATTTTAAGCAGCAGCTTCACACACATCGGGGTTGGCCACGTAGCTGAAGGAAACTACTGGACACAAATGTTTATCGGAAAATAAGAGTCAGAATAAAGCTGTACTATTTATGACAAAAAAGTTCGGCATTTGACTTCGTCACTATACGTTGTGCTATGAAAGAATCACGTAAAGCAAGACCTTTAAAACCGACTTTGGAAAATCTATTCATGGATAGCTAACGAATTTACCTGTGAATGAAAAGTAAAACAGTAAATCGTAGCCAAATCACAGCGTTATTTTCATTGAATAAGGCATGGAGAACTGTTCTCCATGCCTTATTGTTTCATCTGTATTTCAAAATACGAAGGAATATACATAAACCGTCCACCTTTTGGAAAATATCACTAAGACAATAGAATAGCTTTCTATTTTTCCTTATACTTTTAATCTAATACAATATAATAAAGAAATGCTATTAATGGCAGTATAAATTTTTGCATAAGAAATAAGCCATAATATGCAGTCATTTGAATGTGATATTGCATATTATGGCTTATCCTTATAGCTTAGGAGAGCTGCATTTTATTTTAATTGTTCGATAATATGATCTGCTGTTCGAATGGCTAAAGCAACTGTAGTAAGTACGGGGTTGGCAGCACCAATTGAGGGTAAGACGCTATTGTCAGCAATATAGAGATCAGGTATAGAGTGAATCTGACCATAGAGATCCGTCGCTGAAGTAGACGGTTGGTCACCCATCCTGCAAGTTCCAGCTTCATGGTTCTCATCTCCTGGTGGTCTTAAAAGAAAAAGGGATTCCCCCTCTATTGGAGTCAATACTGCACCCATAGTAGAAGAAGCAAGTTCTATAGCACTACACATACGTTTAATGACTTTTTTATCACTTTCAGTGTATGAGAAATCCACTTGTATGTGCGGTACTCCGTTTTCATCTATCCGTTTTGAATCGAGTGTTATTTTATTTTCATAACGTGATCCGACTTTTCCATATCCAACGAAATTTACCTTATTTTTTCCTGTGTAAAGCTGAAGCTGATAGGGATTGCCTTTTATTTGTGGGATCAAAATACTTTCTCGACCTGTAATTCCACTACTAAATTTTCCTTGTGCCCTTACAGAAGAATGATGGGTCAAATAGTGACCGATTGCATCACCTTGGATTCCTGAGTGTAATAAAAGACGTGGAGTTTCAAGAGTGCCCGTAGATAAAACAACGGTTTTTGCTTTAATAAAATATTCTCTTTTTTGTGCTGATATCACCTTTACTCCAAACATTTTTTTCTTTTCGACAAATATTTGAACCGCACGAGCCTTTAAAGCCAAATCGAATGGTCGATAGCTTAGTGCAACTGTGAGGAAATGAATCGAACTAAACAATTTAGGGGTTTCCTTATTCTTTGAGGTAACATTTTCTAATGCACGTGGAATATTGGTAGCTTCAGGAAAGTCATTTTCCCTAAGGCGACTAAGAATCGTTGGCTTTATCGGTAAATTCTTAGTGTGCGGGTGAGTTACATGCATGATCTGTTCGGCAATACTATAGTATGAATTCAGATCCTTTAAAGCAATAGGCCACTTCTTTAATTCCGATACATGGAAACGAGGAGTCACCCCTCCCCAGAATAATGTTTTGCCCCCTAGGGCAAAAACTTGAGTTGCACCTGAAAAATTCGGCAGATCTCTCCCAGTTTGATGCGCCATCTCTTTATATTTTTCCATAGAAAATTTAGTTAAGTTCCAGAAATTTGTTGGAAACAATAGGTCGCCTGCTTCAATGACACCTATTCGCACCCCATTTATTTTACATTGTTCACATAGTCTCCAAAGAACAGCTCCTCCTCCAGCACCAGTTCCTACAATGAGCACATCATAATCGTTTTTTTCCATTTCACCTAAAGGAATACCTTTTATTGCTTGGGGTAATTTCTCCATGTCCTTGTAACCACCTTTGAGTAAGCTAAAACCTGTATATTAATATTAATTTCACTCTATTCAAATTCCTGAGATGTTCAACATAATGAAGTATTGTATCTTATTCACAAAAAATAATAGGTGGAATACGCTATATCCCCTAATTATAAATAATATTAATATGTGTCACTGTGAATACCCGAAAAAGTTGAGTATTTAAGTATTTTGCTTAATCGTTTCTTCTACGGAAGTAAGAAGGTTACTGTATTGGGAGTTCCCTTTCAAAAATTGTGATACCACATTTAAAGGTATCATCAGAAGAAAGGACACTCTGTGTTTTGCTAGTACTAAACTCTCCATCAAGATTGGGGAAATAATTACGTACAGAATTAGACTCGTACCAAGTTGTGGATTTAATGTCTTTCATTCAACTAATGCTACTGGTTAGCTTAATTGAGTTTCTTTTTAAACCCTATATGAGTTTGAGAACTATACCCTGCCGACTCATAGAACTTTACAGCATCACCCCTATCCCGTTCTGTTACAAAAATTACTTGGGAGCAACCTCTTTGGGTGGCAATTTTCTCAAGCTCTGATACTAATGCTTTTCCTACTCCTTTGTTCCTATAATTTTTATCAACTATCATGTTTTCAAGGACTAAAAAAGGCTTGCAATCTCCATACAATTCTTCACATATTACTCCCATAACAGAACCGAGGAGTTTGTTATTTTCAATGGCACTAATAAATATGTGGGAATTGTTTTTGTGGAGTTTATTAAACTGCTTCCTCATAGTTTCAATACTAGATGGTTCATCCCAAAACTGTTTATATAATTTCTCAAGTTGAGATATATCTTCTGCAATCATTTCCCTTATAATCATCTTTTCCTCCTATTATCTGATGCTTTCTACTTCCACTATCCTGCACACGTTACTTCAACAAGGAAAGGCGATAACCCTTAATCAGCTATCGCACTCCGTTAGTTCCAAAAACATAATTTTTATTTCTTCTTTAACAATGGTAATAACACATCATTGACCCACTTTACAAACTTATCATGTGCCTCATCATAATCCTTTGCCTTGAAAATTAAGACACCAAAATCTTCATCAATTTCGTAATTAAAACCACCAAATAACTTGTATAATTCATCGTTACTATATTCATTGAAAAACACATCCCAACTACCTTCTTCATTCCAAAAACCAGTCGCACTTGTATAGAAATCCGATTCATCACAATAAAAATCTAAATGCCAGTGTCCATAATTTTCTTCTATCATGTTGTTATCCTCCAATAAAAACCTATGTCTTCTTGTGCCAACCCACGTCGTTAAGAAAAGCGACTGTTCTTATTGAACAAATGCCCCCGTTAGTGTAAGTATATTTTTTCACAAGCTACTTCCATATTTCATCTAATTTATCCGAATAGAATTCAATTGCCTTTTTATAAATGGAAATTTCAGGGTCTTTCGTTGTATCTATTAAGCATTTTAATAATAGCTCCATAGCTTTACTATGTTCATTTAGATTATATAAGGTCATTGAATAGAACGTTTGCATTGCTCTATTATCAGGAAATAGTTCAATCCCTTTTAGAAACGTACTTTTTGACTTATCATATTCTCCTAATGTTCTATATGTACTACCTAATCCCAATAAGGCTCCTTCCAAATCCGTTGGAGGCAACCCAAACTTAATAGCATTTTCATAAAAAGGTACTGCTTTAGCTTCTTCTCCTAATATGTCAAAACTCCAGGCACATTGGTAGTTAATTGAAGCATCCTCAGGAAACTCCTCTGCTAATTTCATTAGTAATTCGTTTGATTCTTTGTGATTTCCCCTTTTCCGTAAATCAATTGCTTTGTCTAATTCTTTGTTCATTAATTTCATCTCCAATACTATATCTATTTCTTCACCTAATCTGCCCGTTAGTTAAGTAATTACGGCTATTTTTATTGGACATCAACTATAATGCTACCAAACAATTCATCTTCAATGTAAGCATCCAGTTTCCAAATTCCTTTTGATGGTAAATTCAAATATCCTACTGATTCAGCGTAATGATGTGGTGGCTTTATTATTTCTTCATTCGGGACACCAATCGAACTTTCAAAAGCTGTAACTGTTTTTCCGTTTTCTTTACTCGTTCCTATCACTTTCACTTGTTTTTTAAATAGTTGTTCCGTTTTTTCTGGTGTTCCTCCCCAAAAATGAAATAGCTGCTTATTATTTGTCCCTGCAATAACTGGACCATCAACAATAGCTAGTTTACCGTCAATCCCTTTAAGACCATAAGGTACATCTTTTCCATCTGGACCTGGCTTAGAAATCGTAAAGGCAGGACTTACTTGCCAAGTTTCTTCTTTTGCGTTGGTATCTGTCTTTTCTGTTGAACAACCTGTTAAAGCAAATGCCAATATTAAAAGAGAAATAAAAACAAAGTGAGTTATTTTTTTCATCATTACCTCCTAAATATTTAATTCTAATAATTAGACGAATTTCCGCCCATATAGTTTCGGATTAATACAATAATTTCCTTCTATAACTGCCTCGTTAGTAAAAAATCGTCACAAGTTATCCCTTTCTATAATTCGGTCAATAATTCCTTTTATTAGACTTAGTTTTGGAGGGATTTATATGTTACTTTCACAAGCATGGAAAACCTATGAATCTGAATAAAAGAATTGAAGGATTCTCAAGTCAAACTTTGAAGGCTTACAGGCTTCAATCAAAACTCCTTATCCGTCATTTTGACGATGTTGCACTAGATACTTTGACAACTAATCAATTAAAGGATTATTTGGCAAAATCCAGTGAACATTTAAAACCTTCAAGCCTAGCCCATAGGGTTAGATTTATGCGTTCTTTATTTCGTTGGTGTCATGAAGAAGGGCATATAGCCAAAAATCCAGCAGCAAAAATAAAAGAACCAAAGGTAGGTAAACGCATCCCAAAATTTCTGACTGAAAGAGAGATTGAACATCTAAAGGAAGCATGTAAGACCCCAATGGAAAAAGCGCTGTTTGAGTTTATGTTTTCAACAGGTTGTCGGATTGGCGAAATCGTTTCTCTTAATAAAAACTGTATAAATTGGTCAAACCGTTCCACTATCGTCAGAGAAAAAGGAGAGAAAGAACGAGAGGTTTACTTTAATATTCGTTGCGACATTTGGTTAAAAAGATACATACATCTTCTTACAGATAAAGATTCAGCCATCTTTGTTACGGAACGCTCCCCACATCGCATAAGCATTGCTCAAATGAGATACATCATTAAACGGATATCAAACCGCGCTGGAATTGATAAAACGATACACCCTCACCAGCTTAGACACAGTTACGCAACTCACTTGCTAAATAACGGAGCACCACTCGATGTCATTCAGAGTTTACTTGGGCATGAAAAAAGTGAAACGACAAGAATATATGAACAATTAAGCGGTAGGTTGCGCCAAGAACTTTACAGAAAATACTTTTGACAAGGAAACAGAGCAACGCAGTTTAAGCATTGCTCTGTTGTATTTTTCGCTTCTTTACTTCAATAAGCAAAAGGGCATTCCCTGCTTATTAAAGGATTGCTCATTCGTTAGCTTAATAATGGTTCAATTTGCAAAAACTATTTATTTAAGTTATTCGTTTCTATGAATTCATTGGAATCGAGAAGTAATTTCGGCTCTATTGTGCAGCTATTAGTGTAGAGCTTCCGTCAATTACCCCAAGCATATTTGATATTGTATCAATCATTGTTTGTTCAATAATTTTGAATAAAATCTCTTTATGTTCTTTATCTAAGGAATTATAAAATTCAAAAGTTTCTCTCCAATAATCATCCGTTATCTTATTAACAGTCGTTGTTTCAAATAATTTTTTGGATAGTTCCATATTCTCTTTTACTATTGATTTGTATAATGATTTAACGAACTCTTCATTCACATAAATCCCTCATTTTCAATATAGTGTTGGTCCATTTTTAAAACTCCTTATTCCATTCTGTTGCTACCGTTAGCGCAATAAGAACGTTTATAAAACGTGTAAATTTTCGATTGTAAAAGATAAAACACGTTCTTCTTGGTCTATTATTGCTTCGCAAGATAATGTTAAATCACTTAGTTGATTATCGAACCAGAGTTCAAATTCCATCGCATATCCTGACCCATCGTTATATTCGATATAGTTGATTTTTTCATAAGCTTCATCAGGCGGATACGTTAGTGTCCCCCAATGATTTAGTTCTTCCTTAATATCATCGATTGTTATTTCTTCTATTAGTTTTGTTTTAATTTTAATGAAATCACCTTTTACAAAATCCAAGACAGTCTCTCTTATCAAAAACTCTAATTTATCTTTAATATTCATAATTTCACCGCATTTTCATTAACATTTTATATATTTTACATCTCCATTATGGAATTTCTTCTTCAACTCTTCTGCTTCGTTAGTAAAATAAGCAACAGGAGCTGCAGTATCATCTGCAACTCCTATTCAATATTCGCACCCTTTAGCAATAATAAAAGCGTTACGTTTTAAAAAAAACAAATACAACTAACAGTAAGCTATAATAAATTTCTAATTGGAGTATAATAGTGTGATGAAATTTTAAATTAACGGAGGGTAATGAAAATGAAGATTTTGTTTGATGAAACATTCACTTCAAATGACGGAAAGCGAACAAGTAGGAATATTTGGTATGGATATGCTGATATATCTGTTGATGGTGAGTATGGAAAAAACATTAAGCTTAATGAAGATTTTATGGATAATTTATGCGCAATAATAAAAAATGACTTATCTAAGAATGCAGCAAATGCGCCTACTGAAACTAACTGGTATTTCTATGGAAGTACTGTAACTCAGGACGCTATTGGAGACAATATCCGTCCGACAATTATGGTTCGTGAGAGATCTGACGAGTTTATAACTAATTTTAATATTAGTGACCACGATTTTGCTGTAAATATTGATGCTATTCTGGTGTTTAAGGCGGATTTTGAAAAACGTTTAGCAAGTCAATGATGACTAATATCAGAATAAGCATTGTCAACTATTTTAGGGGATGACTTCATAATGAATTTTTCTCCTTTTTTTCATGTGTTGGGAGTCTTTTTGTGTGGAGGAAAAGGACATTTCAAAAATACAGATTGTGAATAATTACACTTAAATTATACTGCTTCGTTCGTATAATCATCAATTATTTGTTGTTTTACAGAAACTGATGGTCCAGCAATGTTAAGAATGAAGGCTATATCCTGTGGATTTTGAGCAGCAACTAAATCTATTCCCCCCCTTGACTATGACCTAAAAGTCCTACTTGATTTATAACAATACCTTCTCTACTTTGTAAATATCGAACGGCTGTGGAAAAAGGTTCCTGCCCCCCGATGAAGTAATTCACTACCGTGCACAGGGTCAAGCACATTTCCCATGTAATTAACCACTTGAAGGAGTGAGTCTTTTTTGTTTACGTTGTTCTTGAAGAATACCTGTTAGAAGTTTTTGAATCACTTTTGATTCAGTTGTTTCATGTATAGGGTGTGCAAGGTTTATTTCCTCAACCGGATCCCGCGTTATATTGTATAACTCGAATTGATCAGGGACTGGCTGAGATTTAGTGGTCGTGACACAAATAGCAACCTGAAGATCTTCAGAAATATCTGTAGCTTTCTTCTGGGTAGTTTCAACATCTTCAACGCTTGGATCACTCCAAAATTGTGGATGATCGAAATACCGAGTGAACTTCCAAATTTCCTTTAAGTTATTTTCTCCTGTTGGTAGTTTGACGATGACAGTTTCCAAATGATTAGGCTGTCTAACTGCTTCATATCGTTGGCCAGTTAGAGTGTATTGATTTAAACCTTTGGAAAATTCATCATCTGTCATAAAGTAAAGAGCCTCATCACCTCGAGTAAAATCTGAATTTCCATTAATTAACGAAGTTAGGTCACGACCTACTAAGGGATGGACCTCTGTATGATCTTTTTTCATTTTTTCTTGGATTTCTTGAACATCAATGTCCGCTAGTCCCAATAAAGTAGGAACAATGTCCACATGACTTGTTAGCATATCCGTTTCTTTACAGTCAGCAAAGTATTTAGGACTGTGAATAACGAGTGGAACATGAAGTGCTTCCTCATAGGCATTATGCCATTTTTGAAACAATCCTCCATGGGCCCCAACTAAACTGCCATGGTCTGCAGTAAATACCACAATTGTATTTTCATAGAAAATAGACTGCTTTAGAGCGGTAAATACTTTATACATTTCATCATCAACCTGCTTATGAAGTGAATAGTATAGCTGTCTATAGAAAGGTGTATCTAATGTAGGTTGTAATGCCTGTTGATAAACGTCTCGGTAATTACGTTGGGCAGTGGGCTTAGTAAGAAGGTCCTCGTTTGCTGTCGGGGCTGGTGGGATAAAAGGAACTGAAGGATCTATTGAAAAATTATATGTTGGTAGTAATTGCGTGAATAACCCAAATAGGGTAATATCATGCGGGTTTACAAATGATGAAACAATTAACCAAGGCTTGTGATTCTCCGCAACTTCATCTTCTAGGGATTTAATTAATCGAACAACCTCTTCCGAATAAACGACATCACGGCCACTTAACCCAATCGCAGCGGATGAAGCTGAATTTCGAGGGTTTGATCCGTGTGGTTCAGGTCCAATCCACCCATCAAAGCCATAGGAATCTAGCCGATTTGCATGTAAATAAAGCTGTTGCTTTTTGGGATCCGGGACCCCAGTTGTTGGGTTATAACTTAACATTGCATTATGACTTGCTGGAACGATTACGTCCTCATCAGAAGCATGCCATTTCCCTTACCAAAACGTTCGATAACCTGCAGAACGAAAATAGTCACCTAGAGTAGGGACTGTATTGTGATCAAGCCAGTATACATCTAGATCAAAAGCTCCTTTCGCTGCACCTGTTGTTTGAGTGACCCCATGTAGGGAAGGATACTGGCCAGTGTAAAGTGTTGTTCTACTAGGTGAACAAGCTGTACTTCCAATATAATGATTTAAGAATGTCATACCGTTTTCTCGTAGAAGCTCCTGTGTTTTCAAATGATTTTTACGCCATTCCTTTAGAGCTTCGTTTTCATAGGCGGTTGGAAACCGTTCCTCATCGACAAGGATAATAAGAAAATTTGGACTTTTATTATTTTCCTGAGAATGATCCCGCGGATATTTAGGTTTCATGTTACACCCTCCTATAGTACTAAAGTTATACTTCTGCTGTATCGTATGTAAGAGAGTTGCAATATGACTGTATATCCTAAAAAAGAATTCTATATCCATAGCTTCACTCGTTCAACTAAGGTTTGATAAGCAATCTACAATTTTACGATTAACGCATTTAATAGCTTTTTCTACCAACTTCCCCCTTCCTATTTATATCCTAACAATGGCGATAGTTTTAAATGTAATTTTTTAAAATATTCTCTATTCCCCACCCATTTCCCAACAAAACGGTATTTATAGTGTGAAGGAGGTGATAAGAGATGAGCGCAAAAGATTATTCCAAATCTCGCTTTACTTGTTGCGTAGTATAGGTCTACTACGTATTAAAAGTTACTACACAATCTAGCTCATTTGCTTATTAGAAATAAAATATAATTATTGGGTCCATTCAAGGAAAAATGAAGGCCCAGTAATATTTAGGAAACTACTTAAGAGGCCTTATAAAACAAGGAATTTTTAATACTTGTTGTAAAAATTAGAGAGCATAATTTTACAAGAGAAGTTGTGTTAACTTCGACAACCACCAAAAAACATTGATTTAATATTGATGACTGCATACTTTACTTCGTTTCATCCTATCACTCTCCTAATTCAGAAAAATTCTTTCCCTACAGCGACAATATACATACGCTAGTTGTTTTCTGCTACAGTGCTAAAAATTGAATTATTTAACTGTCGCTAAGACTCCCTTGAGGCAACAAGAAATGTGAAGTAAATGCTTAAATGAACACAGTCTAAGAACGTAACGTCCTGTGACAACGTCTGATGACCCACCTTGTGTGGTCCCCCACTACATTCAGTGGGGGATGAAAGAATCCCCCTCACTCATTGAATTTTCACTTTATTTAACGTGTAAAAAAAAGCTGAATACTTTTGAAGTAAAGAAAACAGTTTAGTAAAAAAAGAGATGTTAATTTTACAACATCTCCTTTACTTATAATTCCTTTTGAGTTTTAGGCTCTAATTCAAATTTTGGATATTTCAGAATGGGAAGCTTTAGTGAAGAACGGGGATTGTTGCCGTACTCATTTTCTATTTCAACAAACGAGTTAATCCAATATGAAGGTAGTATAAGAATATTATTTAGTAGGCGATACCTACACGTGATTTTATATAATCACTTGTTTTTATCTGACTAAATGCAAATTCTGCTGTGTCTGGTACGGATATTTCTACTCCATCCTCAGGCAAAAAATTTCGTTCTATACGATATTTGCCTATCCTTTCTCCATCTGGCAAGTAGGTAGGACAGACAATCGTCCATTCGAGGGTTGATTGTTTGAGCATATCGTAAACTTTATGATGTTCTTTCGCTGCACGGGTTGACTTACGCTTTGATTCACTTGATTGATAACGTAGATAATTTGGCGTGGTTCTACTTTGCAGGATACCTGCAGTTCCTATAGTTATTATTCGTTTTATACCTTCATTTTCCATTGCTTCGATAATAAGTGGCATACTTTCTGATAGAGTGGTGGTGCCATCAGTATTTAGCGCACTAATAACTATATCAATCCCATGCATTGCTCGTACGATATCATCTTTATTTAAAACATTCCCTTGAATAATGGTTAAATTTTCATTATTTATTTCAATCTTCTCTGGAGTACGAACTAATACAGTAACATGATGTCTGTCATGAAGGGCATAAGTAACTATTTGACTTCCAACTCGTCCTGTTGCACCTAAAATTAAAATATTCATAAGAATGAGCCTCCTTTTTCAAATACTAATATTTTACTATAAAAGTTATTTTATTGTCTTTTTAATTAATGGGAGCGCATGTTTACCAAGACCAGTCGCTTCTTCACTATCTGGGCAGGATAGTCAAAGCAAATGCCTTCCGTAAAACTGATGAAGGACAAACCAAAGCAGCAAAATTAAGGAAAGTCCTTCATAAAGAAGGACAAACCAGACCAAAAATGCAAGGGAAAAGTTCTTCATATGTGAATGAAAAGTAAAACAGTAAATCGTAGCCAAATCAAAGATTTATTTACATTGAAAAAAGCAAGGAGAACGGTTCTCCATGCCTTTTGCTTTTAGAACACGCTATATAAATCGAAACGTTCTAGCTAAAGATTCAAGATGTTTTGATGATGTTTTGATGATGTTTTGATGATGTTTTTATTTACTATCCCCTGAAGACATCAGGAAGACTTTCTGTTGGTGTATCATTAATAATAAGTGCAGCATCTTTTTGTTTTTTTTTCTCATTACCGTTTCTCCAACTACTTAAAACCATATCCATAAAAACGGGGTCTAGTATAGAAAATAGTTCAAGGAAATAAAAAAGGCCACCGTTTTCATTGTAAAATAGAAGGACCTACCACAGTACTTCCAGTTACAACACCTTTACTAAAGGAGATGAAAACGATGACTTATACATTATTGAACCATATTCAAGGGAAAAACGGAAGTCAGTGGGCAAAGTTTATAAGAGAAACTGGGACTGAAAACCTATTAATGGTGGCAATTGATGCGGCTAAGTATACACATAAAGCAATGATTTGTACGTTCTATGGGGATATATTAGTTAAACCGTTTGAGTTTGATGCGTCTCTAACAGGGTTAGACATAGTTAAAAAGCATATTCGGGAGGAAAGAGAAAAGTATGGTATGAAAGAGGTTGTGGTAGGAATTGAAACCACTGGGCATTATTACGAAGATCTTGTTCGTCGATGTCATAAAGAAGGATACCGTGTCCGAATCATAAATGCAGCGACAACGGACCAAGAAAGGCAAGCTCTCTTAAATTGGTCTAAAACAGATAATATTGATCTCATGGCTATTATACAGTCATTGATCCACGGGAGAGGAACATCTAGTGAGCTACGTTCAGGCAGTATAGGTTCTTTACAAAAATTAACTCGCGCACGCCGTGAATTAGTTGATGACCGGACTTCTACACAGAACTTAATTCGGATGCATATAGACCATGTATTTCGTGAATTCCAAGGAAAAAGTATTTGGGATAATGGAAAGCGAAAACATGTCCAACCCTTCTCTAAATTGTTTGGTAAAGCCCCGCGCTATATGATGAGACATTACCCACACCCTAACGATATTCTAGAACTGGGTAAAGAAGGGTTACGTGAGTTATCTATTCGTGAAAATTTGAAACTGCGTGATAGTACGATTGAATGTTTACTAGATTTTGCACAAAGCTCTATTTCTCAGCCTAAGGAGAATGTAGAGGTTGATATCTATCTTCTTGCTCAAAAATTAGACCGGTTAGAATTATTAGATAATCAAATTAAACGGTTAGAGAAGAAAATTGAAGACCTGTTTATCGAGACCCCTGGCGCTATTATTTTAGCTGTACCTGGAATAGGAGTTGTTACGGGTGCTGAATTCTATGCAGAAATGGGGGATATCACCGATTTTGACCATGCAGGACAACTAATAAAGCTAGCTGGTACAAATCCGATAGTCAAACAATCTGGAGGCCATAAACCTAGTTATTACGGCATTTCTAAACAAGGAAGGCGCCCGTTCAGAAACATTGTGTACCAGGTAGGAAAATCTTTAGCTGTCAATAACCCTGAGATGAGACAGAGATATTTGGCCCTGAAAGAGCGTGGGAAACACACTCGCCAAGCTTACGTTGCTTTAGGAAACCGTATGATACGTCTAGCCTTTTCAATGATTCGACATCAGTCATTATACCGTACTGATCAAGAAAACTATGTGTTAGTAGAAGTCATAAGAAATAAACTGCGAAGTCCCAATGTAGAAAAATTCTTTGAAAACTTTGTCTCACCAGGACTTACTCAATCTGCTTAAAAAAAGTATTAATACTCAACTTGAATGTATTAACGTTGGATATGTTAAATTCTCGTAGGTATAACTGAGGTCCTTTATAGCGATTTTTGTAAGACATTATCTTTGTCAAAATAAAACTCCCCTAGGACGTTAGATCACATTGTTATTGGTGTCTGAGGCAAAAGACCTCGTGGGTCAGCAGTATGGATCTTGTCCTACAAGTACGAATAATACGTGAAAAAATCTAAGTTTATATTTGCTAGGTGGTATCCTCTGTAGGATGAAAAAGCAAGATCCTTTCACGTTCTAGAGGAGTTTTATTATAAAGTTCTGTAGGTAGATGAATTCTATTACCATATAATAGGAAAATAGAGTTTTACTTAAGGTCGGTCCTTTTTAGAGAAAATAACCACTTGACTTATTTACCATTATACGCTGACCCAGTAGCCTTGCATGACTTTAAAAAAATTACAGAAAAGTAATATTATAGTATTTACAGGCAAAGAAAAAACTCCTATTGTAGAAGTTATAGACCTTGTTTTGTTCCCTTAAACAAACAAGTCTTCTACAAAGGAGTTTTAACAATGAGTAATAAAAGTATAGGCCGAGAAATGCTCATTTGTCAATGCTTATCCCTTCTTCCGTTAGAGGATTTTGAATGTCCTTTACTAGATTACGGGAAGTATAAGCTTTCTACAAAATCGCTATTAAAAATTTTTGTAGCTGCACAGTTAGATCAATGGAGTTCATATGCTCACATGGAAGAAAAACTAGCTGCATATCCGAAGCTACAAAAAGAGATTGGTGTTTCTGAAATCAGTGGCTCTCAGCTTAGCCGACGGATCAATGACCTTCCAACAGAATTAGTTCAGAAACTTTTTATTAAAGTGGTTCAGAAGCTCAACCAGCTAACCCAATCGAATCAAGGATTACCAGACGGAATTGGACTTTTAAGTATCGTTGATTCTACGGAAATTAGATTGCCAGAACAATTATGTGACTGGGCATTTATTTCAAAAGGTCATAATTCCGTCAAAATGCATACAAGATTAAAAGTTGTTTCACCAGACATCGCATTTCCAGATAAAATCGTTCCCTCAACAGGAACCGTAAGTGATTTTGAAAGCTCAGATATCTTAATAGAGGAATTAGATACCACTCACGTAATGGACCGGGGCTATCCTTCAAAGCACAATTTAATGGATTGGCAAGAGAAAGGAATATCATTCGTAGTTCGGATCACTAAGGCTCTTCGTTTATATACATTAGAAGATTATAAACCATCTCACCCATCGGTCATTCAGGATGCCAAAGTATTATACGGTATATCTAAAATACCAGTAAGGTATATTGAGTTTGTGGATGAAAAAGAAAGAACCTATCGAATCCTAACCACCAGATTTGATCTTACCGCCCAACAAGTAATGGACATTTATCGATATCGTTGGGTCATTGAATTATTTTTCAAATGGATTAAGCAGCATCTTAAATTAACAAAGATTTGGAGTACGAAGCCGCAGGGTATCTGGAATCAGATGTTTTTAGCTCTTATAGCATATGGACTTTCACTCATTGTGAAGCTAGAGGCTGATTCTAAAAAGACGCCATGGGAATTCTTTCGGATACTACAAACCTACCTTTATAAAACGGTCAGTTCGTTTAAAAAGGCATTACGATTAAAAAAGAAGCGAAAATCGAGAGGGAGACAGAAAGTCCCTATTCCAATTGAGAAGAAAACACCGTCGTTTGGAAACGTTGCTTTAGTGAAAGATAAACCCAAGAAAAGTAAAAGAAAAAATGAGAGAAAACTAGGTAATTATTAAAAAGGAAAAAAAAAGGGAACAAGGTCAATGTAATACCCTGTTCTCTGTTTTTCATTTTATCCATAAAACAAAATGTAAAAATAATACATATATTCAAAATAACTACATCGATGCAAGGCTACTGACGCTGACCCCCGTTGCGTTAACGCGTTATCACAATGGAGGTCAAGACCTAAAATATTCTATTTCTTAATATAATCCAGGTGCTTTACGGTGTTTTGTTGCTTCTTGGTAGGAATAGGCCAGTTTAATTAAAGTAGGCTCATCAAATTCTTGCCCTAGCATCTCCATTCCGATTGGTAAACCATTGTCGCTGAAACCTGCTGGAACCGATATTGCAGGAAATCCTGAATACGGACTTAAGCGATTGGCATTTCCAGCACCTTGACCTCCTCCAACTACTGCTGGTAAAGCATTAGAAGTCGGATAAACAATTGCATCAAGCTCATACTCATCAAAGACGGATATTAAGCTTTCTCTTGTCAGTTTCGGACGAGTTGTGATAATTTCTTGATAAGTTGGATCGTCTTCTAATGACTCTCGATTATTTCTAGTGATCAATGCACTTCTTAAGCTTGGATCGTATAGACCACTGTCAATAATATCGCTTAACGATTTCATAGGAGCATCTGGACCGAGTGACTCTAAATAATCATTCAACTGAAACTTAAATTCATAACCACTTAAGCTCGGGTAAGCTAAAATTTGATTTAAGTTTGGAATGGCTACCTCAAACACTTCAGCTCCTTGTGCTTCCATGTCAGCAATCGCTTGTTCCATGACTTTATTTATTTGAGCATTGTTACCAAATAAAGCGGGTACAACACCAATTTTAGCATTTTTTAAGCCATTCTTTTTTAAATAATGTGTATAGGTCCTTGGTATATTACCGATACTTGCTTCAGTCACTGGATCATTAGGGTCGTACCCTGCAATCACATCAAGTACAACTGCTGCGTCTTCCACCGTACGTGCCATCGGTCCCCCAACATCCTGTGTTAGTGCTAGTGGAATAATTCCATCACGGCTTGCTAGTCCCATCGTCGGGCGAATACCCACTAGACTATTAAACGAAGAAGGAATTCGGATTGAACCACCCGTATCTGTCCCTAATCCAACAGTAACTAAATTAGCAGCAACAGCTGCTGCTGTCCCACCGCTCGAACCACCAGGAAACCTAGTTAAATCATATGGATTATAACTTTGTCCACCTAGAGAACTAATCGTTTGGAAACCAAATGCAAATTCATGAAGATTTGCCTTACCAAGGATGATAGCACCTTCTTCTCTTAATCTCTTTGTTTGATAAGCATCTTTTAAAGGAATGGAATCTTTTAATGCTAATGCACCTGCTGTTGTTGGCATGTCATACGTATCATAGTTATCTTTCAAAATAACAGGGATACCATGCAGCGCACCATTAGCTTTCCCACCTCTTCGTTGTTTATCAAGCTCACGTGCTTCAGCAATAGCATTTTCGTTAATCCAAATAAAAGAGTTAAGTTGATCATCATATGTAGCAATACGTTCCAAGTAAAACTCTACCAATTGTTCAGAAGTTAACCTTCCCCTTTGCATTTCACGCTGCAATTCGGATATCGAGGCTTCTTTAATTTCAACTGAAAGAATACTTTGGGCTACAGGACTAGCATTAGCTAAACCTTTATTTGCCGCTGCATTGGCAGTTGCCTCTAAAGGAACCCCTAATAGAATGAGTGTCAATACTAAACTACTAACGATATTAATAGACTTCTTAAACCAATCTCGCATATGGAACCTCCTCTTTTTTCTATGTTCCCTATTATATTAATCACGATAGACCATAGGTGTCTGGAATGTTGTAAGATTTTTACACATAGAAATCTATTAGAAATTTGAGGAGGTGCCATAAAAAATGGGGTCAGACCCCGATGCGTTAACGCGTTAACATAATGGTGGTCTGACCCCAATATTTCTATTAAGTAGTCCTTTAGCAGTTTTCCTCTAAATAGTTAGAAATCCGTTTAATGTTGTATAAATTTTACCCGTAATCAACTAAAGTGGTTGGAACGATAGGCCAGCTTTGAACCCATACTTTAGAAACTTCTTCATCGACTTTTTGTATATGAAATTCTAATTTATCTCCCCATGTTTTCATGTTCACTCCTGTCTTTGCATGAATGATCCCTTTTTCTAAATCTTCATGAGCGATTTTCGTACCGTTAAGACAAGAGTTAGAGTTTTTGCACAGCTCAAAGGAGTTTTTATAAGGCAGATAAAGTTCGATTCTTTTTCTTGTCTTATACTACTTTCAGCTTTACCTCCTACTCGTTTGACTTAAAGGTAGTTCATAGCCCCTAAAATGATCGTCATAAAAATACCAAAAGATAAACTGGAAGTGATACTGGTTGAAAAATCACGTTGGGTGATAAACATCGTCAATCCAAAAATGATGGATGTGGCGAAAAAGATCGTTAACATTTTTCTCATAAAAAGATCACCTCATTAAAATTCTGTTCCGTTATTAGTAAACTCAATTCATTTTGTATGATCTTAATACGCTTTAAAATAAAAAAGTTTCACAAATTGAATTCACCTTGGCTCGTATTGAAAAAGCGTCCCTGCCACATCGCAGAAACGCTCCCGTTCATTAAAAAGTGTTATTGGTATTCAATAGTCAGCATCAATTTTAGCAATTTTATAATATTCTAATTGGTCCCGACTTTCCCCAATATGATGCCCTATAATTGATCTCTTTTAAACTCATACATTTCTATCTTCTTTCAGTCCTTCAATTTCTTTTTTCAACTCTACAATTTCTTTGTGTAATTCTTCGATTTTCAAGTCTTTTTCTTGGCTGGATTGTTTTCCTACAAACTTAATTACGTTGACAACCAAAGCAATCACAAACATTAAAAAAAATAGAATAACTAAAATAGTAACTAATAATCCAATATCTCCATTAACAAATGACATAACAAATACTCCTATACTTTAATTTAGGGTCTTTCCCCTAGTATGAAATATGAATTTGTAAATCTGATAGTACCATAACTTCATCATGATACCTATATCAAACTGCTTCATTAATGGAATTATAAAAAGAGATGCAACAACAATTCTTTTTATTGAGCTCCAGTTCTCAGCTTGTTTAAAATGATTGGAAGATCTTATCATCATAAACGTGGAAAGTAGTTTCTCTTCATCAAAGTCGTTAGCAATTATTACATATGTTTGACACTCTAAAGAAATAGGTTCCTGACCCCAGTGCGTACTTAGAATGTAACATGAGAACTGTCTCTATGTTTTTAAACAATCATTTTCGCTGTAATAGACTAAACGTCAGGTCAAATTTTACCACTTTATTGTGAATTCAATATAAAACCCTAATTTCAAATTACTAAGGCGCCATGAACACAAGAATGTAAATTATGGCAACAATAATAAAACATAATGCATAAAGTTTATTTGATGCAAAAGTATAACGATAAGGAACACTCATATTTACACTACTGAGTAATACCCCTGGTATCATAAAAGGAGAAATGAGTACCCCTATAACATTTCCTAAAGTTAACGAAAGTACAATAGCTTCTGGAGAGTAAGGTAGTAGAACTCCTTGTAATATTCCCCCAACAAGAACCATCGAGGCTGATGCTGGTAGTCCAAAAAACGCAAATAAGACTATTAGAAAAGGTAGTATGACTAGAAAATTAATAAAGTTATAATTAATTATTAAATGATAGATTTCCTCTATAAGAATTTGTCCAGCTCTAGATTCATTAATTGAAGAAATTAATAGTCCAGCTGATAAAAAAATTGAAACCTCTTTAGCTTTTAAAGGAATATCCGTTTTAAAATATTTTGTTACTTCTGTAAGTAGAAATTTTAGCTTTTTTTGAATTATAAAATATGTTACTGTCCAAATAATCACTACAATTGGTATGACCTTTAATAAACCCCATGAAAAATAAAAATTAAATATAAGAATACTAAAAATTAGACTAACTAGAAGGAGGAAAAACTCCAAAAGTAATCTTTTTAATACTTTTTCTTCGTTACTATTAAAAGAATAATTTACTGTTTTTCTTATTTCTACTGTTAAAGCACTTGTATTTTTCCAATTGGTTATAGCAAAAAGAATTGTTCCAATCATAATTCCTACAATAGATAATATAAATCCATGAAAAATTGTTATTTTAACAGATGCCCCTAAAGCCTCTATAGCATAGACAAAACTAGGGATACTGATAGACCAAATACTTGTTAATGCAAAACCCCTGATGATTGCTGTGTTTTTAAGGTATTCCCAAAGGGCTTTATTTTTTTCTATTTGATAACGACTTACAAACTGATAAGTAACTGGTACAGCTGCAACTAATAAAAAAAAAGAAACCACCTGAGTAACCGCCATCATACCAGCGTAAAAACTGATACTTGACCTTAAATACTTATTACTACAAACCATCACACTTTGAATGTATTTCTTTGAATTTAAAACCCAACGAACAATCGGAACAACTACCAATACAAATACCATAACACGCATTTCACTAATACCATTTAATAAAACTTCTATATCGATATTTTTTACGGTAGAAAAATAAATAGTTAATCCCATTAAACACAAAGACAAAGGTAATGCGGCTTGACGTAAAGTTAATAATACAATGGAAAAAATAAGAGTTATAATACTTATTAACGATAAAAATACATTTAACCACATCGTTTGAAACCAAATCTCTATAATTGAAAACAAAACCAAGAAACTTAGTAATAACTTAAAAATCAATATACAGAATGCCTGCATGTAAATGCCCCTCAACGCTTTTGACCATTTTTCTTATTAAATTTAAAAAGTGTTAGGATTTAACACATCTACCATTTAAACTCAATAAACGAATAAAAGGAGCAAATAAGTTTTTTTGCTCCTTTTACTCATCAATACTTTTGTTTTTCATAAAAGATACTGTGCGTTTGTTCAAAGTTGTCAATACATTCAGTATACTGCATGGTGTAACCTATATCATCAAGTCCATTTAAAAGCATTTCTTTACGATGTGGGATAATCTCATATGATATTTCTAATCCTGACTCATCATAAATTTTATTTAATTTTAAATCAACTGTTAATCGGTACTGACCAACCTTATCTATTCTTTCAAAAAAGTAATCTATTATCTTCTCTGGTAAGGTTATAGGTAGTATCCCATTTTTAAAACAGTTATTATAAAAAATATCAGCAAAGGACGGGGCGAGTAATACTTTAAATCCAAAATCACTTAACGCCCACGGGGCATGCTCCCTGGATGATCCACTACCAAAATTTTTCCGAGTTAATAGTATTGATGCATCTTGATAATGAGCTCGGTTCAAAATAAAATTTTGATTTAGCTTTCCTGAATCGTCGTATCTCCAGTTATAAAATAATATATCACCTAAGCCATCTCGTTCTATTATAGTTAAAAATTCTTTTGGTACTATAGCATCCGTATCGACATTTGCCCGATCCAAAGGTACGACAACACTGGTCACTTTTTTCAATGGTTTCATAGATTTCATCTCCTTATTCGTGAATGACCCACTCGCGTATATCAATAAACTGTCCTGCAAGAGCTGCAACTGCTGCCATCGGTGGACTGACTAAATGGGTCCTAGCATTACGACCTTGTCGTCCTTCAAAGTTTCGGTTAGATGTAGAGGCGCACCTTTCACCTGGCTCTACAATATCTGGATTCATCCCAACACACATACTGCAACCAGAGTCACGCCACTCAAATCCTGCTTCAATAAATATTTTGTCCAAGCCTTCGACTTCAGCTTCTTTCTTGACTAGTTGTGATCCAGGAACAACTAGAGCTTTTACATCCGGTGATACTTTATAACCTTTTACCATTTTTGCAGCTAATCTTAAATCTTCTAAGCGACTATTTGTACATGAACCTATAAATACTTTGTTAATTTTAATATTTTTAATTGGAGTATTTGCGTTTAATCCCATATACTCCAAGGCTTTTTCAGCGTAATATCTTTCTTCTTTATTAATCATATCCATGGGGTCAGGCACATTAGAAGAAACATTTACTACCATACCAGGGTTAGTCCCCCATGTAACTTGAGGCTCTATTATTGATGCATCAATTTCAACGGTCTTGTCATACGATGCGTCTTCATCAGTATAAAACTTTTTCCAATATTCTAACGCTTTATCAAATACTTCCCCTTTTGGAGCATATCTTTTATCTTTTATATAAGCAAAAGTAGTCTCATCTGGTGCAATAAGTCCTGCTCTCGCACCTAGTTCTATTGACATATTACAGACTGTCATTCGTTCTTCCATTGAGAGTTGTTTAATTACTTCTCCTGTATATTCAATAACATAACCAGTAGCAAAATCTGTACCAAGTGTACCTATAGTGGAAAGAATAAGGTCTTTTGCTGTCACTCCTTGAGCCAATCGTCCATTAAATCGGATTTCTAATGTTTTTGACTTATATTGTTGCAAACATTGTGTCGCTAAGACATGTTCAACCTCACTTGTACCAATCCCAAATGCTAATGCACCAAATGCACCATGAGTTGATGTGTGACTATCACCACATACAATCGTTTGTCCTGGAAGCGATAGACCAAGTTCAGGTGCAATAACATGAACGATCCCCTGGTTGGCACTTTCTAAATTATATAATTTAATACCAAATTCTTTACAATTTTCCTCCAATGCCTGAATCTGCTTTGTTGTATTTGGATCGAGATAAGGATTTTGTCTACCTGAAGTTGGAACAATGTGATCCATTGTTCCAACCGTTAATTCTGGCCGACGAACAGTTCTATTCGCTTTTCTTAATCCTGAAAATGCCATAGGAGAAGAAACCTCATGCAATAAGTGAAGGTCTATGTAAAGAATAGACGGTTTATCATTTTCTCGTATTACTTCATGAAAGTCCCAGATTTTCTCATATAATGTCTTTGCTTTCAAAAAAAAACCTCCTCTTTTCCCGATATTATATAATAATTACGTTGCCTTTCTTTTCTTATACACCTTGACAATAGGTGGGATTAAACTAATAAAGAATATAATGACTAAAACAAGACTAATCGGCCTTGATAAGAATATTGAAAAATCATCTCCAAATCTTTGATATATTCTTAATAATTCATTATCTAATAACGGTCCAAGTATTATGCCTAATATCACAGATATAATTGGATAGTCATACTTACGTAATATTACTCCTAGTACACCAAAAACAAGCATTAACTTTACATCAAACATTGATTTATTTATTGCATACGTACCAAAAATAGAAAAAACAGCAATAATTGGAATTAGAATTTTCGTAGGGATATTGATAACACGAGCTGCATAGTAACAAACGACTAATCCAACGATAAGCATGAGAGCAGAGGTTATAAATTGTGATAACATAATCCCATATACCAAAGCTTCATTTTGAACAAATAGCATAGGACCAGGAACTAACCCTTGTATCATTAATGCTCCAATTAAAACAGCAGTTGCAGTTCCACCTGGTATCCCAAGTGATAACATTGTTGCTAAAGCACCACCTTCGGAAGCATTATTAGCCGATTCGGAGCAAACAATACCATCTCGTGACCCTTTACCAAATTCCTCTGGTTTTTTTGAGAAGCGCTTGCCTTCATTATAGCTAACGACACTTGCTATAGTTGCACCCGCTCCAGGCAGTGCTCCTATGATTACACCTATAGTACTAGAACGAAAAAGAGACAATCGATACTTAACACCATCTTTAAAACCCTTAATTAGACTATTCCAACTTCCTGATTTAACACTAATATTATTTTTAGTAACATAATCTTTTTGAATCATGTATATTAATTCTGAAAAACCGACTAAACCGATTAATGCTGGAATTATAGGAATTCCATCCATTAATTCATAAAACCCGTAGGTTCCTCTAACTGCTCCTGTTGGCGTCATTCCAATTGTACCAATTAATACGCCAAATAACCCCGCAATAACCGAACGTAAAAAACTACGATGAAGTGAAGCAATGACTGTTAACCCTAAAACAGCTACCATAAATAATTCTGGCGGACCAAATTTTAATGCTAATACCACAATAAAAGGCATAACTAAAATAAGGAAAAATGATCCAATCATATTTCCGATTGAAGAAGCAGCTACAGCTACACCTAATGCTTCATTACCTTTTCCTTGCTTTGTCATAGGGTATCCGTCCAGCGTAGTTACAATTGCTTGTGGGGATCCAGGAATATTTAATAATATAGCCGAAATTGAACTTCCAAAATTCCCGCCTGCATAAACAGCTGTTAAAAATACAATAGCGACCAGAGGAGACATTGTATATGTGACTGGGAGCATCACACTAATGGATAATGCAGTACTGAATCCTGGTATTGCACCTGTAATTATGCCATATAGAAGTCCTAGTACAATTACTAATAGAATCTGCCATTGTAGCAGAAGAGATACACCGCTCATAATTCCATTTACATCAAACATGCTTCCCCTCCTCTTCTAGAAGATATTAAATACTCCTTTTGGAAGTCTAATATTTAACCACAACTCACTACTCACATACAATAAGAAAATTATTATTATTGGTACAAATATTAAAACTTTATAGGATCTTACCCCTAAAAAGAGCATCAAATATACCATGTACAGGAAAGTCATGATGATAAACCCAATATACTCTAAGAGGAATACATATATAATGGTAGAAATAGCAAAACCTATCGTTCTTGAAAAATGTATAGGTTCATCTCCTACTGGCGCATCATCTGAAACGGTTTTTTTCTTAATAGCAATATTAAAAATTTGTAATCCTATATACGTTACCGTCGCTAAGACCAATAGGTAGAAAACCGGTTTGATTAATAGGATATTAGATTCCACATGGCTAATCGGACCAAGTTGGTAAAAATAATAAAAACATCCATACGCTAATAATATTGCCGGTACTATCCAATCAACCTTTTTGAGTTTGGGCATTTTCAGATTCCTCCTTAATAGAAAATCTTACAGCCACTAGAGTAAAAGGGGATAACACAAAAGTGATAGACAAACCCACATCTAATATTCAGCTTTCCTAATACTAATAACTGCTATAGGTTATTGCTGCTTAAGGGAATGTAATTCTAATGTGTCATCCTACAACTCTCTTTTTCTATTAATTACCTTTTAGTAAATCTTTATATTGATCAACAACCTCATGAAGTTCATCCATTACTTTTTTAGAGCCCTCTTGCCCTAAATATTGAGAAATAATATCTGAACCAGTAGATTTCATATGTTCTTGGTATTCTTCACTTTCAAAAGTAAGACGATATGTTTCTACTAACTTTTCGAAAGCTTTTGGATTGTTTTCCGCAAAGGTTCGATGAACTGCTATAAAACGATTGTCACCAATATTTGGAATAGCTCCATTATCTAGAGCGTCATTAACAGGAATAGCATCTGGCCAACCTTGGAAGGGCTCACTTGATGCCACAGCAAGAACTCGTACTTCATCACCAAGAGACATATCACCGAACGCCGAACCCGTTGCTAGGTCAATATGACCACCTAACAGAGCTGTTCTTACATCTCCACCACCATCATATGTTACAACATTAATATCAACATCAAATGCATCAATAAACGCTAATCCAAAGAGTTGTGTCCCAGACCCAGGAGCTGTACCAATAGAAAGTTTACCTGGGTTATTTCTAGCATCTTCAATTAATTCTTCTAATGTTTCATATGGTGAATCAGCTTTTACTAATATGTCTGCATAATCACTTTGTTCTATATTAATAACAATAAAGTCATCTAGCGAGAAGTCAGCACCTTGAGCTAGTATATTCATACTTATAGTCGGTTGAACTCCCATAAATATGGTATTTCCATCATCCTTTGCATTTAAAAATTGTGTCGCACCTAAAATTCCACCACTCCCACCGTAATTTTCCACAATCATAGAGTGACCATCTAATTGTTTTTCCCAGTGAGAAGCTAATGATCTAGCCATTCGGTCAGTAGATCCACCTGCACTAAAAGGCAAAATTAATCTTACCGTATCTGTTGGCCATGCAGCTTCTCCCTCTTCATTTGCCTCCTCTGAGCTTTCAGAAGAACTCGTTGAGGAATCTGTTGAGGAGTTTGATGATGAATTTGTTGACGAACCTGAGGATGAACAAGCAGCTGTTAAAACTAGCAGGAGAACTAACGTTAATAATCCTATATTTTTTTTCATATTTCTACCTCCTTATTATCATAATTATTTTTCAATATTCATCTATTTGATGAATAAAATTTTTCGATTGACTTGATAGCGCTTACAATTAGATTATAAAACTAATAACACATAAGTTTAACATGATACTTTATTTCTGGCGGGCATTTATCCACTAATTAGTTTAAGTTAGTAAGTTGTCTCGAACATACTAGCGTCTACTTTGCGAACAAATGCCCTTATCTACTAGAAAATAGAAATATAGTTTAATATTTTTTCTTTAAATTATTCCGATTTCCTTTAACTTTGTAATTTGCCCTTTAGAATAGTTTAGCAAGTTTTCATAAACCTCTTCATTATGTTGACCCATTTTCGTTGGACCCGCTTCTTTTATTTCACCTGGTGTTCTACTAAGCTTTGGAACAATTCCAGGCATTTTAAATTCACCTAAAGTAGGATGGTTTACAGTTTCTATCATTTTTCGAGCTGCATACTGTGGGTCATTCACAATGTCTTTTGCACTGTAAATTTTCCCAGCTGGTACACCACTATCGGCAAGTAACTCTAACAGATCCTTTGCATTCAATGATTTTGTCCAATCATTAATAATACCATCTAACTCCTCCATGTTATTACCTCTACCAGTATGGGTAGAAAACTTTTCATCATCTGCAAGTTCTGGTTTGCCCATCGCCATTGCCAACCTTCTAAAAACTGTATCGGCATTAGCTCCGATTACAACATATCCACCATCTTTTGTATCATATATATTTGCTGGGGCTACACCAGGTAATATATTACCTGTTCTTTCTCTAACATATCCAGTTAATTCATACTCTGGGATCAACCCTTCCATCATTGCAAAAACTGCTTCATATATTGCCGTATCAACTACTTGCCCAATACCAGACCTCTCTCTTTCATGTAACGCTGCCAAACATCCTATTGTTGCATAAACCGCAGCTAATGAATCTCCAATGCTAATACCAATCCTAGTTGGAGGTCGATCTGGAAAACCAGTTACGTACCTTAATCCTCCCATTGCTTCACAAACACTTCCAAACCCTGCTCTATCACTATAAGGACCAGTTTGACCAAAACCAGTTGTTCTTAGAAAAATAATTTTAGGATTAACCTTTTTTAATGTATCGTAACCTAACCCCCACTTTTCCATTGTACCAGCTCTAAAATTCTCTAATACAATATCAGCATTTGCTACTAGATCTAAAAAGACTTGTTGCCCTTCTTTTTCTCTTAAATTTAGGGTAATAGACTTTTTATTTCTAGATTGAATTGGCCATAACAACCCTTCCCCATTCACTTGCTGTCCCCATTTTCTCATAGGATCTTCTCTATCTGGTGTTTCAATTTTTATAACTTCTGCTCCAAAATCTCCGAGTAACCTACCTGTAAAAGGTCCTGCAAGTAATGAACCAAGCTCTAAAACACGAATATCACTTAATGCACCCATAAAAGCTACCTCCTTAATATATTGTATACAATGTTGATTTTTTAGTAAATATTTTGAATTGTTAATTAATTTGTTATTTGTAGTATTACACACGATAAGTAAGAGGTCAATACTTTTTTTCGATACTTTAAAAACAATAAATTACATTCTATTTGTAATGATTGTATACAATCTACTTTATTTTCTGATACATTATTTTTGTGTTGTTTTTTGTTTTATATTGATGTAACTTTGTTTAGTAACTACTTAATTCATAAAAATTAAAATTTTAAGAGAACTAAAACAACACAGTATAGGAGATGAGCAGTATGGATGCTTATTCTATTATTAGAATGGAAATACTAAATGGCGACCTCAAACCTGGCGAAAGACTCCGAGAAGAAATGCTAGCAAAAAAATTAAATATTAGTCGTACACCTATTCGTGAAGCTATCAGAAAATTAACAGTTGAAGGACTACTTTTATACAGTCCTAATCGAGGTGTTACAGTAAGGAGTTATACAATTGAGGATGTTCGAGACACTTACAATCTTCGCGCCTTAATCGAAGGACATGCAGCTTCTTTAGCGGCGAGCAATCCAAAGAGACATGAACTACTGAGCGCTCTTGAAAGAGCCAATGAAAATTACCAAAATGCTATAGAATCTAGATTTAACAGCGGCGAAAAAGAAACAGAATTAATAGTAAAAGCAAATCAAGAATTCCACGATACAATCATCACTATGTCTCAAAACAGCTATATTAAAAAAATACTGCATTCCTTAGTTGCAATCCCAGTTATTTTTCGGGGCTTTCATCGGTTTGAAAAAGAGGAGTTATTAACATCTAACCTTCATCACAATCAAATTTTAAAGGCAATTAAAAATGGCGATCCTTACCAAGCCCAAGTACTTATGGCAACACATTTATATCACGGGCGCGATTATGTTTTACACCACAACCAGAAAGTTTACTTAAAATAGACCTATTACTTAGTTAGGTCTATTTTTTTAATCTTTTATCACACCTAAAATTGTATACATTTTTAATAATCTAAAAATCTACAAATTAGTATTTACGCTATTTAACAGCATAAATTTTAAAAAATAAAATAAACCCCTTTACAACAAATTGAATATTGTATACAATTTTAAGTAGGTTTAAATATATAGAATTTTCCGTATACTCTTAGTGTTAACATTTTTTAGGAGGGTGATAAATTAAATGATCCATATTAGTGAGGTTGGACCACGTGATGGTTTACAAAATGAAAAAAAAATTTTACCTATCGAGACAAAAGTAAAACTAATTAACCAACTAGTTAATGCGGGTATTAAAAAAGTTGAATGTGTTTCTTTTGTAAATCCTAAAATTGTTAAACAAATGGCCGATGCCGAAGATGTTTTAAAACAAATTGAAAGAGATCCGAGTGTATCTTATGGCGGGCTAGTCCTCAGTCAATCAGGGGTAGAACGAGCATTAAAGACAGAAGTCGACTTTTTAAATGTTGCTATGGCCTCAAGTGATACTTTTAATTTAAAGAATTCAAAAAGGACAGTTGAGGATTCCCTCAAAGAGTTATCAAAAGTTATACATGATGGTGTAACTTCAGGAATTAAAATGATCGGGGTTGTAGGTACTTCATTCGGGTGTCCATACGAAGGAAGAGTTTCTCAAAATAAAGTATTAAAAATTGCTGAGAAATTCTTAGAAGTAGGTTGTAAAGAAATAACTTTTGCTGACACTACAGGTATGGCGAATCCTAATCAAGTTAGTGAGCTGGTCGATGAATTTTATACTACTTTTGGAAAAGAAATAACACTAGCACTTCATTTCCATAATACTAGAGGATTAGGTCTTGCGAATACTTTGGCTGGATATCAGGCTGGTGTTAGGCATTTCGATTCATCGGTAGGTGGATTAGGAGGATGTCCGTTTGCTCCCAAAGCAGTTGGTAATGTATGTACTGAAGATATGGTAAACATGTTTCACCAAATGGGTATAGAAACTGGAACCAATTTAGATAAATTGATAGAGATTGCTCAATGGTTAGAAGTCGAAATTGGACATGAGCTTGATGGTATGCTAATGAAAGCTGGAAGTAGTTGAACTTACTAAACATAGTCTTACCATAAGTAAAAGTTTTCACCGTAAAATTATTTGTATGATGACATTTACTTGTAGCTTGAATAACGATAATGACTTTGATCTTCTCGAGTGTTTTGGAACAATAAGGATATATAAGGGTGGCTTCTTTTAGGTAGCAATTTTTATAACTGAAAAGACATCGAACAAAACTTGCATTGATACTGTCCTTTATTTCCATTATTGCTGTTTTTTCAGTCGGTTTTTCAAACAAATTCTTACCAATTAATAAGGTAAGTATGAAAAGTGGTCTGTTCCAGTAGCCTTGCATCGATGTAGTTATTTTGAATATATGTATTATTTTTATAATTAGTTTGACGAGTAAAATGAAAAACGGTGAACAGGGTATCAATAAGACCTTGTTCCCTTTTTTTTCCTTATTTTAATAATTCCCTAGTTTTCTCTCATTTTTTCTCTTACTTTTATTGGTTTTTTCTTTTATCAAAGCAACATTTCCAAACGATGGTGTTTTTTTCTCGATTGGGATAGGGACTTTCTGTCTCCCTTTCGATTTTCTCTTCTTTTTTAATCGTAATGCCTTTTTAAATGAACTGACAGTTTTATAAAGGTAGGTTTGTAGTATTCGAAAGAATTCCCATGGCGTCTTTTCAAAATTAGCCTCTAGCTTAACAATGAGTGAAAGCCAATATGCTATAAGGGCTAGAAACATCTTATTCCAGATACCCTGCGGCTTCGTACTCCAGATCTTTGTTAATGTAAGATGTTGCTTAATCCATTTTAAAAATAATTCAATGACCCAACGATATCGAAAATGTCCATTACTTGTTGGTCGAACGATTTTATCTGGAAATGCGATGTCTGGTGAGACAACTTTTAATCTTGTATGCATTTTCACGGCATTATGACCTTTTGAAATAAATGCCCAGTCACATAATTGTTCTGGCAATCGAATTTCCGTAGAATCAACGATACTTAATCGTCCAATTCCGTCTGGTAATCCTTTATTCGATTGGGTTAGTTGCTTGATCTTCTGAACCACTTTAATAAAAAGTTTCTGAACAAATTCTGTTGGAAGATCATTGATACGTCTGCTAAGCTGAGAGCCACTGATTTCAGAAACACCAATCTCTTTCCCCTTAGCTTCGGATAAGCAGCTAGTTTTTCTTCCATGTGAGAATACGAACTCCATTGATCTAACTGTGCAGCTACAAAAATCTTTAATAAAGATTTTGTAGAAAGCTTATACTTCCCGTAATCTATCAGAGGACATTCGAAATCCTCCATCGGAAGTAAAGATAAACATTGACAAATGAGTATTTCGCGACCTATACTTTTATTACTCAATGTGAAAACTCCTTTGTAGAAGACTTGTTTGTTTAAGGGAACAAAACAAGGTTACCAACTTCTACAATAGGAGTTTTTTTCTTTGTCTGTAAATACTATAATATTACTTTTCTGTAACTTTTTTAAAGTCATGCAAGGCTACTGGGTCTGTTCCCCAACACGTTAATGCTTTAATAACGTGAGGGACAGGGACAGACCACTTCCCTAGCGAAGTTTGCCTATCGATTTGTTGAAATTTCGAGTAATTGTATATATAAGTTAACAGCAAAAGGTTATATAGGGACTTATCCTTTATTTGCTTTTTTCGACATTATTCGGGTGGTCATAGGAGATTGCGCCCAAGAAATAGAAAAGGAGATTATTCATTTTTTTACTCAGTACAAGGGGGATTTTTATACTGTATTTCCTGATGTGTTAAGTGGAAAGAAGGACAAATTTGACCTAGAAGAGCCAGATGATTTTACTGTTTGGAAAGATTTATTAGAAGACTTAGCAGAATTATTCATTGTCTCTATTATCTTGGTGAACATGGATATCTGGTTGGATATTACGGCTTATGTGATTGGTGCCTCGTGGGCGCCTTTACCATAATTTGAAATCGAGCACCTGCCTAGTCAGCTCCCAATAATTCACCTCATTACAAAGATCGTACTTACCCATCAAATAAGAGGTGTCCTTCTCTCCTTTTACAATATAAATTTATTCCTTTTTCCTTTAATTTTCATTTACTTTTGTTCATATAAGACTAATGAAGCTTGTTGAAACTGTTTCTTTTTGTGATTATTACACTCACCTCTTAAAGTAGCCTTCCCCCACCACAGTAGAGCTTTATTGTGTCGGGGTCAGGCACCTTCCTCAGTTACTTTAAAAGATGTTTCGCTTTTTCTTACGTTCTATTAAATGATGCAATGGCATCGTCAGACCTTTGTTCAAATAGAACATCCACTCAAACGTATACATGTGCATTATAAACTTGATTTGTACAAGCGGTCATAATAAGAGTGAGCAGCAATATCTCCATCATCTTCTATTGTTTCATTTAGTCATATTCCCTTTCATCTGCTCAACCACTAACTTTTTCAACTCATTTTCATTAAATGGCACAATGACATTTTCCGCTAGTTCTCGCTTGTCTTCTAATAACTGATGCATAAGTTGTTCGACTGTGCCTTGTGGGAAGTTCTCCGAATCTTGGGTAATAATATGATAGACATAGACGTCCTTTTGTTGTCCAATTCTATAAGCCCTGTCGGTTGCTTGATTTTCTACTGCTGGGTTCCACCAGCGAGTATAATGGATCACATGGTTAGCGCTTGTAATAGTTAACCCAACACCTGCTGCTTTTGGAGAAAGGAGCATCACACCAAAACCCGAGGATTCATTAAATAGTTTCACGACATTTTGCCGATTTTTTGTGTCCCCATCAATAATTGGAACAGATATCCCATATCGCTGCATAAATGTCCTTTTTAAGATAGAGTGTATTTTTCGGAACTCCGTAAAGATAATGACCTTTTCATTTTTACTTTTTACATCATCCAGAATTTCAAGTACTTTCTGAAGTTTAGGAACTTGGTCTGTAGGTGCCTCCTCGTATTGGGGAACTGCCGCGCCTGGATGACCATATAATTGCCTTAAGCGCATGAGCATATTGAGTATAGCAACTTGGCCCATTTCCTTTGTCATGATCATCGAACGAGCAATATCTTTTTGAATAGAAGATGCTTCTACTAACTCAGGTTCTTTAATGTACTTATCAGGTAACTTTCCTTTTAATACTTCCTCTTTCGTTCGTCGTAAATAAAAGGCTTGCAGCTTTTCTAGCAATCCATCATAATTTCCTGACTCCACAAACTGCATTCTGAAATCTTTCAAAGATTCTAAGTATCCTGGCTGAACAAAGTCCATAATCGACCAAAGCTCATCCAAGCTATTTTCAACAGGAGTTCCCGTCATCGCTAGTCGAAAATCGGCTTGCATCGCTCGTAATGCTCGTGATCGTTGACTTGAGTGTGATTTCACATTTTGAGCCTCATCACAAATAATGGCCTTAAATTTAACTTTACCTAACACTAATTGATCGATTTTCAATGTATCATAGCTCGTAAATACAAGGCCGTAAGAAGAAATATGTTCCGCTGATTTTAAGCGCCCACTGCCTTTATGGATATAAATTTCCTTCGTTAAACTCGGGGCAAATTTCCGAATTTCTTCTACCCAGTTCTCAATTAATGCGATGGGTAGAACAATTAAGGTTGGAGTGAGTTGCTGTAATTTATGCTTCTTAAGTAAATATGTTATCACTTGAATCGTCTTTCCAAGTCCCATATCATCGGCTAACAAGCCACCACGTTTTTGTGCTTCTAACGTACAAATCCAACGGTACCCCTCTTCTTGGTGTGGAAAGAGATCCGCTTGCAATGTTTCGGGTAACTCAGCTTCAATTAATTGTAATCTATTTTCAGACTTTAATTCATAATCTAATTCTTGTTCATTGTCTTTAATATCTAAGGCATACTGTTGTTTAATTTTGTTTTCTTCATCTTCTTCCACTTCAAGCAATGCTTTGCGTAGAGTAGGATCTAAATAAATCCACTTTCCCTCATGTTGGACATACTGTTGATCTGGATGTTGTAGCATTAAATCTTTTAAAAACTCTTCATCATAAGGATAAGATTTGCCTGTTTCTTCATCAAACCAAGAATAACCAGACCCTTCTTTATAAGTTGGCCGAACTTTTTCAATTGGAATCAATCCACGAACTCGTTCCGAAAATTGTTCAACATCAAATTGATAATCATGCTCAGGAAGAACGGCCAATGGATTTTCAAAAAATAATGGAACTTCTTCTCCAGTAATATGACGCTTTTCTGATATTTTACTTAAATCGTTACTTACTTTTGTTGTCCTGGCAAAACGTTCGCGCTCCATTCCCTCTTTAAAGCTCGTGATTGAAGATGGAGCGTTTAATGCGATGGTTTCTTTTTCACTTTCTCCTGACGCAACTAATTCAATATGTGCTGGATGATGTACCTTTACATCTAGCCCATACGTATCTAACACATGAAACGATTCTTTTTGTAAAAAGTCTTCCATATTCAAATTTGCTTCTTCAGCTAACTTTTGACAGATCGCTATTTTTTGATAGCCATTTTCAAAGTCTTCGTTCAGTGCTTTTTTAACTTTGTATACACGTTGCGGAAGAAGATTCAGCTCTCCATCCATTTCAAATAAAGCCCCTGCACCATTTGCGACTCGATTGAAATTTTGTCCGGTTTCAGTCTTTAAATGAAGAGAGAGGTCCCCTTCATCTGGTAAAGAATTCAGTTTCAGTTCACCATTCATTTTCATTTCTTCTATTGGTAAGCCAAGTGAGGAAAGTAAGTCACTTCCATCATCATCTTGTAATAGTTCATAGTAGAGATCGTATGGAATCAGTTCGTTGTCAATGAAATCTGCTTCAAATAATTCTTCCCATTTTACATAACTTAGGAAGCCAGGTACTTTATAGAGTTGCTCAATTTCTTCCCTTGAAAGTGGAATGGACAACTCTGTTTCCTTCTTCCCCTCTACTAATTGAAAAGATATCTTGACTCCTTCTTCCTTAGGAGTCAAGTTGACCCTCATCTCTTTCTGCTTCTTTTTGAGAAAGAACACGTCGATTAACCTCCCATCCTAGATTTGTTTTTAACCAAGCATCAAATTTAAATTGCCAACCAGCGTTATGGCTAAGCCATCCACCTCGAATAATTAGATTCTTATCCATTAATAATGAACGCTTCACTTCTTTCGGTTCAATCCAGGAATTTTCATATTTTTCTTTTTCGGCCAACATTTTATCAATCATGGGCTGAAAATGCCTTTCAAAAGTAGAAGGAGAATAAACATATACAGCACCCGCTCCCAAAACTTCCATAACGACTACATCAGGGAAATACATAATCAATGTTTTTCGATTATCTGTAATCACGACATCCTCTAATAGAAAAAGAAACTTGCTCCAATACTTGAAGCGTTCATGGTTTTGATTCACGTTTCCAAAGAAATCCTTAATTTCTCTTTGTAATATCCACTGCCTAAAGCGACGCTTTTCCTCATCACCGACTTCTTTCCATAACATCGGCTTTCTTCGGTATGTTTTCATTTTTTCATAGATCAATAAACCGAGATCTTTAACATAGTTCAATCTGCACTGATGAATTAAACGGTCTACCATCCACTGCCTGTCTTTACTCGTTCCCTCATTGAAAAACTTCTTATAAATTTCTTTTTCCTTAATAAAAAAGTCTTCATTGGCATCTTTTAAAATTTCAAGTAATACCTCTTTAAAAAATGGTTGATTTTCTGTTAAATAATAGTTTTCTAAAAATTTCACAATACTTTGATCTTGTCGATTAGCTTCATTAGCCATTTGCTGTTTCGGTTGTTTACTTAAAAGAAAATCTCTCCAAAGTCTTTTTTGTTCTGGCGTCATCTTTCGTTCAAGACGTTCCCGGTGATGATCATACGAAAATTTGATTGTCGGTTGAATGCTATCGAGGTCACACGTTCTGTATAATACATCTACCATTACACGAAATATTCGACGTTCATCTTTCGCAATGCCATATACATGTCTTAATAAATGCGATCTCCACTTCTCCTCCAGTTCATTTTCGTAAGAATATGGTAATAGCATTTTTTCTTTTTTTGTTAATGTACCGACCCATTCTTGAAAATTGCCTTCAGCTTGTTGTAGTGCTTGAAAGTTTCTCTTGATTTTCTCAAGGCGCCCTTCAAATTTTTTCTGATCCCATCGTCGATCTCTTAATTGAATATTTTTTAGCTTTTCTTGTTTAATCCAGGACTGTAGTTGAAACGGCTGATATTCATATCTCAATCTTCCGTCACCAGCCTCTCAATTTCTCTAATCGCTTCATCATCCTTTAAGCGGAATAAAAATTCTACACGCCTTGATGCATCTGGATCATACTTACCTGCATTATCATACAGCGGTTGACTGAAGCTACGTCCATTCACTGTAAGAAACCGTTGAGCCGTTTCTTTTTCAGCAAACTCAGGGAATTCGTCATCATAAATATATTGAAGAACAGAGTAAGCCCGTGATTGCGAAAGGTCCATATTATACATATAGGTCCCTTTCTTATCCGTATGTCCTTCAATAATAATCGTCGCAATTTCCTCTTGAAACCTGTCCTTCAATAATATTCCTAAATACTGAGGAATAAACTCTTTGAGAAACTTTTCCCCTTCTGATGAAATGGTTGCCGAGTTCGTTTCAAATAGGATATTACCAGGGAAGCGAATAGCTCCTGTTTCTTGATCAATCGATATTTGCAAATCCGACTCTTGAAAGGCATCTGTTAAAGATTTAATAATTTCTGTCTTAATGCTAATAATTTCTTCAATTTGCTTTTCTTTAGCCTCTAGTAATTCTCTGTAATCTAAAATAACCAACGTAAGTAAAAGAGCAAAAACCATCAGCATGGCACTCATTAAATCGGCATATGACATCCAATAGTTCGTTTCTCCACGCTTTTTATTTCTCATGATCTACTCACTTCACTTTTATTAGCTAAAATATCACCTAACTCTTCTAGACCGTCCACTAGATCTTCTTGAATTTCACGATAATGATTGATCAAGTTACTGACCTCAGATACCGCATCCGTTAATGTTTTATCAAAGTGTTCATACGTTTTTGTTAACCCTGTATCAATATTTTCTGAGAATCCTTTTAAAGAAACATCTAATGATTCACGAGTAGCAGCAAATTGCTCTTTCGTTGTAGACCAATGACGTTCCATTTGTCCGATTTGTTCATTCATATTGCCCATATACATTCTTGTTGTTTCTAATGCATCTGTAATCGTTTTCGTTGTCCCTGATTTTAACTCGACTAATTCAGGAAGTAACTCTTTTTGTGTAGAGGTCATGTGATACAGCTGCTCTTTCAGATGATCAATATTTCCAACCACTTCTGTTAAACCTGGAGCAATTGGAGTTAGCGTTCGAACAACCTCTTTTACACTTTCAAGTAAACGATCCGACTCATGAAGTGAATGGACTTGCTTATCGAGAGACTCTGAGAATTTCGCTGTCATTTCACGGTAGGTAGATGCCATCTCAGTTGAAAATTGAACCAACTGATTTAGCATATCTTCATGACGTTTTTCAACCTTTTCATTAAATTGATTAAATCCTTCTGAAATTTTCTCATACTTCTCTGCTAGCATTTTGTTGCTATTCATAACTTCTTGATGAATAGGAAGCTGATCTTGTGATAACTGTTGAATCGTTTGGATCGTTGACCCTAATTGATTCATATGATTAGATGTTGCTTGATAACTTTCTCTCATTTCATCTAATTCTGAACTGACTTTTTCAAAATGAGCAAACATTTTTTCCGTTTGTTTCGCTGTTTCCTGTTGTCGCTCTTCAGTAGCTGAAAAATTCGTTACCATATGCTCAATGGTTGTCATCATTTGCTCTTGCATCGATTTAGTATCTTGAATCAGACTACTAAACTCATTGATTGATTTTTCAGTACCTCCAGTAACTTGCTCTACTAATTGATTCGCAATATCACTTCCACTTTGTTTCGTTAGTTCCAGTTGTGATTCTAAAAGTTTCGTTTGTGTAGAAATCCCATCTTGTAAGTGACCAAATTGATGATTCAATTCACCAAAGGCATCTTTTACATGACCATTCGATTGCTGTATCGTACTAACTACAGGTTGCATTGCTTTTTCTAATGCGTCCGTAAGTAACGTTTTTAAATGATCGGCTTGACTCTTTGAAATTTTTTCTAAACGATTTAAAAATAATTCTTCATCATCAGTACTTAAGAGATAGTCCATTCGTTCTGTATGCCAATCAATATGTGCTTCCATTCGACTGCTAAAAATACGGTCAAAAGTAATCCATAAAATAGAAAGAACAACCCCGAAGACTGACGTATAGAAAGCCACTTTCATCCCTGCTAATAATCCATCAATTCCCGTTCTTAATTCATCGGTATTTCCAGTATTCAAATCGGTTAATCCAGTAGAAAGACCTATAAATGTTCCAAGTACCCCAATACTGACACAAACTCCAGCGCCCACATCCATAAATGAGCGATAACCCATACGATGTAAAAGAATATCAAATCCGAAGAAAGGCTCTACCTTTATCCGTTCATCTTCACTTTTCTCACTCACACGCTCATAATAACGGTTCCACTGCTCTTTATATCTTGACTTACGTATATTCGCAAATATATCATTCATCTGCTTATCTAAAGCAGCAGCTTCTTCATTAGAAAGTCGATGAAGTGGCTCAATTTGCTTCTTGATCTTTTTCATTACGTTCATTTCTCTAACCATAAAATATGCCGTAATTCCAACCATTAAGACAAATAATAAAAGCTGAAAAAATAAATACATATTCGTAAATCCAGATAATCCTATATCTTTAATACTTCCAAAAAATTCTTCAAATAAGCTGAACACCATCTATCACCCTTTTTTCTAATAGATAACTATAATACTAATAGTATACTCCCAAAAAAGTGACAATAATAGGGATTAATTTGAAATGGTGCTAGTTGGCAATCTGGATAAAAGGACATGTATATACCACAAATACACTGCATGTAGAAATAGTAAGAGAGCAATTTCAACTTTTACTTAGTGCTTAATTAACAATGAAAGTTTGTAAATTTCAAGTTTTAATAAGTACTCATATATTTCTTGTGAAAATACACCATCTGTTCCTTCTAACCACGATTAATCGTAAGTCATAGCGAAATTCAATGTCTTTTCTTTTACTTTCTTCCACAAGAAAAGGATAACATTCAAAGTAGATTGTGATAAAATTTACAATTTCTTTAAAAAAACATGAACAATAGTTCATTCCATTCAGGAATAAATTGTTACATAATAATAAAGGTAAATAGATTTAATACTTTGGAACCATTTGTAGGATTTTTACATTTTCTCCCTCTATGTAAACGATCGTACGTTAGGTTCTCATAAACAAATACAATAATTTATTTAAAAAGGAGTTTTCACGTGAAGAAAAAACCTATTCTGTATAATACATTCGGAAAAGTTATTAAATTAATAAGAGAAAGTAGAGGAATGACACAAATTGAATTAGCACAGAATGCTGATCTTTCGGAGAGATACATTATTGATATTGAAAACGGAAAAAGAAACCCTACTATAGATGTAACCTATAGTCTAGCAAGTGCACTCGGTACGCTTCCTTCTGTCATTTGGGAAGAAGTAAAAACGAGAGCTATGGATGGATAAATAACGAGGAGTAGAGATACCCTCTACTCTCTCTCATTTTCTATTTCTATTGAAGTGTTTATTTTTAAAAATAGGAGACGGATGAAATGTTTTGTGATCAAAAGTCCTCCACTTCCCAAACAGCCCTATTGAAAATTCTTTTTCATTCGAGCAAATTCCCTATAAAGGAGCCAACTAAAATGACTAACATGATCCTTGATCATTACGAAATCAACAAAAACACCGCTGCCCTTCTCCCAGCTTATCACACCGATTATCAAACAACTGTCTGGGAAAAAGAACGACGCTTTCACGTAAAAAAGACACCACATGAGCTCATAAAAGAAGCCTGCTTAGAAGGCGGTGCCGATTATAACGGTAGGAAGGCTGCTGTCACTTACAAAACAGGCGTTTCAATCAAAGTTCCCATTCCTTTGATTCCACAAGAGCAAATCTACGCTTTCCCAACTCACTCGCCGAAACTTCATGAATGCCACTGGCTCTTCTATCACCACATCAAGACGATTCAACGCCATCCCGACACGCCAACCCATACGATCATCACCTTCAAAGACGAGAAAGAGCTATTACTGCACGTGTCCTACCACACAATGGAAAGACAACTGCAACGCACATCCTACTGTATCACACGCTTTACACCTTATCTGACCTACAACTAAAGTAACGAAACTGGGGCTACATACACAGCGAAAAATTGACGGTAGCCAAAACTGAACTACCAACGACAAATACACACAAAAATAGACAGGGAACTAATCTTAGTTGAAACTAAAACAATAAAAGATAAAGATCTCGTCAAGAACAAGTAACTAAAGATTGATCAAGTCAATATAAACGAGCTGGCCCTTTCGTTTTTAGTGATTTCGTGCCTTTACAATTCGTGAAAAACGTTCAAACAATTTTTCAATCCAGCAACAGAAATTGCGGACTACGGATTCGCGCGCAAATCGCTTATCGATCGGCTAAATTCCCAGCACAAACTTCGATCGATCGATTCATTCCTTCCAACGATCGTCCATACATTCAAACAAAGCGTTTATCGGTATAAACAAAAGAAGATCCAAATCAGTTTCATGCCGATTTTTATGGACGGTGGCGAACTTGCTTAGGGTTGAGAAAAAAGCTGATTGCTGAGATGACGAAGTGGTGGCAGTGGTTGATGTGTTAATGAGATGAGGAGTTGAGGATAGGTCACTGTTTTTCAGTCATTTTCAAAATGAATAGAATTTTTATCACCTATGCCATCGTTTTTAGATGTAATTTCGTACTTGGCTGAATTTTAAAGTATAGAGTGTCTGTCAGTAACCAGACACTCTAAAATACTATTCGATACTGGTGGTCGGGGTCGAGATTGATCGTTAAGCATTGATATTATACGTTTCTGTTAGGGTGATGTGTAAAATTTGTGTAAAAGGATTTTGGGTGTAATTCAGGTGAAAGGTTTCACCTGCTTCTTTTGTTCCGAACGCCTCATCTGAGGAGTTGATAGTGTTTATAGTTTATTCTATTAAATAGTTATTGGAGTATTACTTGCGATCCCGCCCCATTATTCTTTCGGCTCTTCCATATCGAACCCACCTTTAAGAATGAACTTCTGAAGTAAATTGTGTACTCTTATGTTGATCTTAAATGGTGGTATTTTTACCTTTTCCAATTTTTCAAAGTATTCTCTTGCCTTGACTTTGTCTACGGAAGCCTTCAAATCATCAAAGCGACCATACTCATTGATGTTTGCCTCATTTACATTTGCAACCAAAAGATTGCGGAGTTTTTTTTCATCCACTCCCAAAATTCGTGATATACTTTGGATCTGTTCATTCTTTGCCCTAAATTGATATTCAATGATATAATCCCTGAAAGTTTTACCACTTTCCATTCTGGCATTTCCGCTTTCTACGTCGTGAAGGAAGATGTTTGCATACTTTTGTTCTTCCTGCGTCAATATAGCGAATGATTTATGCAAATCATCAAGTGTCTTTCGTTTTTCATCTACATCTACATCATCATATGTTAGGATTTTCAGAAATTTTTCAAAGCGCGAGTTCATATAGTCCGAGTCGATTTTGCCAGTATCAATCTCAGTTAGGTAACCAACAATCTCAAAAGGGACATCGTCGCCTCCACCACCGTCGTTGCCACCAAACAGCTCTTTATAACGCATCGCCAAAACCAAATAGGTGTTTTCATCTAGTTTCATTTCGACTTTAGTCTTTGGCTTTCCACGGCCATGGCTGAACTCATACGTTGACTGACTCCATGTAAAGCCTTGAATTTTTACAGCTTCCAGATAGTCGTTAAATGATTTGAAGAGTGATGCAAATTTCCCACGCTCCGAACGGTCATCCGGCAGCTTTTCGAAGTTCGGAATGCCAGAACTGTTGAATAGCTCGCCAATGTCATCAAAAATTGCATTCAGTTTGTTTAGATTGTACTCAAGCTTTTCTACAAATAATCCAATAGGTTTATCACCAGAATAGAGCTTCACAGCTTTTTCGATGTTTTGCTCCATCGTATGCGGATACCTGTAGTATCGTATAGTTCCAAAACGCTTTTCTGGGCCAAAGAGACGATTTGTACGAGAGAATGCTTGGATGATATTTTCATACCAAAGCTTCTTATCCATATAAAGCGTATTAACCCACTTGGAATCAAAGCCTGTAAGCATCTGGTCGACTACAATCAGCAAATCGAGCTGCTTTTCCGGCGTTCTTTCTAGAAATTTATATAGATCTTTGTGAGCAAGCCGTGAAGCAATGTCTTTTTTCAGCTTATCGAAACTCTTCAGACTAAATTTCTGCCCATATCTAGCGTTGTAATCCTCGATTATTTCAACTAGACCATCCTCCTTAAAGGCAACCCCCCCGTTATTGTCGATGTTTGGGTCAAACAAGCAGGTAACCTTTAAGCTGGGCATTGCTTTTTTTATCTTCCGATAATAACCGATTGCTTCGGGGATGCTACTTGTAGCAAATATTGCATGGAACTTGCTATTATGACTTAATCTCACCCAGTTGTCAGCAATGTCCTTAACAACCATGTTCTTATGTTCTTCAGTTTGATATTGGGATTTCGGCAAATAGTCCTCTATACCTTTGACATACTTTCCGTCATCACCTATATAGCCCGCCATTTTTACTTGAGAAGAATCCATGTATTTGTAAAAGACTTCCTTCTTTTTAGGATCGTCAATGGCTTCTTCAACTGAATCCGCTTTTGCCTGCAACAAAGCAACAGCCTGCCGAACATCCCTATCTCTGAAGGTCAACACTTTGTAGGGGTCAAACCCAAGGACATTCTTATCACGAATACCATCGGCTATGCTATATCTGTGCAGCTCGTCACCGAAGATGGTCGATGTGGTGTTCATTTTCTTTTGGTTTTCATCCTGAATTGGCGTTCCTGTAAATCCAAAGAACATTGCAGATGGAAAAGAGTCCTTTATATCCCTGAGCATATTTCCGAATGTAGAGCGATGCGCTTCATCGACAATAAAGACGATTCTCTTGGAACGCATCATCTCAATATCATGAGCATTTAAGCCGCCCTCTTCGTCTCTAATATTGCTCATTTTCTGAATAGAGGTGACAATAAGCGTATTTGCCGGGTCTTCGCTTTTAAGCTTTAGAATTAAAGTAATTGTGTTTTCCGTTGCCTGAACAGAGTCATTTTCATCTGCAAAACCTTGATACTCTTTCAAGGACTGCGTTCCAAGTTCAATTCTGTCCATCAAGAAGATAACCTTATCGGCATCTTTAGAGTTTGCAATAAGCTGCGCCGATTTAAAGCTTGTCATCGTCTTGCCGGAGCCTGTGGTATGCCAAATGTATCCGCCAAGCCTGTCGCGACCATTCCAGTTGGTTTTGGAAACGCGGTCAGAAATGGCGTTTGCTGCATAGTATTGATAGCTACGCATGACCTTTAGTACACCATCTGTATCATCTGGGACGGTGTAAAAGCCAATAAGCTGGTGAGCCATCGGAATGGAAAGCAGCGAAGAAGCTATATCTTTCCAGTCATTGATATGCTCATTATTAAAATCTGCCCAGTGAAAATAGAAATCCTTATTGAATTTTCCGTCCATTCCAGGATTGGCGAAATAAACTGTATCTGCTGGTTCCATAGCAACAAAAATCTGAATCAGCGAAAATATACCGGTAAAAATCCCTTCAGCGGAGTATTTTTCAATCTGGTTATATGCCTGGCTAACTGAAACGCCGCTACGCTTCAGCTCAATATGAATTACCGGCATCCCGTTGATCAAAAGCAACAAATCGCCGCGACGATCATTTAATATTTTGGACTTGCTCTTAAATTTTGGCTGCTTTACGATTTGATAACGGCTTTGTCCGGCAGCTATCTCACGGCGGTCATATATCTTTAGACTGACCTCTTTCCCGAAGTGCAGAGGATCATCGGGATTATCACGGGTGATGGCTACAGTTCTCCCGTTTATAAAGCCATTTAATTTCAAAGGTGTGCGCAACGTTGTGATCTGCTCCATAATCTGTTGCATCTCGCCACTTGTCAGAGGGTAATTATTCAAACGGTCGATTCCTCTGTTGTTTTCAAAGAGAATATCCGCCCAGTTTTTAAGCAGATCTTCTTCAGAGGAATGTTTCAGGATATTAGATTCCCATCCTTTATGAGTAAGTGCCTGAATCAAGGCTTCTTCAAAATCAGATTCTTTGTCAAATACCATCGTGGGTTACACCTCCTACACAAACATTTTTTCGAGCATTGATTTTTTGATGTTTTTTAACTTTTCTAACTTACGCTGATGAAGAGTGATAAGGTTATCGAGATGAGTGAAATACAATCCGATTTTATGTTGTTCCTCTACACTAGGTAATGGTATAGTTCCTTTGCAAAAATTATCGTAATAAAAGTACAGGCGAACGCCACCTTCTTGGTATCGTTCAATTATTTTTTGGAAATAATCTGTTTTAATCCAATACCAAAGAAAGACATCATCGCACTCATTTGTTGTCTTAAAAACTTCATAGAGTGAGCTTACTATCACGCTTTTGCTTAGATTTTGATAGCCAATAGAACCAACATTTATTCTTGCTGGATTATATGCGAAAGATTGAGGAGAAACAATGTAATACATACTTTTGTCAGCATCTTTCATTGTTCCACCGTGTTCAAATTGTTCATTTTGAGGGACAAACCCCTTCTCATTGGAAATAGAATAGCTTTCATAAGATATATTATCGCTGTTTTTCACACCTGAAGGAAATGTTACATCTCCCAACTTTCGATGTTCCCAAGCATCAGTAAATCCAGTGAATCGAATCTCTGGACTATTGTCCCCATCCTTCGGAAACATTTTTTGGAGCATGGATTTTTTAACAATTACCAGATTGTCATACTTACGCTTATAAAGTGTGATAAGGTTGTCGATATTCGTCAAGAATTCTCCAATTTTTAATTGCTCTTTCAAATCCGGATAGGGTATTGGCATTTCTATAAACACAGAGTCCCTAATTGAAAATCGGTCTGAACGAGCACCTGTATCACCATTCAGCTTCATAAAAGAATGCCAATATCTGCTTTTAAAATACTGTTCAAGAAAAGTATTATCTATGTCGTGAGTTCTAAAAACAGTATAAAGTGGCGACATTACACCATTTCTGCCCAGTTTGTTACGGTTAATTGGTCCGACAGGAGCAAAATTTGAAATTCGAGGATTGTAAACAAAATCCTCATTTTTAACTACATAATAGCCGTCCAAGTTTTCAATATTTGATATGTCATGGTCAAAAAAATCTCGTTGGCTTATAATCCCGAACTCTGCAGAGTTTGTAAAAGTCTCTGTATATTGTCGATTTGCGTTCTTTTCTAAAACTTTGTCTGATATATCAGATAGCATACGCTGTTCCCAAACATCGGTAAATCCAGTGAATCGAATCTCTGGGTTTTTATCTTTTTCAGCCATTTCGTTCACCCTTTAACAGCGCCTTGAACTCGCTGAGACCTTTCATATCATACTCGTTACCGACGAGTTCATCAACGAGTGCTGTGAGAGCAGATTCCCTTCCCTTTATCTCCGTTTCAACCGCAGAGTATGTGACAGCGTATTTTTCCGAAAGGGCTATGACTTTACCTACCAGAGAATGAATAATCGCATGGGGAAGCTGATTGATACTCTCCGTAAGCGGAAGAATCCATTTTTGCTCAAGTAATTCTAGCGCCTGTTCATCGGTAAGCGATTCAATGGTTTCCTTTGTTTTCATATGCAATGCTGCAGCATCCGCTTTTACCTGCGCTTTTATTTCTTTTTCTTCGGTCATCAGATTGCTTACTTTTACAATTTTTGCTTCAAAAGATTCTTCAGGGAATTCAAAAGCGGATTGAAGCTCTGTTAAATAAGCATTTACTGCTTTTTTACCATAAGTACCATCTTTGTTTGTTTCCATATTTGACCACACTACATCGTTGTGAGTACTGATAAAGTCAAGTTTGTCTGCTTTGCTGGAAAGTGCAGTATAAGCTTTCAAAGCCCTAATTTCCTGAGTGTCCACATCAGCATAGATTTCTTTGAGTTTTTCACCAACTTCTTTTGAAACAAACGCATCGTTGGAATCGTTTGTAACGCTTGAGTTCTTTTCTTCTTCAGAAAGTGAGTCGAGTATTTCATCATATTTAGAGGAGATTTCGGAAATACGCCCCTCTTTTTGCTTGAGTGCTTCATATTCATCCAAAAGCAATGTCCGCTGCACAAGATCAAACGGAATAACATGACCGACCCAACCTTCCTGTACCTCCTCCTCTTTGCCGTCCTTCTTCTTAATAACCATGTTGGGTTCAACTTTTTTAACAGCGGTGAAACCCTCTGTCTGAATTACTTCAAGGTCAACAGATGTTTTTGCCCACTCATCATCAAGCAATTGATATGCTTCATATCTGTTAATAAGCGGAATGGCAGAAAGGCGGGCAAAAATGTCAGCACCCAAAACAACCTTTTCTTTTGATATATTGAGACTCTCCATGTTCGTTATTAGCTCGCTTTTCAAGAAACCGTGAAAGTCTACGAAAGATTCCATAAAATTGGAAACAAAAGCTTTTACAGCGGGATGTTCATTGACCGCCTGCTCAATATTGTCAACAGCCAACTCAGCATAAGGACCTTCACCTTTTGTAAACAAAACCTCTTTTAATTTAGGGAAAGCACTCCAGTACTCGCTAAGTTCAGTAATTTCACTCATGGGAATACCGCCGAACATAGAAGCGTATATGTCCCATTTTTCTGCATCATCAGAGGAATCAACATATCTCTGAATATTCAACTTATATTCTTTTTGGCGAATTTCTTCACGGCTAACTTTCCTTGAAAATTTGTGAATATCGGCTCTATCTGTTACGACATCAACGATCTTTTTAATATCAGAAGCTCTGAGCTTATTGTGCTTGCCAACTTTAATAAAACCCTTGGATGCATCAACAATCAAAACATCGGTATTCTCACGCTTTTGCTTCAAAACCATGATGACTGTCGGAATTTCTGTACCAAAGAAAATATTGGCGGGAAGTCCAATGATAGTATCAATGTGATTGCTTTCAATCAGATTTTTGCGAATCTCACCCTCTTCACCGCCACGGAATAAAACACCGTGTGGAAGAACTATCGTCATAATACCGTCCGGCTTAAGATGAAATAAGTCATGAAGCAGGAATGCATAATCAGCTTTTGATTTCGGAGCAAGGCCGAAACGCGAATAGCGAGGGTCTGTTTCCTTATTACTCGGGTCCCAATGCTGAGAATACGGAGGATTGGAAACAACTGCATCCACGTAAAGTGGATTATACGTATCAACTGGATTTGCTTCATCAAAGTACGGCCAATCTTCTTCCAAAGTGTCACCATTACGGGTTTGTATATTAGCCGGGATTATTCCACGCATAACTAAATTCATACGAGTAAGATTGTATGTATTCTGCTTCAGTTCCTGTGCATAGTATTTGATGTTGTCTTCATCATCAATATGCTTTGCAACAGAACGACCGATGTTTATTAAGAGTGAGCCCGAACCACTCGTCGGGTCATAAATACTAATTTCCGTTCTGTCCTTCAAATGGTCTGCAACAATTTCGGACATAAGAAAAGACACTTCGTACGGGGTATAAAACTCGCCTGCTTTTTTTCCGGCATTTGCAGCGAACATACCAATTAGATATTCATATATGAAGCCAAGAACATCGTAATCCTGCTTCCCATCCATAGGAATATCTTTAATCAGATGAATCAAATCGCTGATAGCTTTTGTTCGTGATGCTGAACTATCACCGAGCTTACTTAAACCAGTCTGCAGGGTATTAAATATACCCTCGAATACCTTCTTATGAGAGGGATCAATCAGACGGTTGAATGCTGACAAGGCATCCGTGACATTAGACACATCAAAATCTTTGCCTAGTTTGAGCCAAGTTGAGAACAAGTCCTTGTAGGCAATAAAATATCCGATACTTTCACGAACATACTTTACTGTTTCGGCATCGTCTTCATCAAGAGCCTCGATGTCTTCCTGGGTAAAGCTGTTTTCTTTCAGAAACTTTAATTCCCAGTCAGAAAGATACTTATAAAATATGAAGCCTAAAATGTAATCTTTATATTCATTCGCCTCAATTTTGGAGCGCATTTTATTTGCTGATCCCCAGATTCTTTTGGCAAGCTGTTGTTTATTCATGATAATCCTCCTATAGTTTCATGTCTTTGCGGTTTAAGAAAATTCGTGTGTACCCCTATGCACAGCAACATTGGGGATAATTAGATTGTATCAAATTTCTCAATGATTACTTCAACAATTATATCAAATATGCTAAACAATTTTTTATCTTCTAGCCCAATTGCAGCAATACGAGCATCATGTCAGATATTAATGAGGTTTATAAAATATTCCAGCTTTCTTATTTGTTTTCTGAGGAAATTGGCCAATTAGGAACTAATATGCATCCCCTATCACATCACTATCATTTAGTTCTTCAGCACTTCTGCAATCGTAATGGTTTCGTTGTTGTTCATCTGAGCCCAGTTTTTTGAATTCAAATCAACACATCTCTAAAGTAGTTGCAAGCCTGCAAGCCTACTTCCACCGTATAGCGGTCCAAACTTTTTTTCCCTTCATAAACAACTTAAAATTATTAGAATACAGGAGCAAATTCGTTATTCGGTTCCCAACGATGAATTAAATAATTTATGGCTATTGAATCCATGCTCTTTAGGAATGATATTCTATCTGTTTCTCTTTTTCCTGTCTGGTTAATTAATGTCTCCCTCAGAGGATGATGGCTCTCGATAAAAAATGTATTTCTCTTATGTAGTCTCTCTAATAACTTTATTGAAGGTACCTTTGCGAATTTCCCACTCAGTCCTCGGTTACAGTTCTTACATGCTAATACTAAATTCCATACACCATTAAGGTTTAATTGTACCTGTGATTGAAGCACGTATGGAAAGAAATGATCAACATCTCCTAAATCTGCTGAAAGAGAGTTAATACTAATATCATCAAAACAATAAAAACATTTACCTTTTTGGTAACCATTTAAAGCATCTCTCGCGGAAGTCACATCGGTTCTTCGAATATTATTCTCTTCAATATAAAAGATATTGGTTTCATCATCATAGTTAACTTCCAATAAAGAAGGAGACACATTCATAGACCATGCAGTTTCCACCAGCCTCCACCTTGCTTCAACTTCCTGCTCAAAGTTCTGAAACTGTTTGCTATCTCTTAACAAATATAGGCTATCTGTGATAACAATTCCTTTAGTTCTTCCTCTTGTTTCTTTTTCGAAGAACTTCACAGATATTTCATTTTGGTTCACAATATGAAATGCATCTAAGACATTATTAAAGCCATACTTTTTGGTAGTCGATATCAATTCGTCTCTGGAAATTTCATTATTTATTGCGTCTCTACATGCATTAAGAAAAGTACTAGATTTTGATGTAATTTGTTTATCATTTTGTTTTAAATGTTCAATAATTTTTTTAGAAAAGGGTTCTGACAATTCTTCCAGTGTAACAAAACTATCTTCTTTTGGAGCCAACTCAATTAATGATTTAGCAAGTGCAAATTTATAAGTGGCAACATTTCTCCCAAATAAAATAACAGAGCGCCAATATGACTCTAAAGAAGGATGTTCTTCCATAAACAAAGACATAGTTCTAATCCCCTTTATCTTATGATTTTAGTCTTCCACATCAACTAGGAATATCCAGTCACTAAACCCTCCTCTTTCCATGACTTTCTCTTTCCGAATTTCCTCTACCTGAAAAATAGTTTCACCATGTACCTTTACTAGAGAATGAATAATTTCAATAATATCTGCTAATTCTTCAAGAGATTGTCTATCTTGAGTAGCTCGTAAATACTCTTCTACTTCTTCTCCTAATTTTAATTTTAGTTCTTTTACGTATTCCGCTTCAATTAGTGTTCTAATATTATACGCTCTTCCTGAATCTCCAATTATTTCTGGAATTTTATCTCGAACAAGTTTATTGTATATAGGCAAATTAACCATCCTTTTATGTGTTGTATCTTTCTTTTATACCATCATAAATAAATTAGCTAAAAAAACCTTATGAAACTCTCTCATAAGGTTTTAATATTTTTGTTTGTGAGGAATTACCCCTCGGACTCCCCCACGTGGATTATCCATATCTCCACGGTATCTTGGAATCAAGTGTATGTGGACGTGAAAAACCGTTTGGCCAGCCGCCTCCCCACAATTAATACCGATATTATATCCACTTGGATTAAATTTTAAATCCAATAATTCCTTCCCTTGCTCCAAAAGCTGGTTGAAAGATTCCCTTTCTTCCATTGTACACTCGAAAAAGTCACTAACATGGCGTTTCGGAATAATAAGTAAATGTCCTTTAGTTACAGGATATTTGTCAAATATAACAAAAGAATAATCGTTCTCTAAAGCAACCTCTAGTTTATCATCATTACAAAATATACAACTATTCAACATGAAAACCCTCCTTTTCTAACTTGGATTTCTTCTTGTTATTTCCTCATCTATTAGCCATGCTATATATTCAACTTTAGCATTGTGTTCATTATTTTTATTAATAAAAGGAACACCATCTCTGAATATAGCCATACACAACCCTGAAGCTAACGCTATGCTAAAAATTATGTAAACATAGGGCGTATCAAATAACCTCTCAATAGCCGGTAACAATATAGCAATAGTGGATATATATATTGCCAACGCAGAAAAGTTATTTCCGATATCTCTTTTTTGACATTTAACGAATATTTTTATTTTTCTTAGTTCACCAATTGATGTTATATCTTTTATTATATTATAAGCTATAGTATCAGTTTTTGCGTTTAATAACTTTATAGATAATTCCTTTATTTTATCTTGTCCAACAAACTTTTCTAACTTTAAATACATTATGGTCAAACTCCTTATTACCCTTTTTCAATGAAAGGAAATTGGATACAAGTTTCTTAAATGAGGGTGTCTCACTTTTTTTGTTATGGTGTTGAGAACTTTTTCCTACTTTTCAATTTTAGCACATCTACTATATACAGTTATTTTCTAGTATTTAAAACTTATAGATAATTCCATTAAGGCTACATTCAAACAGAATGATGCTAGTCGTTTATAGACATCAATGGCTCCGATCTATCACACGATAGGATAAATCGTTACTGCATATTCAGGTATGCAGTAAAAACTATGAACCTTTTGTTCATGTCTGTAAACCAAGGGCAAAGTATGCCCAACAATGGTTTAAAAAGTTTTTAACTGTACAAGTGTGAATTACGAAGTTCTGTACTTCACAAAAGTCTACTAATAGCCATAATGGCCTGCAAAAGACTAGTGTAACGTACTCATTCAATATATGAGTGTGTTTACTTATGTCTTTTGCAGGCCTTTTTTGATTTTCTAAAAAAGTGAGTTTTAATAAATAACCTTATCGGGAGTTACGAGAATGGCAAATAGTCATTCTCTTTGTTGTATTACGTTCCCAATAATCTATGATGACCTTAACTGGATGGTCGGGATCAAAAGGTCAATGGAGTCGCAGGCAGCCATTTAAAATTTAGAGCCAATCGCTTCCTGGAGCGGTTTAAAAATATCAGGGTCGGTGTACTGGGTGGTGCACTCACCGATACAGCCTTGCACTTAGCAAAGACGACAGTCACCTGTAATTACAGGTTCATATTTAGATTTGCTATGTCAATGAATGGTTAACATATCATTCACTCGTTCAATACGAGGGGCGACGTTCGTACTTACTCACTTAAAATTAAAGACTGAGATAGGTTTTAACCATGCCTTATCTACCAAGGTTTCAGTTAACTTTTAGATTATGAGTTAGACATGAAACAGCTCTATTTGCAAGTGGGATAAGTATGTCCAAATTTAAAAAACTAATAGTAAAGTGAGGAATATATAAATGAAGATTGTACAATTAAATCCAAATAGTTTAAAGGCACATCCTGATAATTACAAGTTGTTTTCGGAATTAAAACCTAGCGTATACAGTAGTCTTAGAGATAAAATATCGAAGCGAATGGTATACACACTCCGCTTCAAATTACAAAAGATAATGTTATCATCTGCGGTCATAACCGCTGGAAAGTATCAATGGAATTAAAACTCGATGCAATTCCTTGTATTTATGTTGAAGGTTCTACGGATGACCATGTATGTATAATGATTTCTGAAAACCTTATTCGCCGTACGGTAACGATTTATTTTGCCAAATTGAACAAGCTGTGAAACTGTCCCAAATTGGGACACTTTCTATTAGAAATGGTGCAGATCAAATGGCAATTAGTAAATCCATGTTCCATAGACTCCTTGCTTTCTCTAAATTAATTAGTCCACTTCAAGATAAATTAAGAGAAGGAAAAATCACAAGGATAGCAGCTGAAATCTTGGGAAAGCGAGGGATTGAGGAACAACAAAAAAACTACGAGTCTCTAAAATCTCTTAACAAAATTACAGTGACAGATATAGATGCATTGGATATGAAAAAGGATGATGCGGATAAGCAGTACTGGAATAATTTAAAGAAAGAAGTCGGCAAGGTTGGCGAAAAATACCTTGGTGAACTTCAAGAATTAATTAGCAGGTGCGAAACAGAGACTATCTTAAATGAGATGAAGGAACTTCAAGTGAACTTAGAAAAATTTGCATCCTTTGTAAATGAGAAAGGAGACAGATCATGACCAGAAAGCGTGAGTGGACGTTAACCAAAAAAGAAGAAAAAATTTTTAAAAACCTTTGGAATCAAGTTATTGCTATTTTTGATTTTCGTTCCCACCAACAGGGAAAAAGAGGCATAGAACGTTACCGAGAAGCTCTTAGGGCATTTTGTATCCACCTTGCTATATACTATCATTCCTCCAACTTTAGAAATATACAGGATAAGCACCTTATAAGTTTTATTGAAGAATCGAAGTCGTCCAGAGTTTCTGTAACGACTTTAAAAACAGATCTTGCTGCGATTAGAAAATTGCACACTTTGACAAGGAAAACTCGTTATAAACTTACAGTTAATAACGAAGTATTAGGAGTGGAAGATAGAAAGAAGCAAATTGTAGATCGTGCTTGGACTGACACTGAACTTGAAAATGCTATAACGGTTGCATAAGTTATGAAGCGTGATGATATAATCTGGGCCTTGTTATTAGCTAGAAATTGTGGTGTTAGAATGGAAGAAGGGACTGCTTTGACAAAGACTCAAATTATCGAAGCACTAGCTAACTCGTATTTAAGCTTGTACAATACCAAGAATGGTATAAAACGAGATATTTCCCTTGATTCAAGTGCAAAAATGGCGCTCTCCAAAATCTTGCAAGAAACTTCATCAGAAAGAATTTTTGTTACTCATGGTCGTAATCACCAACAGGCAAAAAAGAGTATTCAAAATTGGATTGCTAATAATAGAGGTAGATTTTCAGGAGCTCTTAGCGTTATGGAAGAGCAATTGGACCACCAGGATAACACCAACCTTAGTAATACGAACCAAACTAACGTATCACGGGATCAGGCTTGCTTTTGCTCGAGCTAAATATAAGGAATATATAAAACAGGGCTTTTCGAGGCAATCAGCACGAAAACTAGTAGCAGAACAATTAGGTCATGGACGAGACTACGTGACATTAATTTATCTCTAGACCCCCAATAATGATTAGTTAAGTTCCCCTGGTAATTGGGGAACTTTTTTTATTTGCTCCAGCCCCCTGATCAATTCGACACCACCCTTACTTTCAATTAATCTCTCTTTATAGAGTTTGTTAACTCTAAATAACAACGAAAAAGGTGGTCCAATGTTTAAACGATTACAAATATTATTAAAGGTGGGGATGACTAATGAAACAAAAATACGAGGATAAATCACTTATAACCTAATTGCTTCATCATTCTAGTATTGTAATTGTATCCTCTATATGATTTGTTATAGGCAACCTCTGATTTTTCTACTTTTGCTTTTTTCAACCATTCTTCTTCTCTTACCTTTAACATACTAATGTGGCAAGTTTCCAAAGTAATAAATGCAAAAGCCTGTTCTCCATATTTGTTCCATTCACTTTGCATTGATTGACTTCTTGACCTGCCCCTATTTAATTCAGACTTATGATTTAAAACTGCTTGATAAACACAATTAGAAGCCCCTATATAAAACTTTCCATTCAATAGGTTTTTCACCATATATATTCCTGCCCCTTTTGGATATTTTCCACTTAATAACAATGCTTTTCCCCCTATTGTAAAAATTGATAGAAAGGATGAACTTTAATGTCTTTTTTACTTCTTGATTTAACTTTTTCCATTATATGATTTGTAGGAATTAGCTTGGAAATACTTGATAAATCTGCCCCTGTTAAATAAACTATTTCTTCAATTGAATAATTGTTTTCAAATAGTTTTTTAATAAGATATCCCCTTATATATGAAGGTGATAATATGCTCCAATTAGGGTTACTTTTATCAATTCCTTCTAAAATTTCAAATATATAATTTATACCATGAGTTGAAAGGGCTCTGTATTGGTCTCTGTATTTTGCAGGAAACAAGTAGTCTCCCTTTATTTTTATTTTCTTTTGTTTCTTTTCCTTAATTAATTGCTCTATTAGTTTTTTTAATCTAGGTGGGAGCAAAAGTTCTCTATTACCAATATGTAATTTACCTTTATCAACTGAATTCTCAGTTATATTTAGAAGTGTTGACCTCTCCAAACCAAAACATAAACTTAACAAGAATATAGTCTTGTTTCTTAAGGCATCTTTTCTATTATCATAAAATTCAAGAATTAAATTAATATTATCTTCATTCAGTATATCTTTTACCTCATTATCTTTTCCATTTATATCTATCTTTTTAATCAGTTTTTCTCTTTGTTCTTCAAAGTGATGAGACCTTATTATATTGTATTCCTTTAATATTTGAAAGAATGACCTGATATGAGAATACTTATTTTCAAAAGTATCAATAGAAGAAATTTCTCTACCACTCCCTTTATTGCTCTTAACTTCCATATCATAATTTAAAAAATCCTCAAATTCATCTATTCTTATCTGTTCTAATTCTCTATATTTTTTCTGTTGGTGTGCATAATACTTAAAGAAATTATATAGAGTACCTTTGTAAACATTCCAACTCCCACCACCATCAGGGTATTTAATTGCTTTGTATTTTGCTATATCCCTAAAATAGTTTGATATTTGGTTCTCATATATACTTTCTTTACTAAAGTAACCTATTAACTCTTTATGTTTTTTATTAAAGATATCTATATTAAATACAACTTTATCAATCATTAAAGGTCTATTTGGATTGGGGAGTACACTTATACTAGAGTTAAACAAAATAAAGTTTTTTCCATTTGTTAAAATACCCCAGGATAGCCCTCTATCAAATAAATATTGAGCCAACTGACTTTGTTCTTTTTCATTTAACTTATTGTTTGTTGGCTTAACCTCAACATATAAATATGTTACTTCATCTATTTTAACTGCAATATCTGCTCTTCCATCTTTATGGTACTTAGAATGTTCATAATAAAATTCTAATGGGTCATATCCTACCATCTCTAAAAATTTTGTAACAACATGAAACTTTATATTCTCTTCATTTGTATTCTTAAATTTATTATACATCTGCTTAATAAATTCTAACTCTATTTTAGCCATTTCTCATCTCCCCTTACATTTCCTTATAAAACATATTTTATAACAGAAAGTTACAATAGTAAATATTACCAATCCATAAAAAATACCCCTTTAAAAGAGGTATAAAAAAGAAAGCCTTTTATTTGCTAATTATCTTTTTTGTTTTTTAATGGTAAATTTCAAATGAAACTTTTGAAAGACTACCTTCATCTCTTCTAGGGTTGTATTCTGGAGCCTCATCAAGTTTAAAAACCCATTTTACAACTTTATTTTCCTTATTAAATAGCCTAAACTCCTCTAAATAATCATCCTCAGCAGAAATTTTTAATTTATTTCCTCTACTATCAATTAGTTCAAAATCAATAAACTTAAATTCTATATCTTGTTCAGTTACATTAACAAATCTCAATTGTAATTCTAATTCATTTTCATTAAGTTTTTTTATTCTTTCTATTTGTACCTGAGTATTTAAATTGGATGCTTCTTCTTCTGCTATCTCATTAACTTTCTCAATGAATTTATTTCTATCTTCCTCCCATATTTTGTAGTCAACCTCTTTCAATTCAAAGATTTCTGTGATTTTATCTTTAAATTTATTTAAACCATCATTGTCATTCATGTAAAAACTTATTTTTGAAGGGTCAATAGCACCACTAATTTGCTTGAAGTCAAAATTAGGAGTAAGTATTGAATTATAATTCTTAGAAGAAATCCATGCTGCACCCATTTCATTTAAACAAGGTGCACTTTGATAGTAATTGTGAGATAAAATAAAGAGAACCATTATATTACTATTTTTTAATTCACTTTTAAGATATTCATAAATATTTTCTCCATATGGAATACCATACCCAGCTAATGAACTACAAAATATATGTTGGTCACTTTTTTTAATTCCAATATCATTTAAAAGTTGGACAACTAGATCAACATACTTAACATCTTTGGAAGCATGACTAATAAAAATTTTACTAACTTTCGGTTCTTCTACTACCCCCATATTTTCCTCTGTAAAATCATAATTTAATAGGGCTTGTAATTTCCCCATCATTTCTTCAAAAAAATTCTCTGCTTGTCCATTTGCTCTTTTTCCTATTTCTGAAAAGGTTTTATATATTTCATTATCATTAACATTCTTTTTTATGAACATTTTGCATTGTTCAATCCATGCTACATAATCTGAACCTTTAATGTAATCAAGTCCATATTGGTTTTTAACAGTGCATTTTTCTTTTATTTCAAAGCCTTTTTCAATTAATGTTAAAAGCTCATCATGTACATTCATATTTTCTCTCTCCTTAACTTGTATTAAATAACTTTCCACTCTAACTAAATAGTCAATTATATAGTCTCTAATTTTGTTTAGAATTGACTGCAAAGCTGATTTATGATTAAGATATACACTATCAATATGTTGCTTTTTTTCATTTTCAAAATATAAGTCTAAAGGAGCTAAACCACCTGGTAACTTATTACCTTCTAATAAATTGGTGATATGATTTAAATAATCTGTCATTTCACTTACAGACATATTTAATGTATAGCCATTTTGTAGCTTTTTTGAATTTATGTCATACCAATTACATTTTCTTATTTCTAAAACATCATTCCAGACTTCAGCAAACTTAATTTTTAGCTCTTCTTCAGAAAAACCTATATTTAGAGCATATTCTTTCATTTCCCCATATACTTTCTTTATGCTAGTATCATTAAGGCTAGTTTTGTTAATTGTGAATAACATAACCTCTTTAACATCATTTCTACTTTTGGCTATTCTCAGTGCTTTAACAACAAAGTTATGAATATAGTACCTTTCTTGCTCTATCTCTTTTAGAATGGATTGTATATTGCTTAAATTCAACTACATCCCCCCTTAAAACTATTACATAAGCATATTTTACCAAATAATACTATCTTTGTTTGCTCAAATATAAAAAAGGAAGAGTTTCCCCTTCCAATTCATTTATAAACTCTGTTGAATTACTAATTTATTTTGTTAAACCATTGATATTAACAAATATATCTTCAAGAAATATGAATTATTAAACACTGTGTACAATTAAAGTCTGCTCTTTAAATTTTTTAATGGTGAAAATTCTTTATGCTTCTCCATCACATCATCACTAAACAAATTCACATAAGTTCTTACCATTTCCATGCTTGTATGACCTAGAATACTTTGTAAAGTAAATATATCTGCCCCACCCTTAACTGATAGCTTTGCAAAGGTATGTCTAAAAGTGTGACAAGAACATCTTACATCTTTTATCTTGGCTTTATTACCATAGTAAGTTACTCTGTTTTGTAATTGTCTTTTGGTTAATGGTGTTCCATCTATTGTTACAAACAAGGCATCTGTTTTAACAGTGCCCCTAATTGCAATGTATTTCTTTAAAAGATTTTTCATGGTGGATTGAATAGGCACAAGTCTTTCTTTATATCCTTTAGCATTTCTAATTAATACTGTACATTCATTATAGTTTACATCACCTAATGAAATGCCTACACACTCATTTGCCCTTACACCTGTTTCAAGTAACAGTGACATAATTGTGTAATCCCTAATACCTGTGAATGTTCTTAAATCAGGTTGCTTAAACAAGTCAGATAGTTGTTCTTTTGAGAAAGTAGGCATAGCACTTTTCCTATCTTTCAATAATTTAATGTTTTCAACAGGATTGTTAGTAATATGCTTTTCCCTATGAAGAAAATTAAAGAAACTTCTTATTGCTCTTAGCTTAGTATTAATTGAAACAATCTTTAGACCTTTTATATCCTTTAAATAAAGAATAACATTTCTTTTAATATGTTCATTTCTAATCTTGTGTGGGGCAGGGTCAATCTCCTGTTCCCTTAAAATTTTATAAAAGGCACTCAATTCATTCTTGTAATACTTGGTTGTATGTGCCCTTAAATTCCTAATTTCACAATCCTCAAGGAATAATTTTAATGCTTCTTCAAAGTCTATTTCTTCCTTTGTCACATTGTCCATAATAAAGTCAATCTCATTAATTGATAATTGATTATTTCTTCTCATTTGTATAACTCCCTTTCAATTATAAATTGGTAATATTTATGAAAGGGTACATATGACCATAGGAATATGACTTTGCCTAAAAAAGTCTTGTGCAGTAGAAACAATAAAAAGACTTCCAAATTGGCAGGAAGCCTTACAAAATCAAGTGTTCATATGTAGAAATGGTACCGGTGGTCGGGGGCGAACCGACACTCCAGAAGGAACACGATTTTGAGTCGTGTGCGCCTAACATTTCCGCCACAAGCCCATCTTTAAAGGATTTATTTTTCAGAAGAACTAATCTCCTCTTGTCTGACAAATAATTGCTTCAGATTTGCCTTTGATGTTTGGGGACACCTGATTTCTAAAAAAAAGAATAGTTTCTATATGCCTATTTAAATGTTTTACTTTTCTTTTATTCCTATACTAAATTAATTAGGTCCAATAAATTCTCTTTAAAGCTATAGTTGAATTTCTCTCTGACATTCTTTTTATCTATTGTTCTTATGTGAATGTTAAATGGAGTATGTGTCTCATTCTGATATATGGGCAAGGATAAGCTGTTATCCCTTTTACATTAATTGTATAAAAGGTATTTATGCTCTCTAAACGGCATTTAACAATCGTTTCAATTCTAAACTAGTTTAATACGTGGAATAACTGGGGAATTTCTTTTCAAGGTGCCTATATAATTTACAGAAATTTATATTTATGCTTATAAATAAAATGGCGCTCATTGTGAGCGCCTCTAACAAAATTATTTAAAACCTAAACCTTCTAATCCTATATCTGCAAGTACTTGATGCCCTTCAATCGAAGGGTGGATATCGCCCAATATTACATTAGCCCCTGGATTATCCGAACCAATAACAAAAGCGTTAAAAGCATCTGCTATACTCGCCTTATTAAATGAAATACTAGCAATTTGATCATTTATACTAGGTAGTACCTGTAAACCAACGTGATTTAGATGACCTCGTATTGGATCATCACTTCTAAAAGGATAATAAATATTATAAACTACAATTTGTGCATCTGACAGTAAATTAATTTCATGTAAAATTTTATTAAGATTAGTAAAAAAAGCACTATCTCCAATTATTTCAAATAAACACTGTTGAAACTGGATCTGATCAACACATTGACTACTAGCAATTTGTAAAGCTAATAATAAATCATTACTTCCAATGTTCAAAGTAATATAATCTGCATGCCTAACTGCCTGTCGATATTTCTGATCGTTTTGTAGTGCGTTTAACATATCTTCCGTTTTCCACCCAGGGACAGCTAAATTTCGAACCCTTAAATTTGCTTCTTCACCTATCAAATAAGGAAACGCTAGTCTTGAAGGTTCTTCATTACTCCCAAGATTATAACCATATGGGATCGAGTCACCTAATGCCACAAGTGATTTCTTCGCGTTATCACTTTTTGCGATTGCACCACTAGAGAATAACAACGTGAAGATAATTAATAATATTACCATCTGAAATGACTTTCTCACTAAACATCTCTCCTATTCTATTGTTTATACTACTCAACCATTATATTGAAGCGGAATAAGGAGTATGTCTAAGTTTCTAGATCACAAGTTAAAACATTTTTACGAATTAGTTTAATTCGAAGTTTACTAGCTACTAGTTATTCACGATATTTGTATTAAAAATTAGTTGATGTGTTACTATGCCAAGCTTTTCAGTATGGCAATTCAGTATTAGAATATTCACTTGAAGTAAATCCAGAAAAAAGATATATCCATATTGGTCGATTGGCTAGACGGACTTATGTAATTGTTCCCGTAGGAATAAATGATATCAACTTCATTCCGTCCTTTATAAAAAAGCACCTTGGATTTTAGTGAGTTGCTGCCCATCTAATATCATATTGCCAAGTGTAAAATAAATCACCTGAATTGCGTAAATCATCTTCATGGTACTCCCAAACATATTTACAAATTTCAATCAGTGTAGCGCTACCATTTTTATTATGTATAGCTTCTAGTATCCATTTTTCTAAATCTTTTTTACTACTCATACTTTCACTCCTAAACTATGTATTTGCCGTAAATCTACACTTCGGAAAGGAACTACAGCCTTTAAATGTTCCACCTTTTCCATTTCTAATAACTAGAGCATTACCACACTTGGGACAAATGTTTTGTTGAACTTTCTCTTTTGCCGTTTTTTGATTTTGTTTTATAGTCTGAACATGTTGTTTCTTAAGCTGTCCATCTTTTTGATGGTTCAACACTTTTAACTGGTTTATGATTTGCTCCTTTTTTGATTGGGAGAGAGTTTCTTGATCATATTTTTTAATCGTTTTCAGTAAATTCACACTGTAAACGACATCTGACGTTACCTCTACTTTCTTCAACGTCGCATTAATCGAGAAAACAACGATCGGGATATAGGGAATATCACCAAAATTAATCAGCGCATTTTGTAATGCTTTTACATGACCATAGTTTTGCCAAAGAGGGTTATAAAATCGTTCTTTTCTTTTATAAATAACTTGAGTCCAATATTGATTCTTTTCCCCTCCATAGATCCAACCTTTATAATTTTTTGTTTCAATGACGAAAACACCATAGTTTGAAACGATCACATGATCAATTTGTGAGGTTTTACCAGCAACATTAAGAACAACATCATTAATGACTATATATTTTTCTTTATCTAGTTGTGATAGAAAAGTTGCGATGGTTTTCTCACCGATAAATCCTTTAATTTGTGGTTTGAACATTGCAAATATGATGGTTAGAATTATTATAGGAATTAAAAACTCCACTTGGATCAACCTTCCGAGTTTAATAGAATAATAGCATTAGTACAGAAACACATGAGCAAATCTGGTTGAAACCCTTTGTTTTCTGGTTGTAGTAGATAATATAATCATTTGGCAATTAGTTTTTCAGTGTTTGAAATAAAATTCGTTCACTGCGTTAGAATTCGTTCGGATGGATTTAGGGACAGTAGTACCACATTATCACTTATCTCTTCTGTGACTATATGCCTATTATACCAAATTTGTTAAAAAATGTAGATTAAAATAGAAAAAGGTACCTATTTATTGATAAGTTAAATAGGTACCGAATTTAATTAAAGTTACTAATTATGTATCACTTTAAAGCAATATTATTAACTTTAGTTCGATAAGTAAATCTTTAGGCAACAGTAACTTATATTATGTAAAGTTTCGAAAAAGGTTACCCTTTCAAGTAGACAAAGGTCAGCTATTTGAGTTATTCCTTCACCACAATATTACTACACTTCTTCTTCTTCCATCCTCATCTTCTCTAACCTCAAATCATGTAACGTTTTCGTCTGGCCCACTGCAATGGTCCATTCATAGATGTTAATTGAGCTCCAGCTAGTGACGGTTTGTCCCCACTGGTTATAGGACATTGTTTTACCTTGATATTCGACTTCTTTTTCATTTAACGCAATGGCAGTAGAGTCTTCAAAGTTCTTAATGATGATTTCGTCACCTGAGCGTAGCAGTCCCCAATCAAACAGCTTATTCATACGTGGTAGAAATTGTTTTGAAGTGTTTGTTGGAACTGTATTAGATGATTTACGGACTTTATGGTTTTCTTGAACTTCCACATAGAAATCTTCGAGGTGTGGTACTGGTAGTACTTTTGTGATATCTAATAAATACTGCTCATTTAACTTTACAGGCTCAATCGTAAAACAACTTATATCTACCCCATTGCTTATTAACCAAGCACAAGCGGACAAAGTTTGTTCATCAAACTCAGATGCTACGAGGATCATTCGTTGTTTACGGTTAAAAGCTTGACCAGCTTCATTTTGCACGAGAAAATTGGTTAAAATTCTTCTCGCTCTTTCTGACGTCGTTAACACCGAGTCACTCGTTCCTTTTTGCTTTTCTAAATAAGGAACAAAAACATCATTGACTAATTGATCCTTTGATTGAATTTTAGCGTAATTCGCTGCATAACGAATGGCTTGAATTTCGAACGGTTCTTTTCGATTTCGTATGTCTTCAACGTCTCTTTTAATTTCAATTAACACCAGATTTCCTTTTTCATCTACCGCTACTAAATCACTTCTACCATTTTGCTTGTTTCGAACTTGCTGGCCTACAATAAGAAGACTTTCCTCATCACCCACTAAAAGATCTAAGTTGTGCTTCAAATAGTTTTCGATATCGTTTTCCTTGATCCCCAGTTCTTTAAAAGTCAATCTTATTAATTCAGCCTCACTATCTTGAATTCCGTGATGATTAATATTTACAGGAATTAGCATGGTGCACTCCTTCTATAATTCTAATTCTACCGCTTTTATCATTCCCTACTTGTAGGACTTTCTTTAATATCCCGAGATTATGCAATCATTAACAACAAATCTCGATGAATCAACTCCCAGTCTTGATTTAAATTAATTGTCTTAATACACAATGGGTGCCTATGAAAGTTATATGATAAAGTAACACTCTGCTGCACAGTTGGATAAAGTAACATTCCTTCCCACTTCGGGTACCCAGGTTCTTCTTGTGTTTGCACATTTGACAAATAAGAAGAAAGTTGATAGAGATCCTTAGAATGAATTTTTGGTTTACCAAAATTATAAAGAAATGTGTTTTTATAAAACTTAGTATCAATAATCAGGTTACGAGTAGGTGACCTAAGAGTAATGTCGGTTTGCATTTGGGGAAGATAATCCAGATCTTCTTGTTGTTCTGCTTCAGCATTCCATTTTATATTTTCCCGTAACACCTTATAATCCGTTTGTTCATGTTTGTAAAAGTTTCGAATGAAATTCTCAAATACATAAGGCATCATTTTTTCGTCCTGCAAAAAATCTTTAAACTTCATCTTTCCTGGTTCTTCATCAGGTAGAAGATGATCATATATAATTTCGCATACAAGGATTAAAAACTCGTAAAAACGATTATTTCGATGGATCACTACTTGGTTGAAGTGATGTTTTGTTATTGAAATCGTTTCTATTTCACGTAGAAGGCGATAAAGGCCTATCATCTCATCTTTAAGTATAGCATCTAGCCCCTTAGTCCTTGTTAACAAATGTAATGTTGTTTTTATGATTTGATTATGAAGGACATTATATTCTAGCTCATCATATGTACAAAACGCCTTTGCTTGTTGAAACGAAAGGCTTTGGATAGAACTCGTAAAATCAATTTTGCCTTTGATCCCTCTTATTTCATCATGTTGTGTGACATAACCGCGATCCAAACCTCGTTTCAACTGATGTTTGACCCCTTCTAATAATACTTTAGCAAAAAGGTTGACTAGTTTCGTACTATTTAAACCGCTAACATCGACAACATCCTTTTCCTTAAGCTTGTCCCAGGAGTAGCAGAGCATATAATAGATATTCTGAATTGGAATTTCCATTTGATACACCTTTTAATCTAATAGCCTTTGCTTGAATTGGTGAATTTTTTCTTGATCATCAAACCAATATTCTTCAAGAAGTGGTACGATTTCAGTATGAATCACTCTTTTATACCATTCTTCATTTAATTTTGTTGCATTATCTGTTGGGACAAAGTAACTATGACCAATTTCAAAGCCCTTAGCCAAATCCTTCTCCTCTTCTCGAATTACTCGATTAAGGTCTTTAAACTTTCGAATAATTTTTTCTGTGAGATCTTCGTCTGATAGCCTTTCATGTAAGAATTCCCTGAATTTCTCACTCTCCAATTGTGTTTCAAGTGTAATAAACCCAAACCTTCTACGTAAAGCATAATCCACAATGGCAAGTGAACGATCGGCAGTATTCATTGTTCCGATAATATAGAGATTGTCAGGAATGTAAAATTTATCTGATAAATCTTCAGAGTACGTTAAGTTTATTGCGTGTTCCTCTCCTCTTTTCGTACCTTCAATCAGGACCATTAGTTCTCCAAAGATTTTACTTAAGTTCCCACGATTGATTTCGTCAATGATAAAAAAATAATCATGTTCTGGATCGCGCTGAGCCTTCTTACAAAATTGATAAAATACACCATCTTTCAGGTAAAACCCACCATTTGTTTTTGGACGGTAACCTTGGATGAAATCCTCGTACGAATAGGCTTGATGAAACTGAACCATTTGAATACGTTCTTCATCTTTGACTCCCATATTGAAGTAAGCAATGCGTTTAGCGACAAAGGTTTTTCCAACGCCTGGGGGTCCTTGTAAAATTATATTTTTCTTATAATCTAATATCTTTGTCATTTCATAAAAAGTGTCTTCATCCATGAAAAGGTCTTCCATCGCATCATTGATCGTATACGGTGGTAAAACAGGATCACTCGATGGAGCATCATTCGCCTCATCAATGATTGCTCGAATCGTTTCAAAATCTTCTTTCGTTAATTTAAATAAACTGCCTTGATTGTTGACCATCGGCTCACTATTTTCAAGCTCTTGAACACTTTTTAATTGACTTAATGGAATTGGATTTTTTAACTGTTCGATCTTTTTAAACTCAATCACTTCCTCTTCTTCCCGTTCATGAAGACCTTGCGTAATTTCACAAATCGCAGTGACTTCCTTTACGGGAGAAGATACGTAGCCAATGACGAGATCACCTGGTTGAACGGACTCGAAATGTTTGTATACTCTCCGTTTATTTCCGTTAGCATTATAAGAAGTGTAAGTTTCCTTCACACCTAAGTCCACATTTTGAAGATCCCAAATTTCAGGATTGGAATTGAGCCACCAGTAGTTTTGTTCTTTACTGTCATACTCATCTTTATAATCATTAATTACCGATGTTTTTTGTTCCGTTTTTCTATATAACCAAAGCAACTCTTCTAGGTAACTTTCTGTGAATTCAACAATGTCATCTATTTTAAGTGCTTTTTCTTTAGGAATTACTGTTCCAATACGTACCCACTCTTTCGGATCTTCTTTTAAGAGATTTAATATGTCTTCTCTTATTTGTGGTGTACTCAAATAATCCTTTAAACTATAGTATAAATCATGATCTCCATCATATGAGGTCCACACCTTGTAATTCTCAGGATCAATATTAAAATTCGTAATCCATTCTTCTATATAATTCATCCACTGGTTATGATCATGAATTGAATTCGAGGATTCTTTTGTCCTATAATTATGCCATTCAAGGTACAATTTAAAGTTTTTAAAGTTGATCATTGCAGCAATGCATGAAGATGAATCTAAACGTGTATTAAACTTGAGCCTCGACCAAAAACGTTTTGAAAGACTTCCGCTATTCTGCCAATTTTCTGTACCTTCTACCTCTAACCCATTAGTTTTATATTTACTATATAACTCAGTAACGAGTTCCTTCCACTGATTCCATGTCGTTCTATAATCTTTACTTACTTGAACTGCATCTGATCTACTTACTCGATATGTAAAATCATCACGATCAAAAACTTCAAATTGTTTATTAGATAATTGCAAGTTCACTTTCCCCTTTTATGTTATTAATTATAGAAATTGAAAAGTTCTAATTTCCTTATACAGCATCACGGTGTCCAAATCGTATCAAACCCATTTTTAATCGAATAATCATAGAGCATAATAATCTTTTTATGCTTGTAGTTTTTCATTAAATTCGTGATATTAGCGTCCTCTTTTTTATCATTTAAATCGTCATTTCGTTCGATGATGTACTCAAGGTAATTCCTCTTTGGTAACTTATCACTTTTGGAACTGTTACATTTGTTACAGGATAAAACAAGGTTCCAGATATGGTCCGACTGAACAAATGACCATGGAATAAAGTGATCCACATGTGTTTCTCTCTTCGCTCCAGTAAGAGACTTATTACAATAAAAACAGTTGGCATTAAAATAATGTAGTAATACTTTTTCAAAAGGACGTAATGATGACCGCCGTGCAATGCTTTCTACCTTTTCAAGGAGATAATTAATATTAGGTACCTCATTTAGTAATTCAATCATTGCAGCCATGTGGTAATTAGTAAGGTTTACTATTATTCTTTGATATTTCATCATAAAACGATGAACAGCTGGGTTTATTTTAAATACTTCTCGTTTATGATCGAACGCATAAAAACTTCCCCTTGTATCACCATAAAGTGCACCAAAAACATTGATTTTCATAGTCGTTTTTACTTTACTTACTAGTTTAATTTGTATTGAGTCATTTATATTATCAAAAATCATTTCAGATGGTACATCATTCTTTTCTTGCTCATCTTTTATAATTTTTACAACTCTAGCTGTACTACCAGTATTATGGTTTAACAAATTATGACGAACAATTAAATTCCAATATATTTTTGCAAATGAAAATGCTAACTGGTCATACATTAGCTCAAACTCTTCATTCACTTGATATAAGTTTTCAATGATTGATTTTAAAAAAGCATACTTGTAAGTAGCTGACTTTGCCGACTTACTCGATAAAACAACCGTAAATATTCTCCAAATTTCTTCGTCTGTTAAATAAAGCTCTTTTAACTCACCAACCTTTAATTTATGACTCATTACACCCCTCCTGACCAGACCGCCAATTATAAAAAGAAGATGATCCTACTCATCATCCACATCAATCAGGAAAATCTTCTCCTGAAAGCCTCCTCTATCGTCTGCTTTCTTTTTACGTATTGACTCCACTTCCTCCATGCTAGAGCCATGAACTACAGCAAGACTATGTATGATTTCCAACACATCAGCAAGCTCCTCTATCGCTTGTCCATCGGTTTGCGCTTCTTGGTATTCAGCCATCTCTTCAGTTAATTTAATTTTTAATTCTTTTATGTATTCCATATCATCCAATTGTCTAGTGCGGTAACCCTTCCCTGCTGCTTGAATAATTTCAGGTATTTTATCACGAACGAGTTTATTGTAAATTGGCATAAGACAACATTCCTTTTTATGTATTATTTTCCATTTTACCATAGTGGTTTAGGAGCGTGAAGGGAGTAGTGAAAAAGAACCATTACTTTGTTAGATATGTAGGGGTAAGAAAGGTTTTGCCCTTCATGCTGTATTGATAGCTGCTTGTCTTTTAATCATTCGTTTTCCCCTACGCTTCTATATTATTTGTGAGAATTAAAAAACCACCTAAAGGATCAATTGTAATCGATTGATTCTTTAGGTGGTGTAATTGAATAGAAATTAAAAAGGTATTTCTTTTGAGTCACCGTAAATATAACTAAGTAGGTCTACCTCATACTCTTTGTATGCTGGGTCAAGGGTATTGCCATCCCAGCGTTTGCCGAATACTTCTTCTACAAGGATTTGCATTCCACCTTCTGCATACTCTTCTAGACGTTTCCTAGCTTTTTTCGGAAATTCTTTATCGCTAAAGGCTTCAATATTTCTTCCTAGTTCGGAGTCGCTTAATATAATTGAATACGCTGTGGCTTTCTGACGCGTATTTAAGTAGTTGGTTCTAAATTCACGTCCTCGGTCACCGATACTATCCTTTTGGTCTTTTTTAAAACCTAAACTGGCACACAGTAAGAATAGGTCTTGATACTTTACTTCAAACTTTGTATTGAAATAAAAGTAGATTTCTTCATATTTTTTACTGGTATATAGCAATGCTTGATCTGCTAGAAAGTCCATTGTTTACCCCCTTGTTGCCATTGATTCAGTGACTTCAATTGGCTCTATGTTAGAGTGTCCTGGTTTGATTTGTTCAAGTTTATACCATTTTCCAAGCTTACCCGTACTCTTAAATCGAATTTCTTCGGTTCTTGAAAGCTCCGTATCGGTTAAAAGAAGCACCCACTGTGACGTTAGGTTCGGGATATTATCGATTAAATGATCTCGGTTATTTCCGCTTATCCGACCGAACGGAGTATCCATGAACAATGGGAAGTTAATATCATCGGATCCGCCAGCTGCAATTTTTGCAAGAGCGGTGATAAACGATAAGGCAACTACTTGTCGTTGTCCTTGAGAGACATCTTGGGTGATGTTAATATTTTCCCAGTTCATAATATCGATTTCATATTTCTCGTTAATATCGATACGTCTTACTAAATCTTTATCTTTGCGATCGATTAGTGTTTTAAAGATTTGTGTCGTCTCAGTAGTAAGTTTCGCTCGCATTTCATCACTATACTCTTTAAAAACAGCGTCAAAATGATCTTTTAATGTTTCGATATATTGTAAGATTTTCGAGTCAATTCGTAGACTTTCATTTTCTCTTAATAACCTTGAAAATTCCTTGTCTAACGCATCCTTCTGCTTTTCTTTTTCATTGATTTGAAAATTAAGATCTCGAATTTCTCCCTCTACGCTGACTAGAAATTCTTTCTTATCCTTTAATGATGCCTCTAGATTCTTCAAGTTCTCCTGTTCTTGAGCTTTGAGTTGGATGTTGCCACTGTATTTATCAATTTCTTTGTCAATTTGCTCAATTTCATCTTTCAGTTCTCGAAACTCGCGAAGTTTTCGTTCAATAGAATGAACGATCTCTTCTTCACTCATCGAATAATCGTGGATACTAGATGTGATTTGAGAGATTAATGGTGTAAGTTCGGATCGCTTAAAATTGTTTTTGAGCAACTCGATTTGCGTTAAATGATCTTTATTTTCCTTTAAGTCGTTACCGCAGCATGCACATACTAAATCTTGAAGCGACTTTTCAATGACTTCGATCGGAATTAAATCCTTTTGATCCACAAGGATTTGATCTAAGTAATTTTTCACCGATTGGTACGTATCCTTCATAATTAAATGATAACCATTCGTGACGAGTTCTCCTTTAATCTCATTCTTTTTATCTTTAGCAAAACGAAGGTGAATGTTCTTCTTTTCTTTTTCCGCTTCCATTTTTTCTTGTATGAGTTTTACCTCTTCATTTTCAGCAAGTTGACTTTCAATACGCTCAATTTCAAGTGAGCATGATGTCTTATTTTCTAACTTCAAACGGACCCTTTCTTGCATATCAGTAATTTCGTTTGCAATTGCATCAATTTCATTTTGTTTTCTCGTTAAATCTAAGTTATGTGAAGAAGCGAGCACTCTTCGTTTCTCTGATGAATGAAGCTTTTTTAAAATCGAAATCGCCGCTTCTAGCTTGTCTATTTGTAGAAGTTTAACGATACCGTTCTTTACTTCTTCTTTCACTTTTACATCAGTTTTCGCCAGAGTTTCAATTTTTTCAGCATCAAATAAAAAGAAATCTTTAATGTTTTCATCCAGAATGCCATTGATAATCTCTTTTATTTCTTTTTCATCTGTTATTGGCTCCGCTGGGAAATTGCCAGCTTCTTTAATATACAACTCTGTATCGAGGATTCTTTCCGTAATCGTCTGGCCCGTCTTATACCCGCTTGCATATCTTCTAATCTCGTAATCTTTGCCGCGGTGCTCGAATTCAAGGTAAACGGCTGTATCAATCGGCATGTTTGGATTTTCCTCTAGAGCTAGAAAATTGACGAGATGTATTTTTTCCTTCGGGTTATCCTGTTGGATATGTGTGCTCCCGTATAAACCAAACATTAATGCACGAAAGATCCCCGTTTTTCCTTTTCCGTTCTCTCCAAAGATGATCGTGATATTCTCATTCCCACTAGCAAACTCGATCGTTTGTTCACCGTAAAATTGTCGGAAATTCTTTAGAATGATCTTGTTCAGCTGCATTTACCTTCCTCCTCTAAAACCAACTCCCTAATTTCCTCACGAATCATTTCTTCAATACTTGTATGTGACTTCCTTCCAGCCTCAAGATCTCGTAATAATAGCTTAGCAATATCACTTAGTTCTCCTGGAAATTGATTTATTTTTTTCTCTAGATCTTTATTTATACTCATTTATATAGCCCCCATGTTCTCTTGAAATTCTCTATACACTTCCCAAGGTAATTTATCCATTAAATACTCAAGAGAGTAAGTTTGTAATTCTCGTCCTACAATTTCTCTGGCGTTGTAATTGTTGATTGCAAATCTAGAAAACTCAGCAAACCTCGGAATTTCTTTTGAAGCAATAGACTTGTACATTTGATCGCTAGTACCTGTTGGTAAAACGATAAAGTCATAAATTTCAGCAATATTCTTACCAGGAAACGTACGTAAAATACGGCCACGACGTTGAACAAATTCACGCGGATTCGAGGTACTCGCTAAGAAATAAGCTGTCTTCGTACTTGGCACATCTACACCTTCGTCAAGACATTTAATAGCTACAAGGATCTGGATCTTTCCTTCAGCAAATGACTTCAATATTTGCATACGATCTTCTAGACTTACCTTTGAGTCAAATCGGTGCACACGATAACCGAGCTGGGACAATTGGTTCGTAATCATTTCTACTTCACCTGGCGCACAATAAACGAGTGTGTGCGAGACACTTGCCCGCTCTTTTTCTCTAAATATAGAAAATAATTTTGCTTTTTTATTCTCTGCTTTACTTAATATAAGGGCCCGTTTTCGATTGATCTCACTAATTTCCTCATGATCGGGTTGATCAGATCCATATAAGTGAATGAGTCTCTTTGTTAAACGCTCGTACTTATCCATTTCATCGTCCGTTAAATTCGTTATATAAGGATGATACGTGTATTCCGTTAGGGCTCCATTCTGAATCGCTGTTTTCATATCGTATTCATAGACGGTGTCTCCAAAAAAGTCGGTGATAAAGCGCGTTCCATCCTCATCCCACCAGCGATCTGGGGTTGCAGATAGTCCTAGCTTAGCTTCCATTCCTGTGAACTTATGATTTCTTAAACTATTTACACCGAAATAGTGGCATTCGTCGGCAATTAAGAAGCTTTTCCCTTTTAACTTATCGATTAATTCATTAAATTCTTCCGAAGCTGCACTTCGGTAGGTCGTGATTACAACATGCTTTTTGATCATGCTAATATTAAAGTCTCTCACATCCGTGTGAAGTTTACCTGCCCATACTTTCTTATTCCCGTAACATGACGTAAAACTACTAAAACCAAGGAGTTGACAGTTATCTTCCCACTGTTCTACCAGATGTGTAAACGGAACGATGATAACGAGAAAGATCCGTCCATGTTGCTTATAAAACTCATTGGCAATCATGAGACTTGTGATCGTCTTACCAGTTCCTGTAGCCATTTCTAAAATACCAGTCCAGTTATTTCCTATAACTGCCTCCATGGCCTCCTTTTGGTATGGACGTGGTTTAATTTCAGTAGGTTTGATAGGTTTTCGCTCCTTTTTGTACCCTTTTAATTTTTCCTTTAAAATGTCTGGCATCTCTATTATCGTTAGGCCGTTTGTCGTGTTGTTCCACAGGCTTTCAAAGTCTTTCACCATGTCCGTGATTCGCGCGTGGTCATGTTCTTTCCAAAACACATCAATCTTTTCAAAATTGTCTCTGATTCCACCGACGGTTTCATTTGCAGATCCAGAAAATGATAGTTGATTTCCGAAACCGTCATAGAAGATGCCAAACTTCTCATGATAAAGGCTATTGTTATTCGTAAAAGCAATCTTTAGCTCCAATTTATCTTCATAGATCAACCAAGCTAAAATATTAAGTGTGTCTTCACGGATCGTCTCTTCACAAATTTCAATTTCTCGTAGAAGGCTTCTAGCCACAACATCGTATTTCGCTTCATATCCAAGCTGAACCGCTTCGATGTCTTCTTTTGTTAAGTGGGGATTGGCAATCAAACGGATTTTCCCTTCTGAGCCTAAAAACTTCTCAAGTCCCCTCGCAATAACAGCAAGACTCCCGCTTGTAAAGTAACCCACTGCTCGGTCATATCTGATGGACTTTTCTAACACCTTACTGTAAAAGTCAGCATGAATTTGATCAACATCCGAACGGTACTTAAATTTCAGTTCTAAATTTTTAAACGACATTCGTTATCCCTTCTTTACTGTAACAATCCCTAGTTCATCAAAGTGTAGTCGTTCGCTCGTCTTGATTTCATACGGTAAGACTTTTTTGTGCATATATTCCTGTTCACGCACGATTCCTTTTTCCATCAGAAATTCATAGATCGCAATTTCATGAAGGTTCCCCTCGTATTCATTTTCGAGCACATTAAGGATCAAATCCTCAAATGACTGAATTGAACTTTCTTCTCTAACGACAATGACCTTGTCATATCGATAGTCATTGAATGTCTTTTTAATTTGGCGAAACCCACAGCGTTGAAGGACACTTTGCAACAGGTGAGGATTCCAGCGAAAACCGATGTCAGGTAGTTTGCGACGATAGCCTTTTAAATGACTAAGTGAGAGATATTCCCCATCGCCGATCTTCTCTCTCACGTAAGTTTCAATTTCAGAAAGCTCAGCTTCATTTACTTTTAATAATTTCGCAGGATATAACTGATCTATATCGATTTCAATGAATACTTCATTATCTAGGACCCGCTTAAGAAAGTTCGTAACCATCATTTCTTTATATCCATGCTCATAAATAAACTCTTTGATTTCTTGCCGCGATGTTTCACCAGTGAAATGAGCTTCTATTAATTTCTCGAAACTATCAAGTTCAAACCCATCTACATATAAATAGTTGGTATGACCTTTCACTGTAGGCTTTAGCAGCTTAATAATAGCTGGTAGCTTACTCGCATCATCAATGTTCTTATCTCTTACAATCGAAGACAACTTCCGATTAAACATCATCTCTTTATACATGGAATTAGCGGTCGCATATCCATTTTTGAACGATTGGTCAATAAACTCTAATAGAACAGCCTTTTCATTAGCCTTAATGTTTAACTTATTTACGAGGATGGCATTCTTACTTCCCCAGCTAATAATTTTATCGGAAGAATTTATCGCCAGATCTACTTTAAACAGTGGGCTTACCACCTCAAGGAGTTGTTCCTTAGAACAAATTCCACCATGCTTTTTCATATAGGCTACAAGCCGTTCCTCAACACTTTGTCTTGATTTTTTATTTTTATAAATGTTGAGCGTGTTCCCTTGGCCAATCGTATACTTTTCGTCCAAATAAAAACGGATTAGAGAATATAAATGAATTTTGTTATGGATATTAAGGTGTACGAGTCGGTCTTGGAACTTTTCATAAACTTCTTCTACATTTATAATTTCCTTTTTTTGCTTAAACTGGTCATCTATATAAGATTCGATCTTTGACATGATGGCAGGGTCAAAGTTCTCTCTATCAAAATATTGAAATGTCGCTCGGTCCACTAGAATTAGACTTTCCACATCTCTTATACGCGCTTCAATGGAACGCACGGTTTTAGAAAGCTCAAAATTCAAATGTTGCTTTGCCAATTGATGGAGGTACAATACACCTTCTTCATCAATTTTTAATGGCTTTTTAATATAATGACTAAATAAATAGGTTAGAACATTAGTTATTCTCAAACGATGTTTGGAATAAATATCACCATATTTATAATAATGACTTTTTTCTACTAAGGTCTTTAATATTTCCATCCCTAAATCTTCTATGTTTATATCTTTCAGCTGTTCTTCAACCGTCTCTCGATATTCAGGGTCAAAAGCGGGGCCTGTCCCCCGCTATGGTAATGCTTTACTCTATTGGGGTACAGGCCCCCACCATCCCTACGCCGTTTGCTTAATAAACAGAGAATTTTTTCAGCAATAGTTCGAATTTGTTGTTGAAAACAAGTATATAAATAACTTCTTATGTACGTTAACTCTGAAAACACTTTGAGTAGGTGTGCCAGTTCAAGGTATTTTTGCACAAAAAAGACACCCAGATTTAGAGTGTCGCGTCAAATTCTTGTATTTTAGGGGGCATCACTGTTCATTATTTGTATACATTTCTTCGTTAAATAATAACTTTACATAATCTCTTCTAGAATATAAAATTCGATAGATCGATACGTAAACATCATCAAATTTATAAAAAACAATGTAGTTCCCACTGACTAGATACCGGTAATCTGTTTCAATACTAATCTTTGATGATAACTCTAGGCCTAACATTGGGTAATCTTTTAGCTTTTTGTAACTCTCAATGATATTTGAAACTACACTTACAGCAGCCGTCGGATTATCAAGTTCTTTAGTAATATATTCCTTAATATCATACAAGTCTTGTTTAGCAACAGGGTTTATTCTCAACTTATACATAATTATTAGACTCCAAGATCATTCTCAACTTGTTCTTCAGTTAGCCACTCATCTCCAGTTTTTATTGCCTTTTCAGCTTCCATAAGCTTTGAAAGCAGTTTAATCGTAGCTTGGTTTTTCTCATATTCTTCAATATCAACAATGGCATATCTACCTCGTCCATTTTTCGTTAAAAAAACTGGATCACCTACTGCAATGTCCTTTAAAACTTCATTGTAATTTCTTAAATCTGAAACAGGTTTAATATTTGGCATAATATCAACTCCTTTCACTGAAATTATTATACCATTATTTTACTTAAAATAATACGTTAAATTCAACAGCAAAAGTGTCCTAAACTTGAAGTTAATTGTTGCACAGTCATGGGCAAATGCGAAGAAAAGACGATCACTTTAAAATGCAATCGTCTCTTAAAAGGATATTCTTTTACAAGTATCGTTGTACTGCGTAGCAAATGGCACTGTTGTTTCTTTTCTATATTAAAGTAGGTTATCTTTTAAAGCTGAGTTGCAACTGACCATATATTACCCGCAAAATCTTTAAACGTTCCCCTTCTGTCAGGATCACCTTTTCTTACATTTGGTAACTCCATACAAAAACACCCTAATGTCATGGCTTTTTCAAATACTGCGTCTACGTCAGGCACATAAATATGAATGAGATGGGTATTAGGGGGGAATTGCTCCGAAGCGTCCCCAATCATGATGACGGAATCATCAATTTGAATTTCTACATGCATAATCGATCCGTCAGGCATATCGTGGCGTCGCAGCTCCTTGCCATTAAATAATTTGGTTAATAAGTCCACCATTTTTTGAGCACCGTTGACTACAAAATAAGGCGATAAAGAATTGTAACCGCTGGGTTTGAAATTTTTGTCCATTTTTTCACCACCAGACTTCCTTTATTTATTTATCTAATAATTGACATTATTGAATATTATTAGTATTTCCCATTACTTAAAGAAGGCTAAAACATTAAAATTAAAGCGCTGTTAAACAACTCTGTTGAAAACGGTTAGAATTAAACATCTTTTTCGAATGAGGTTACACCTTTGAAAACCAGCCCCG